>JBFXBG010000130.1:0-11463 GCA_050183505.1 Gemmatimonadales bacterium | reverse complement strand
AGGCTGTCCACCAGCTTGCGGGTGGCCTTGAGACTGTCGAGGATGCTCCGGAGCGCCAGCGCCCGGGCCACGCGCGCACGGTCCGCGGCATCGGCGCTGTCTTCGATCGCCTCGACCCGTGAGAGGTCATAGGTCAGGAAGGCGTTGCCGATGGCCCAGTGGACCTGCTCGCCGTTGCCGCTCCAGGACGCAAACTCACCGCCGATCTCGGTCAGTCTCCGGACCTTGACCGGCCCACCCTGCACGTTCGCTACCGAGACCGTCGGTACCGGGCCACCGACCTCCGGGATGTCCACGGTGTAGACATCATTGCCCACCTGGGCCAGCACCCGTCCACCTGTGGGTGAGATCAGCACCAGCCCGGCCGGTGGCGGCGGCCCGCCGCCTTCGGCGGGATCCATCGAGACCGGCATCGGGGTCAGCCGCCGCGGCAGGAACCGGACTTCGTCGGGGTCGGGGGTGCCGCCCGGCGATGGCGGCCCCACGACCCGCAGGATCCGCTGCACGTCGGTCCCGTCCCATCGGAACGACACCAGCCCATCCTGGAACCCATAGGCGTAGATCCGGTCCGGCTGATCCAGCCGGAAGTGGGCCACGTCCCGGCCGCCGGTGGGCGAGATGACGGTGACATCCCCGCCCGCCGCGGGCACCCACACGAACTCCCCGCCCAGCGGACCGAAAAAGGTGCCGGCGGCTTCTTTCAGATCCCGGGCGGCGCCGCGGGTGGCGACGATCCGGGTGCCGTCGGGATTCCAGGCCAGGTTGTAGTAGAGTGCCGAAACCCGGGTGACCTGTTGCGGGGCGGTGCGCCCGGTGGCGTCGGCTTTCATGATCTGCCCGCCGGCGCTGTCGTCCCATGTCGCATAGGCGATCCACCGGCCGTCCGGAGACCAGGCCGGGTGATACTCGCCCACGCTGCCGGTGCTTACCCGGCGAGCTTCGCCGTCGGGCATGTCCTTTACCCAGAGCCGGTCGAACGCGGTGAATGCCAGCCGCTTCCCGTCGGGCGAGGCGACCGGATTCCGGATCTGGTGGGCGGTCACCATGGCCGCGGTATCCACCCGGTAGGCGAACCGGACCTCCGGACCGATGTCGAGCTTCACGTCGGCTTCGAACGGGATCTTCGTCGCCGCGCCCCCCTCGGTCGGGATGCGCCAGATTTCTCCGCCGTAGGACGCCACCACCGATTTCGAATCCGGGGTGAAGCTGTATCCCGGGAGAATGTCGAGCGGCGCGCGCGACTCCATCTCGTCCCGCTGGACCGGATAGGCCAGCCAGCGCTCGTCACCGTTCTCCAGGTTCCGGATGCGGAGGCCGGTCTGGCTGCCCTCCCGGGTGCCGTAGACCAGCCACCGGCCGTCCGGCGAGATCGCCGGCCGGAAGCCCGATCCGTACCGGCTGGTCAGGCGGGTCGAGGTTCCGCGCTCCCGATCGTACCGGTAGATCTGCAGCTGCGGAAAGAGAGCATTGTAGGTCCAGTCGTTGAACCGCCCGGCGTACCAGATGTACCGGCCGTCCGGACTGAATGCGGCGCCGACGGTCTTGAACGGCTGGGGGCCGCGGATCACCGGCAGGGGGCTGTGCCGCCCGATCCGGTACAGCTCCAGCTTGGCCGCTCCGAAGAGTCCCCCGGAACGGCTCACGGCGATGTACTGACCGTCCGGGCTCCACTCCGGCGAGACATAGAGACTGCCGTTGCCCTGGGTGACCTGCGTCGTGTCCGTGAAGTCCAGCCGCATGGTCCAGACGTTGTCGCCGCCGCTCCGGTCGGAGATGAACACGACTGCCTGGCCGTCGGGGCTGAACCTGGGCTGGGCGTCGTAGGCCATGCCCTCGGTGATGCGGGTCGCCTTGCCCCCGTCGATCGGCAGGAGGTAGAGATCCCCCAGCAGATCGAACACGATGGTCTCGCCGTCCGGACTTACGTCGAGCGAGATCCAGGTGCCGTTGGTCGCGGTGAAGGCGGCCTTGCGGGCCGGCTCGAGCGGGAGGGGCTTCTCCTTCTCGCCACCGGGGCCGCGGCCCTGGGCGGAAGCCGGAACGGCCGTGACGGCCAGGGCGGTCAGGGCGGCCAGTGCGGCCTTGAATGCGCGCATGCGGGCTCTCGGGGAGGTCGTCAGGGTCGGGTTCACTTGGCACCTCCCGCAATGCCGGCCTGCACGGACGGCTCGGTATGGCGCCAGGGTTCGTCCGGCGCCGCCTGCTGCCGGGGCCAGATCTCGTCCAGAGTGCCGGCATCGTAGAGCCGGCCGTTCTTCATCACGTAGCGCAGCGTGTTGGTGTTCCGGATGTTCTCCAGCGGATTGGCATCGAGCACCAGGAGGTCGGCCAGTTTGCCGGCCTCGAGGGAGCCCAGGTCCTTCTCCAGCCCGATCGCCTGCGCGCCCAAAATGGTAGCCACCCGGAGCGCGTCGTGGTTGTTCATGCCGCCGCTCTGGACCGCCCACAGTTCCCAGTGATAGCCCAGTCCCTGCAGCTGGCCGTGGCTTCCGATTCCGGCGTGCCCGCCGGCCTCGACCAGCCGCCGGGTCCAGTCGGCGTGTTTGTGGAAGGCATATTCGTCTTCATGGAACCACCCGCCCGGACCGGGGCCGGGGTTCCTTCGCCGGATCTTCCCGTTGAGCTCCTCCTCCGGGGTGAAGTGGCGCAGCTTCTGATCTCCGATGACGTTCTCGTGGGTGTAGAAGTAGTTCTCCGCCCAGGGGCCGCCGTAGGAGACGAGCAGGGTCGGCGTGTTGGTCGTCTCGGAGGTCTTGAACAGCTCGATGACGTCCTTGTAGGCCGGGGTGATCGGCATGGTGTGCTCGACCCCGGGATACCCGTCCATGGCGTGGGTCATGTTCAGGCGGTAGTCGAGGCCCCCCTCGGTGGTCGGCATCAGCTTCAGCTCCCGCGCGGCCATGATGAGCCACTGCCGCTGCCGGCGGTTCCCCGACATGTACATCTTGAACGTCTTGGTGTCGTAGTAGTCGCTGTAGCGGCGGAGGACGTCGCGCGCATGATCCAGGCTCCGGATTCCCTCGGTCCAGAACACACCCGGGCCGGTCGAGTACACGCGGGGGCCCGGAATCTGTCCGGCATCCACCCGGTCGGCGTAGGTCAGGACGTCGGTCGTCGCCGTCTGCGGGTCCCGGGTCGTGGTGACGCCGTAGGCCAGATTGGCCAGGTAGATCCAGGGCCGGGTCCAGTGCAGGCCCCAGAGATTCCACATGTGGGAATGGGTATCGACGAATCCCGGGATGATCGTCTTGCCCGTGACGTCGATCACCCGCGCTCCCGCCGGTACGGCGCCCTGGGGCCCGACGCTCAGGATGCGGTTGTTCCGGACCACCACGTCGCCGTTCTCGACGATCTCCCGCCCGCGCATGGTGATCACCCGGGCGCCCCGCAGAACCACCGTCCCCTGGGGGATGTCCCGGCCGGCGCTGACGAGAAACCGCTGCTCTTCCGCGCGATACCCGGCCGCCGCACGCGCGGCCGAGTCCGCGCCCGCCCGGCGCAGGCTGTCATCCACCGCCTCGGCCCGGTCCAGCCGGTAGGTGACGAACGCGTTGCCGATCGACCAGTGCAACGTCCGGCCGTCCGGCCCCCAGGTCGCAAACTCCCCGCCGATGTCGGTGAGCTTCCGGACCGGCATGGATGCGCTGTCCGGCTTGGTCACCAGCACCACCGGCACCGAGCCGCCGATCTTCGGCACCGTGATGACGTAGACGTCGTTGTTGACCTGCGCCAGGGCGAGGTCGCCCTTCGGGGCCATCAAAACCAGATCGGCGGAGACGGCCGGAATGCTGCTCTCCCGGACCGCATCTCCCTCCTTGGAATAGTCGCGCGGCATCAGCAGGTCCGACGTGCGGGATGCTTCCCACGCCCCCGCGGTGATCGGAAGCCGCCAGGTCACCCGCAGATGCTGCTTGAGATCGGTGTTGTCCCACCGGGTCGATACCAGCGCCACCGTGGCCTGGCCGCCACCGTCCGGGTTCGCCGGGACGAACCCGTAGCTGTAGATCCGCTCCGGGTCGCTGGTGAAATGCGGCTTCGACCGACCGTCGGTCGGGCCGATCACGGTCACCTCGCCGCCGGCGGCCGGGATCCAGACGAACTCCGCCCCCAGCCCGTCGAACACGAACGGATCGATGGCTTCCTTCAGATCCCGGGCGGCCGCGCGGATGGCCACGATGCGGCGTCCGTCCGGCGACCATGCCGGCTGCTGGTAATAGGCCGAGACCCGGGTGAGGCGCTCCGGCGCGGCGCCGCCGGTGGAGCGGGCTCGCATGATGTGGCCCTGGTTGTCGTCCCAGCTCACAAAGGCGATGTACTGTCCGTCCGGAGACCAGGCCGGCATGTACTCGCCCGAGGTCTGGTTGGTAAGCCGGCGCGGTGCGCCGGCGGGCAGATCGGCGACGTAGATCCGGTCCAGGGCCGTGAAGGCGACCCGCCGGCCGTCGGGGGAGGGCACCGCGTCCCGGATCTGCTTCACCGTGAACGTGGGAGTATCCTCGATCGGGTAGTCGAACTTGACCGAGGGGCCGACCGCGACCTCCGCGTTTACCGTGATCGGGATCTTTGTGGCCGCGGCCCCGTCGAGCGGTACCCGCCAGATCTCGCCGCCGTAGGAGATCACGACCGCCTTCGAGTCCGGCGTGAAGGAGTAGCCGGGCAGCACGTCCATGTTGGCGATCGATTCCTGGTCGTCCCGCTGAATCGGGTAGGCCAGCCACCGCTCCTCCCCCGTGGCCAGCTCCCGCAGCCGGAGCCCGGTCTCGGCGTCATGCCGGGTGCCGTAGGCCAGCCACTTGCCGTCGGGGGAGACCGCCGGCCGGAACGCCGAGCCGTAGCGCGACGTCATGGTGGTCATGGTGCCGGTTTCCCGGTCGTAGACCCCTACCTGGTACTGGGGGAGAATTGCGTTGTACTGCCAGGCTCCGAAGCGCTGGGCATACCATACGTAGCGCTCATCCGGCCCCATGGCCGGTCCCATCATCTTCAGCCCCCCCGGTCCCTCGACCAGCGGCAGGCCGGTGCCGCCGCGCACGTGGAAGAGCCACAGCTTTTCCAGGCCCGACAACGGGGCGGAGCGGGATACCACGATGTACTGACCGTCGGAGGTCCAGTCGGGCGAGAGATAGGTGCTCCCGATGCCCTTGGTCAGCTGGACCGGATCGGTTCCGTCGGCGTTCATCAGCCAGAGGTTGTCGTCGCCGCTCCGGTCGGAAACGAACACCAGCCGCTTGCCGTCGGGGCTGAACCGCGGCGCCATGTCGTGCGGCAGGCCGCTGGTGAGCCTGGTCGCGGTGCCCCCGCCAATCGGTACCGTGTAGAGGTCACCCAGCAGATCGAAGACGATGGTCTGTCCGTCCGGACTCACGTCGAGGGACATCCAGGTGCCCTTCGTCGTCGTGAACCGGGCCCAGCGGGCCGGCTCCAGCGGCAGTCCTGCATCCTGTTGGGTGAGGTCCTGAGCCGGCAGAAGAGGGGTGAAAGCCAGGGACGAGCCGAGCGCGAGCAGGAGGCCGCGACGCCGGAACAGGCGCATGAAAGTCTCCGGAGGTTGGAAATGATGGTGACCATACGGACCAGCAGCGCTCGCGGTGCCACCGCGGAGGCGGGGGATAAACTACAGGCCACGGGGAGGCCGGGCCAGTAGAAGAACCGGCGATTCGACCGGGAAGGCACGCGATCCCTTGAACCCGACCCGTGGCACCGCGATCCCTCCGGCTCCGTTGCAGTTCCGGAGGTTTCAGGTTTGGACGGTCTGGGTCGCGGGGCCCGGAAATCGGGGCCCGAGCCGGACGCCGGGAAACCGGCTCTTGACCGGATCCGCCCCGGACCCTAGGTTATGCTGAAATTTCAGCACACTGGGAGCTGGAGATGCCTGAGGCGAAAACCGGCCTGAGCCGGCGCGAACGCGAGGTCATGGACGTGTTGTTCCGGCTGGGAGAAGCGACCGTCGCAGAAGTCATGGACGAGCTGGAGAATCCTCCCACCTACTCGGCCGTACGGTCCATTCTCCGGGTTTTGAAGGAAAAGGGCCGGATCAGCCACCGGGAGGATGGGCCCCGATACGTCTATGCCCCGGCCGTGAACCGGGACCGCGCCCGCACGGCGGCACTCGATCATCTGGTGGACACGTTCTTTGACGGCTCGGCCGAAGATGCCCTGGCGGCGTTGCTGCGCCGGTCGGATCTCGAGCTTACCGATACCCAGGTCCGGCGGCTGGCCCGCGAAATCCGGCATGCCCGGGAAGAGGGGCGTTGATCATGGACTTCTTCAGAAACGCTGGACCCGTCCCGCTCTGGATCCTCGGTATCCTGGTCAAGAGCACGGTCGTGCTGACCGGCGTGTGGCTTCTCGCCATCGTGTTTCGCCGCGCATCCGCGGCATTCCGGCATCTGCTCTGGAGCAGCGGCATCCTCGCGCTCCTGGTCCTTCCACTGATCTCCATCGGCCTGCCCTGGCGGATGCCGGTGGCCGTGCTGCCGGCGGTCCAGACGCCGGCCCCGGCCGGGCTGCCCGTCGGGGCCGGGATGGAGCGGCACCCGGCGCCCCGGGGACAGGCCGCGGAATCGAGTCCAGCTCCCCCAGCGACCGGGTCGCCGGCTCCCGCCGGTGAGATCGCGCCGGCCGGGACGCAGTCGCACTCGTGGCCGCTGAGCCTGCCTGCTGCCCTCACGATCGTCTGGCTTGCCGGGCTTCTCTACCTGCTCGGCCGGCTGGCCGTGGGCAGCCTCGGCCTGGCGCACGTGCTCCGGCGGGCCGAACCGCTGGACGATCCCGAGTGGCAGCGGCCTCTCATGGAAGTGAGTGACCGGCTTGGGCTGGAACGTCTGCCGGGTCTCTATCGCAGCGACCGGCTTCCCATGCCGTACGCCTGCGGCATTCTCCGGCCGGCCATCGTGTTGCCATCGAACGCGCTGGAGTGGGATGACCGGCTCCGGCGGGCAGTCCTGTGCCACGAGCTGGCCCATCTGCGCCGGGCGGACCTCGTGGTCAACGGGCTCGCGCGGATCGCGGGCGCACTCTACTGGTTCCATCCGCTGCTTTGGATCGCGGTTCGCCGGCTCCGGATTGAAAGCGAACGGGCGTGTGATGATCTGGTCCTCCGCGCCGGCACCCGGCCTTCGGACTACGCGGATCATCTGCTGCGGGTCGTCGGTCAGGCAGCTCGTCTGCGGGCACCCGCTATGGCGCTCCCCATGGCCCAGCGGCACGAGTTCGAAGGCCGGATGCTCGCCATCCTCGAACGGGATGCCCGCCGTGATCCTCCCGGAAGACGGCATCTGACGGCCATGGCCGTTCTGGCTGTCGGCGCCGTTGTCCCGCTCGCGGCCCTCACGCCGGCCATGAGGCAGCCAACGCCCGAGAGCCGCCAGATCGCCGGCACCGAGGTCCAGGTGGATTCATCGGCGCGTCAGCTGAAGGCGGCGACGATCGACCAGGCCACGGCGCCAGGAGGAGGCACCCAGGCACCGGCGCGGTCCGAGCGGCCCGGGCAGCAGGAGAGCCAGGGCCCCGCCAGCGAAGGGGTCGTTCCCGATACGACCGATTCAACCGTGGTTCGGGCACTCATCAAGGCCCTGGCCGATCCCGTAGCCGAGGTCCGCAAGGGGGCGGCGTACGCCCTGGGGCAGATGAATGCGGCCGATGCGGCCGAAGCGCTGGGTCAGCGGATTACGACCGACAAGGATCCTGAAGTCCGGGCGACGGCGGCGTGGGCGATGGGCCAGATCGAAAGCCGCTCGGGGACCGCCGCGCTCGCGAGGGCGGTGCAATCGGATTCTGTTACCGAGGTCAGGGAACAGGCCGCCTGGGCCCTGGGGCAGATCGAGGATCCCGCTGCGACACCCGCGCTGTCCGCTGCGCTGAAGGACCGGGCGGCGTCGGTACGCTCTCAGGCCGCCTGGGCGCTGGGGCAGATTGAAGATCCCGCTTCCGTGCCGGGACTGACGGCGGCGCTCACGGATCCCGTGGCCGAAGTCAGGGGGCAGGCGGCCTGGGCGCTGGGCCAGATCGAGCCCCAGCAGGCGCCCGAGGGCCTGATCCGGGCCCTGGCCGATTCGGTCGCAGAGGTCCGATCCCAGGCGGCCTGGGCCCTGGGCCAGATCGAAGATCCCGCCGCCGCCAGGGCACTCGGCGCCGCGCTCCGGGACGTGTCGAAAGAGGTCCGGCAGACCGCCCTGTGGGCCCTGGGCCGGGTCGGTGGAGACGAGGCGCGAGCCGAGTTGATCAAGGCACTCGAGGATCCCGATCCGGAGATCCGGGCCGCGGCGGCGCGGGCCGTAACGGGAAGCGGCTGGGGGGCCTCGCCCCGTCCGCGCCCCCGACCGATGCCCCGGCCCAACTGATCAGCCAGCGGACTGAAGACCGGCTGACCGGACCAAGTCCAGGTCGCCGGGAGGGAACACTGTTTTCGCAAAGTGCTGAATTTTCAGCATACCACAGGAGGATACGTGATGGGTGCAAGGACGATTTCACCGACGGTGATGGGGGCCCTGGCCGCCGGGCTCGCGCTCATGTGCGCGACCAGTTCCGGGGCGCGTGAGGCAGTCGAGCGGGAGCGGGTTACGCTGTTCTCGGGGGCGGTCGCACTTGATGACGCTGCTTCGGCCCGGGCCGTGCTGGCAGCGGGGCGGGGGGCACCACCGGTGGTGTGTACGCTGGCGGCGCGGGCAATCGAATCACGTTACGGGGATGGCTGGGGCTGGTATCAGGCACCCAGCGGCGTGGAGGATCGTGACGGCGCCGCCCGGTGGGCGTTGTCCGGCCGGCCCTCCGATGACGCGATTCCCGTTCTCCTTGCCGGGATCAACGATGCCGACGCCTGCGTCCGTGACCTCGCGGTGCGCCTCATTTCCCGGAGCGAATCACCGGCCGCCGCGAGGGGGCTGCTCGAGTCGCTGGGCTCGACCACCGGGGCCACCCGCGCCGCCGCATGCGTCGGGCTCGGGTTCATGGAAGCACGGCTGGGGGTGCAGCCCCTCATCGGACGGCTGCGGGATGTCGAACCCGAGGTCCGCACAGCGGCGGCGTGGGCCCTGGGTCGGATGGATGATCCGCGAATCGCCGCGCCCCTCCTGGACGCGCTCCGGGACGACGAGCCACAGGTCCGCGCAGCGGTCGCCGTGGCGCTGGGCCGGGTCGAAGACACCACGGCGGTTGCCGCGCTGGCCCGGCTGCTCCGGAGCGATCCGGAAGAGCAGGTGCGGGTCGCCGCGGCCCAGGCCCTCGGCCGGATCGAGTCCCGGGCCGCCGTGCCGGCCCTGTCGGCCGCGCTGGGCGATCGTTCGGTGGAGGTGAGGCGGGCCAGTGCCTGGGCCCTCGGTCAGATCGAGTCACCCGAGGCGGTGACGCCTCTGGTGGGCGCGCTGGGTGATCAGGATCGTCAGGTCCGCGAGATGGCCGTGTGGGCCCTGGGGCAGGTCGAAAGCCGGGATGCCGTACCCGGACTGTCCAAGACCCTGGGAAGCGATGACAGTGACGATGTCCGGCAGCAGGCAGCCTGGGCCCTGGGGCAGATCGAAGACCGCTCCGCGGTTGCCCCGCTCAGTGCCGCCCTGCGGGGGGACCGCAATGCCGATGTCCGCCGGATGGCGGTCTGGGCGCTGGGGCAGATCGAGGACGAATCGGCGATCCCGGCCCTGAGCGGAGCGCTCAAGGACCCGACCGCCGAGACCAGGAGCATGGCCGCGTGGGCGATCGGGCAGATCGAACCGCACCGCGCGCCCGAGGATCTGATGCAGGCGATCAAGGACACGACCGCGTCGGTGCGGAAGATGGTGGCGTGGGCACTGGGCCAGATCGAGGATCCGGCTTCGGTCACCGCGCTGCGATCGGCCCTGACCGATCCGGATGGCGGGGTTCGGCGGGCCGCGCTCTGGGCCCTGGGTCAGATGGATGACGATGCCGCGCGGGACGCATTCGTGGAGCAACTGAAGAGCACCGATCCGGAGATCCGTGCCGAGGCGGCCCGGGCTCTCGGGCATGGCGGGGGCAATCCGTGGCCCATGCCGAGACCCAGGCCGAGGCCCAGGCCGATGCCCTGATGGAGGTGAGAGGTGAGAGGTGAGGGGCTGGGCCCTCTTACCTCTCACCTCTCACCTCCTACCGGGCTCCGGCCGGTGCCAGTTCCGGTGCCCGGCCGCTCCGGCCGGCGGCGGAGAACCCGGCCGCGAGGAGGAACAGCACGATTCCGATGAGGCCGTCGGACCATGCCATGTGCCCCGGGAGCAGCAGCGCCGCCAGCAGGCCCAGGTCGGTCGCCAGCACGACGCCGAGGTTGAGCCAGTACCCGAGCCGGTCGTTCCGCCAGTTCAGGGTAACGGCCACGATGGTCACCAGGAGGCCGATCCAGAGGATGTTCCAGGCTCCCATGCCCATGAACGCGGCGGCGGCCGGCGGAACGGTCACCGTTGTCGGATCCGGCGGGCTCGCCGTGGCGATCAGGGCCGTCAGGGCGCCGGGTCCGTGACTCCGAAGCGTGAAGAGCTGCGTGGCCCCGCCCAGGATGTGGATGATGCCCCAGAGGGCATAGAACACGGCGCCGATGCGGGTTGCCCGGATGTGTGCTCGCATGATCAGTCCTCCAGTGTGGTGGGTCGTTCCGGCTTCCGGCCTTCCTCCAGGAACGGCTTGAAACAGTCGTTGAGCAGCCAGCGCCAGCCGTGTTCCAGGCCCTTCATCGCGTCGTCACTGAGCAGGCCGAAGGGCGTATCCCGGAACGACAGGACCGTGCTGGCCGGCCCGGACCCCTCCCAGAGGCGGAAGGTGGTGACCGACCGTGCCGGGCCTCCGAAGTCGGCCGACATGTCGCCCGCCCACTGCAGCATCCGGTTTTCCTCGTAGGCGATCACGGTCCCGAACAGGGCGCCTTCGCCGTCTCCCCAGTCTTCGAAGACCCGGCCGCCGACCCGCGGCTCAATGGCGAAGCGTTTGGGCGCCTTCCCCACGTAGAATTTTGCGGGCCACCATTCGCCGATGCCGCTCGTCAGGGACCGCCAGACCGTCTTCGGGTCGGCCGCGATGTCGATTTCCAGCTGGATGTCCAGCGTCCGGAATGTTGCTTTCTCTGCCATTGCCGCCTCCTGGTGGGTTTCTGCGTGAGTCTTGAGCCGCAACAGCCGGTCGGCCGCAAGGGATTCGAACGGTCGGATCCAGCGTCGGTAGATCTGGTGGATCGGCATGGGGTTCAGCTGGTTCCACCGCTGACGGCCCTCGCGCCGGACCGTGACCAGCCCGGCCTCGGTCAGGATCTGGAGGTGCTTCATGACCCCGAACCGGGTCAGTTTGAAGTGCCCGGCGAGATCTCCGGTCGTCCTGGGCCCGTCCCGCAGCAGGTCGAGGATCTCGCGCCGGGTCGGATCGGCCAGGGCGCGCCAGACGGGGACCAGTTCTTCAGGCTGGGGCAGGGGCTGAATCATAGGTGACTAAATAGTCACATATTTCTGGAATGTCAAGCCTCCGAAGCCG
>JBFXBG010000129.1:0-11825 GCA_050183505.1 Gemmatimonadales bacterium | reverse complement strand
CCGCCGGCGCCGGGGCCCTGGGTATTCCCGCCGGCCGGATCGCCCCGTGGACCTGGGCCGACTTCGTGGCAATCGACCTGTCCGCCGCCACGCTGGCCGGCTGGGAGCCCGACACGCTGGTCGAGAGCCTGGTCTTCGGCGCGGGCAACGAGGTGGTGGGTGAGGTGTGGGTGGGTGGGGAGAAGGTTGAGGGATTGGCGGGATTGAGGGATTGAGGGATTGACTGCCCATCGGGATCCGTGCGGGCGTTCAATCCCTCAATCTTTCAATCCTTCAATCCCTCAATCCCTCAATCCTTCAATTCCTCAGTCTGCCGGCGGCCTCGCCGATGATCTCTGCTTCCCGGTTCAGATGGTCCGCCACCCGGTCGATCCCCGCCTGGGCGGCGTCCCACTGCTTCTGCTCGATCGACTCCCGCACTTCGGGGACGGTCTTGACCCCGTACCCGGTGTAGAATCCCGGTGCGTAGAGCAGATGCCGGAACCAGGTCCGGCCCGGAAGCCCGGCGGAGTCGGTCAGGGTGCGCTCGGTCCGGATGAGGAGCGCGTTCACCGGGCTCCAGTCGCGGGACGCGCTCAGGCTGTCCTGCATGGCGCTCATGGCGCCCTCGAATGAGTCAGCCGCGGTCCGGAGCCGGGCGATGGCGTTCTCCATCGGTGCGAAATTCAGATAGGGCGGGACCTTCTCGGCCGCGGGCGGTTTCACCGGCTCCCACGGGTCGTTGATCGCGCTGAAGACGCCCTCCTTGATCTGCCGGTTCCGTTCCTCCACGTCCTGCCGCTTGTTCCGGATCAGGTCCTGCAGCTCGTCGAGGTACCGGGCGTACGTGGCCGCCTGATTGGTGAACTCGAAGGGCAGCACCGGCGCATCGGCCAGGCGCATGACCGCAGTCCCCACTGTCTGGGCCAGGGCCCGACCGTAGGCGAACGAGGTGTCGCTGAAGGTGGTGTACCAGTAGAAATCGTCGTAGATCGAGTGGTAGATCCCTCCGCCGTCCTCCCCGCCGTACCCCAGGTTGAGTGCCGCGACGCCCAGGTGCTGCAGGAACGGGGTATAGTCCGATCCCGAGCCAAGCGCCCCGATGCGCAGATCCCGGCCCGAACGCAGCTCGGCGCGGTCCTTGTCGGAGTCCGCGCCCGAGATCCGGCGCAGCTGCGCCCGTTTCCAGGCGCTGAGCCCGGTCTCGGGGTCGGTGATGTCCCGGGCGACGTCGTTGATAAACCTCTCGAGCGAGTGAGATCCTGCCGCGCCAAAGTAGCCCCGGCCGTTGCCGTCGGTGTTCAGGTAGGCGACGGCGTGCGCCCGCAGATCCGCCGCATGGGCCTCCGCCCACTCGGTCGAGCCGATGAGCCCCTGTTCCTCGCCGTCCCAGGCGGCGTAGATGATCGTCCGGCGCGGGCGCCACCCCTGGCGAAGCAGTTGACCCAGGGCCCGCGCCTCCTCCAGCAGCGCCACCTGGCCGGAGATCGGGTCCTCCGCGCCGTTCACCCACGCGTCGTGGTGGTTCCCGCGCACGATCCACTCATCCGGCGCAACGGCACCCGGAATCCGGGCCACCACATCGTACAGCGTCACCGTCTTCCAGTCCGACTGGACCCTGAGGTGCACCCGCGCGGCGCCCGGCCCTGCGCGATAGGTGATCGGGAGGCCGCCCTGCCAGCTGCGCGGGGCCGCCTTGCCGCTGATCGCCGAGAGCAGCGGCTCCGCATCCCCGTAGGAAAGCGGCAGCACCGGGATCCGGGTGATGGTCGGGGCATCCTTGCGGTCCAGCCTGGGGGTGCCCGGTACGGCCCCGCGTCCCGGTGTCAGGGGGTCTCCCGGATAGAGCGGCATGTCCATGACGCTGCCGCGCTGTACTCCCTCGCGCGGCCGGTAGGGGCCGGCGGGAAACACGTTACCGGCGTGGTAGCCGTCGTCGTCAGGGTCGGAATAGATCAGGCAGCCAACCGCGCCGTGTTCGGCGGCCAGCTTGGGCTTGATCCCGCGCCAGGAACGGCCGTACCGCGCGATCACAATGGCGCCCTTCACGGAGATGCCGTGCGCCTCGAGAGTGTCGTAGTCCTCCGGGGTCCCGTAGTTCACGTAGACCAGCGGGGCGGTCACGTCTCCGTCGATCGAATAGGCGTTATAGGTCGGAAGCTGCTCGGCCTGCTGCCCGGAGGTCGGATCGCGGGAGACGGCCGGCTCCCGCAGACCCGCCCGGAAGCGGGTGGGAGCCACCAGCTCCACGACGCGCTCGCGCGGGGAAGGGAACAGGACCTCGAAGGTCTCCAGTTCGGCCGGCAACCCCCACGCGCGGAACCGGGCCAGGATCCACTCGGCGTTGTCCCGGTCATAGGCCGACCCGAGGTGATGGGGCCGGGCCGAGAGCCGGCGCATGTGTGCCCGCAGACTGTCGGGCGAGGGGATCGCCTGGAACCTGGCCTCCCATTCCCGCTCGATCCGGGAAGACTCGGCGTCGAAGCCGCGAAGCGGCTGATCCTGTGCCGGCACCAGCGCGATGGTGAGGGCGGCGCCAAGCACGAGGAGGGGGGTGGCACGGTGGGTCATGGAACCTCGAAACGAAGGGGAGAAAGCGGCGTCTGTGGGGGAGCCGGAGCAGCCGGCGATCAGGAATGCAACCTACCGGTGTACTGTGGGACTGTCCACGCCGGCGCCGGTGATCTATGATCCGTCGGTCTGCCGCGCGGGTCGATATTACCTGAACCAGGAGAGCCCATGCGCCGCCTGCTTGCACTGGCCCTTGCCGGACTGCTGCTCCAATGCTCCGGCGGAGCACGCTCCGGCGTGGCCCGTGACACCATGACCACCCGGGAGCGGGACAGCGTCATCGGAGCCAGCAAGCTGCCGGGGGCCGCCGGCGTGCGCGGGGCCCTCCGAGCCACGGATTCCGCGGCCGCCCGGAACGCCCGGCTGGACTCCGTCGCCCAGCCCTAGCGCCTCCCACCGCCTTCCCCAGTACTGGTTCGCCTGACCCCGGGGCCGCCGGGCATCCGGCGTCTCCTTCCCGCCGGGAGGGGTGACTCCATGGCTCCCTTGACTCTGGTTCCAATCAGGTAAATCTTTCTCCGCCATTTCGTTACGGGATTCAACCAGGTCTTTCATGCCCCCCACCTCCGCCCCCGCGGCCACGCCGGCCATCCCCGCGGGTCTCACGCGCGATCAGCTGCTCGAGATCTACTACTTCCTGCGACTTACCCGGTCGCTGGAGGAGCGCCTGGTCAATCTGTATCGCCAGACCAAGGTGATCGGCGGGCTGTTCCGGTCGCTGGGGCAGGAGGGGGAGAGCGTCGCGAGTGCCTACGCGCTGGACCGGAGCCGGGGGGACTTTCTCTCCCCGCTCATCCGGAATCTCGGATCCATGCTGGTCCAGGGAGCCACCCCGCTGGAAATCCTCCGCCAGTACATGGCCAAGGCCGAGAGCCCGACGCGCGGGCGGGAGCTGAACATTCACTTCGGAGATCTCCAGCGCGGCTTCATCGGCCAGATCTCTCACCTGGGGGACATGGTCCCGGTCATGGCCGGCGTGGCCCTCTCGTTCAAGATGCGGAAGGAGCCCCGGGTCGGGCTGGTGTACGTGGGCGACGGCGCCATGAGCACCGGGACCTTTCACGAAGGCATCAATTTCGCCGCGGTGCAGCGGCTGCCGCTGGTGGTTGTCTGCGAGAACAACGGCTACTCCTACACCACTCCCACGCGGAAACAGTCGGCGGTGAAGCACCTGGTGGAGAAGGCTGCCGCCTATGGAGTGCCGGGCGTGCAGGCGGACGGCAATGATGTGCTGGCGGCATACGAGGTGACCCGCAAGGCCGTGGACCGGGCCCGGAGCGGTGAAGGGGTGACGCTGATCGAGTTCGTGACCTACCGGCGGAAGGGCCACGCCGAGCACGACAATCAGTCGTATCAGCCGAAGGAAGAGATCGCGGCCTGGGAAAAGAAGGACCCGGTGGACCGCTACGTCCGGCGGCTGCTCGAGGCCGGCTGGGCGACCGAGACCGAACTCGCTGCGCTGGATGAGCGGGTCCTGAACGAATTGAACGCCGCCGTGGAGTCCTGTGAGAACGAACCCCTGCCGGAGCCGATGACGGCGCTTCCCGGCGTCCTGGTGGCCCCGGCCGCGGCGGAGCTGGAGTGGTACCGGCGGGGCGAGTGAGTCTTCCCGGCTCCACCGGCGGCCCGTCCCTCGGGAGCGGGATCCCCGCCGGCCTGGTCCGGGAGCAGGTGCTCGACCTGTACTACTACATGCGCCTGACCCGCTCGCTGGAGGAGCGGCAGGTGGCCTTGAAGCGGCAGGGGAAGATTGCCGGCGGGCTCTATCGCTCGCTGGGGCAGGAGGCCGACGCGGTCGGCAGCGCCTATGCGCTCGGCCCGGACGACCTGCTCTGCCCCATGATCCGGAACCTGGGTTCGGTGCTGGTGCGCGGGGCGCGGCCGGTCGATATCCTGCGGCAGAATCTGTCCCGGGAGACGGCACCGACGCGGGGGAGAGACAACAGCTTTCACTTCGCGGACCTGGCACTCGGGTTCATTCCGCACATCGCCAATCTGGGAGACATGGTCCCGGTGATGGCGGGTGTGGCCCTGGCCTTCCGGCAGCGCGGCGAGCCCCGGGTCGGGCTGGTCTACTCCGGGGACGGCATGATGAGTACCGGGGCGTTTCACGAGGGCCTGAACTTCGCCGCGGTGCAGCGGTTGCCCCTGGTGGTCGTGTGCGAGCACAACGGATACGCGTACTCGACGCCCCCCGCGCGCCAGACGGCCGTGCGGCGCCTGGCCGAGAAGGCGGCCGCCTACGGTATCCCGGCGCGTTCGGTGGACGGCAACGACGTCTTCAAGGTCTACGCGGCCGTGCATGAGGCCGTGGATCGTGCCCGCCAGGGCGGCGGTGTTACTCTGGTCGAACTGGTGACCTATCGCCGGCTGGGGCACGCCGAGCACGACAACCAGGCCTACGTGCCGCGGGAAGAACGCCGGAGCTGGGAAGCGCGGGATCCGCTGGACCGCTTCCGGCAGGTGTCGCTTGCGGGCGGCTGGATTACGGGGGAGGAACTCGCGGCCGCCGACGAGCGGATTCACCTGGAACTCGAGGCCGCCGTGCGTCAGGCCGAGTCCGAGCCGGAGACGGTCCCGGCCCATGCGCTCGACAACATCCTGGCCCATCCCGCCACGGCGCCCCGGGAGTGGTACCGGCAGGACGGGTCGCACCGGCGGTCGCAGCAGCGTCAGTCACTCAGTCACAAGCCTCTCTGAAGGCCGGAGTCCGGATGCCAGAAATCACCTACCTCGAGGCGCTGCGCCAGGGGCTGTGGGAAGAGATGGACCAGGATGAGCGGGTCTTCATCCTGGGTGAGGACGTCGGGGTGTACGGCGGGGCCTTCAAGGTCACCGACGGATTCCTGCAGCGCTTCGGCGAGGCCCGCGTCATCGATACCCCGATTTCCGAAGCGGCCATCGTGGGCGCCGCCGCCGGCGCCGCCCACATGGGGTTCCGGCCGGTTGCCGAGATGCAGTTCATCGACTTCATCTCCTGCGCCTACGACATGCTGACCAACTACGTGGCCACCGCCCGGTACCGGGCCGGGCTTCCGACCCCGATCGTGGTGCGGGGCCCCTCCGGCGGCTACGTCCGCGGCGGGCCGTTCCATTCCCAGAATCCGGAAGCCGCGTTCCTGCACACGCCGGGCCTCAAGATCGTCTGCCCGGCCACCGCCCGGGATGCCAAAGGCCTGATCAAGAGCGCGATCCGGGACGACGACCCGGTGCTGTACTTCGAGCACAAGTATCTGTATCGGCGCATCAAGGAAGACCTGCCCGAGGGTGAGGAAATCCTGACCCCGATCGGCAAGGCGCGGGTGGCCCGGGAGGGCCGGGACCTGACCATCGTGACCTGGTCGGCCATGGTCTACAAGGCGCTGGAAGCGGCCGACCAGCTGGAAACAGACGACGGACTCTCGGTCGAAGTGCTTGATCTCCGCACCTTGCTTCCGATGGACGACGAGGCCATCATGGCCAGTGTACGCAAGACCAACCGGGTGCTCATTGCACATGAGGATACCCGGACCGGCGGTGTGGCCGGCGAGATCACCGCCCGCATCAACGACCAGGCGTTCGAATGGCTGGATGCGCCGGTCAAACGGGTTGCCGCCCACGATGTCCCGCTACCCTACGCCCCGACCCTGGAGGATTTTGTGCTGCCCCAGACGGCGGATCTGGTCGCGGCGGCACGCTGGGTAGCGGCATACTGAAGACGGAAGGACGGAAGGACGGAAGGATGGCAGGACCCAATGACGGAAGGACCGCAGGGCATGGGAATCGGGACGCGAATCGGGGATGGGATGTGCCCGCCCCTCCGTCCCCACCGGTCCGGCCTTCCGCCCCAATTCGGAGACTTAAGTCATGGCTCGTATTGATGTCATCATGCCCCAGATGGGTGAGTCCATCGCGGAAGGCACCCTGTCCCGGTGGCTGAAGAAGGTCGGGGATGAGGTAAAGCGGGACGAACCCATCTTCGAGATCTCGACCGACAAGGTCGACGCCGAGATCCCGGCTCCTTCCGCCGGTGTGCTGGCGGAGATCCTGGTGCAGGAAGGCCAGACGGTCGCGGTACAGACCGTCGTGGCGAAGATCGAAACCGAAAAAGGCGCGGCGGCCGCCGCTCCGGCGCCCGAGTCCTCGGCGCCCGCGTCCAGCGCCGCGCCGCCCAGGCCCGAGGCGCCGGCTGCACCACCGCCGGCCCCCAAAGCCGCCCCCGCTCCGGCGCCGGCCCCGGCTGCGGCCCCGGCGCCGGCCGCAGCGGCCACGGCTGCCGCACCGGCCGATGAGTCGCTGGAAGAGCGATTGCGCCGCCGGTCCACGCCGCTGGTCCGGAAGATGGTGGCCGAACACAATCTGGATCTGGGGAACATTCCGGGGTCTGGGTTCGCGGGACGGGTGACCAAGAACGACGTCCTGAACTACCTGGAAACCAAGCCTGCGGCGCCGGCCGCCGCGCCGGCCCGGGCCGGAGCCGCGCCCGCCGGCGGCCAGATCGTCCATCCGCCGGTCGAGGCCTGGCCGGGTGACCGGGTGGAGCCGTGGTCGCGGATCAGGAAGCTCACGGCCGACCACATGATCATGTCCCGGCGGGTCTCGGCCCACGTCTCGAGCTACTTCGAGATCGACTACACCCGGGTGGCCCAGATCCGAGCGAAGCGAAAGAAGGAGTTCGCCGATCGGGGCGTGAACCTGACCTACCTCGCGTTCATCACCAAGGCGGTCGCCGACAACCTGCGCCGCCACCCCGTCGTGAACGCCGCGGTCTCGGGAGACTCCACGATCTACCGGAACGAGATCAACATCGGAATCGCGGTCGCGCTGGAATGGGGCCTCATCGTACCGGTCGTCCGACGGGCCGACGAACTCTCGCTGCTCGGCGTGGCCCGCGGGATCCAGGATCTCGCCGAGCGGGCCCGCACCAAGAAGCTCAATCCGGACGAAGTCCAGCGGGGCACCTTTACCATCACCAACCCCGGTACCTTCGGGTGCGTGATCGGATTCCCCATCATCAACCAGCCCCAGGTTGCCATCCTCGGCGTCGGTGGCATCAGCAAGCAGCCCTCGGTGATCACCCTGCCGGACGGCACCGATACGCTCGGCATCCGGACCAAGGGCATGCTGTCGCTGACCTACGATCACCGGATCGTGGACGGCGCCGACGGCGACCGGTTCCTGGCCGATGTCCGGAAGACCCTCGAGAGCTATCCGGAGGACGTGTGATGCCGGCGGACCGGCGGTCCGTCGGGCAGGCGGGCGGCCGCCGGGGCAGGGTATCCCGCTGTCCCGGGGTGGAACGATGCCGCGCGCGCTGAGCGTAGCCCGGGTGACGGTTTCCCCCGAGCGACAGGGAGAGTATCTCGCGGCCCTGCGCGAACTGGCGGCGCTCGCGGCGGCGCGGGGACAGCACATCTGGGTGTTCAAGAGCAAGCGCGAGCCCGACGAGTTCCTCGAGTTCAGCGAAAGCCCGAGCCCGATGTCCCACCGGCACCACGCGTCCCGGCTGCCGGAGGAACTCCGCCTGGAACAGCGGCTGCGCCGGGTGGCTGCCTACGCCCCCGATTCCGCCGAACTCTGGGAGGAAATTCCCCTGGAGGTCCCCGAGGTGAGCGGGGAGAACGAAATCGAGTGAGACCTGACCATGAGAACCGGGTGGTGGTCTGCCGCCCGGCCCCCGGCCACCGACTATCCGGTACGATCCCATGCCCAAACGAAGCATCGAAGTCGACGGCGATACCTGGAGCGTGACCCTGTCGGGCCGCGTGACCCAGTACACCCGGGACGAGGTCAGCCTGATGTTCACGCGCGGCGGCGGGAGTACGCGCGAACGGCGGATCTGCCGCTTTTCTCCGCTGGGGGCACGGAGTCCGGAGGCCGCCCTCGAGGAACTGACCGACCAGCAGCTGCGCCGGTATCTCGCCGCTTCCCAGCCCGCCTGGACCGCGCCGGAGGCGGGGTACAGCCGCTGACCTCCGTCACCGTCGACCTCCACCTCCACTCCACCGCGTCCGACGGCGAGTGCGACCCGGCCCGGGTCGTCGACCTGGCCGCCGCCCGCGGCCTCGCGGCGATCGCACTCACCGATCACGACACCGTTGCCGGGGTGTCGGCTGCGCAGGCGGCCGGGGCCCGGCTCTCGCTGCGGGTGGTCGGCGGCTGCGAGTTTTCGGTCGCGGCTCCCTGGGGTGAGATGCATGTGCTGGGCTACTTCCTGCCCCCGGACTCCCCGCCCCTCGAGGACTTCCTGGCCGCCCGGCGGGCGGACCGGCTGCGGCGGGCCGAGGCGATGGTCGGGAAGTTGGCAGGTGTGGGAGTGAACATCACCTTCGACAGCGTCCTGCGGGAGGCCGGCGGCGGCGCCCTCGGCCGGCCCCATGTGGCCCGCGCGCTGGTCCGGCAACGCCTGGCCGGCAGCCTCGATGATGCGTTCGACCGGTTTCTGGGCCGCGGACGTCCGGCGTTTGTCCCCAAGAGCCTTCCGGAGTTCGGCCAGGTCGCGGAACTGGTCCATCAGGTGGGCGGGATCGTGTCCGCGGCGCATCTCAACCGCCGGGGAACCCGGACGGCGCTGAAGGGGTTCAAGGCTCAGGGCCTCGATGCCGTGGAGACCCGCCACCCGAGCCATGATCCGGATGTCCGCGCGCGGCTCACCGACCTGGCCCTGGAACTGGGCCTGCTCCGTACCGGCGGCAGCGACTGGCATGGCGATGGCCTCGCGGGTGAAAGCCATGGCCCGATGGGCAGCCAGCAGGTCCCGCTCGAGTGGCTGACCCAGTTGGACGCGCGCGGCGCCGCCGGATGAGGGAACACTCGAAAGCGGACCGGAGTCGCAAGTCCTGAGGAAGGTCCCGGGGCCCCTGCGATCACCCGGTCTCCCATCGTCCACTTCACCATCACCTCGATTCTCTCATGGGCTCAATTCTCCCTCCCGGCTCGGCCGCCCCGGATTTCTCGCTCCCGGCTTCGGATGGAAAGACCTACCGGCTGAGCAAGGTGCTGGCTCGCGGCCCCGCGCTGCTGGTGTTCTATCCCGGCAACAACACGCCCGGTTGAAACCGCCAACTCTCCGCCGTGCGCGATGAGATCGAGCAGTACCGGGCCCGCAGGGTCCAGCCCTTCGGGATCAACCCTGCGACAGCCGACCAGCATGCCGCTTACGCCGAGAAGCTCGGGCTTCCGTTCCCGCTGCTGTCCGATGCGGAGATGGGCGTGGCGCGGCAGTACCAGGCGGTCTATCCCTTCCGGCTGGCGGTGATCCGCACCGTCTATCTGATCGGGACGGACGGCAAGGTCATTTTCAGCCGGCGCGGCGCGCCGGGCGCATCTCTCAGTCTCGCATCGCTGGAGGACGACGTCTGATGCCGACCAGTTTCGATTTTCGCGACAAGGTGGTTCTGGTGACCGGCGTCGCCCGGGTGGGCCAGATCGGGCATGCCGTGGCGGAGGCATTCGGATCCGCCGGGGCGAGCCTGATCGTCGCCGACCGGAACGCCGTCGCCGTGGCCGAGCGGGTTCGGGAGTTCAGCGCGAAAGGCTGGCCCGCGAAGCCGGCGGCCGGCGACCTCACCGCACCCGACATTGCCGCCCTCGCGGTCGAGAATGCCATCAAGCACTTTGGCCGGCTCGACGTGCTGGTGAATGTGGCCGGCGGGCTTACCACCTACGGTCCGGTCGACCGCTCGACCCCGGAGGACTTCGACCGGGAGATGGCCATCAACGTCAAGACCGCTCTGCTCATGAGTCAGGCGGCCCTCAAGGCGCTCATCGATTCCCGGGGCTGCATCGTGAACTTCGCATCGGCGGCGGTGGCGGCCCCGGCCCCGCAGCTGGTCATCTACACGGCCGCGAAGGCTGCGGTGGCCGGCCTGACCGGCGCGCTCGCCGCCGAGGTCCAGCCCCATGGCGTCCGGGTGAACGCGATCGCCCCGGCCATGGTGCGCACGGCCGAGAACGTGGCGCAGGCGGGTGAGTCCGCCCGCTACGTCGAGATGCATGACATCACCAACGCCGTTCTCTTCCTGGCGAGCGACGCCGCGTCGGCCATTACCGGACGGATCCTGCCGGTGGGAGGGTAGCAGGTGGAGGCAGGAGGTGAGCGGGCTTCGCGGCGTCGTCGTGGCGGGGTGAGCGGCTCTCGTACCGATTCACCACTCAGGTTTCTTTTCCCGTGACGATCTCCCCCACCCCCAGCTACCGCGATATCGTCGTCATCGGCGGCGGCTGCTACGGTTCCTTCTACGCCACCCAGCTGGACCAGGCCCGCCGGAAGGGGAAGCTGGAGTTCGCCCGGGTGGTGGTCGTGGATCGGGATCCGGCATGCCGGGCCCGGACCGAACCGGGGGAGGTCCCGGGCCTGGATTTCGTGACGTCGGACTGGGATGCCTTTCTGGACCGGTATCTGGCGGAGCGGCGTGGGGAGTCCGGCGGGGCGGATCCGGAAGACGCGATCGTCCCCTCGCCCCTCATGCCGCACCTCATGTATCACTGGCTGGTGCGGCGGGCCCGGAGCCGCTGGCCCGGCCGGGCCGTCGAGACCCGGGCGCTGGATGACGGCCCCGGGACGCCCTGGGACAAGGTCGCTCCCGATCAGACCCGGTACGTTTCCTTCGCCGACTGGATCTGTCCTACCCACTGCATCGAACCCGCAACCTGTCCCGTCATTCGCGCTCCCCGGACCTGGGAAATGGGTGAGGCGGTCGGCCGCATGACCGAGCGTCTGGCCCGGGCCCGGCCGACGGCCGGGCCGGTGCTCTTCACCTGCCGCCACACCGTCTTCGGGGTCGGAACCTTCGGGGTCCGGAGCGTGTTGGATGGGGACCGGGTGGTGGAACGGGCGGGAGCCGGCGGTGGCGAGACAGATATCGTCGTGGGTACGGTGTCCGCCTGCCACGGAGCCCTGAACCTGCTCCACCTGGGCCCGGCCTGAGGAACCCGCCGGTGTTGTATCTTTCAGGAGTGAAACGGCGCCGGCCACTCGACGATTACTCGGCTTTCTCTAATACCCGATATCCATGACCGATACCCATTCGTTTGACCTCATCATCGTGGGCGGCGGCCCGGCCGGCCTGTGCGCGGCCATGTACGCCGGCCGCGGGATGCTGAACGCGGTTCTGCTCGAGCGCGGAATCCCGGGCGGTGAACTGCTCAACACCGAGCTGATCGAGGAATATCCGGGGTTCGAGAGTATTCTCGGCCGGGACCTCGCGGCCAGGATGGCGGCCCACGCGGAGAAGTTCGGCGCCAACATCCGCCAGGAGGTTGTGGAAGGCATCCAGCGGCTGGATGACGGCACC
>JBFXBG010000128.1:0-11829 GCA_050183505.1 Gemmatimonadales bacterium | reverse complement strand
ACCCGGGTTCAGGTGGCCACCCATCACGGGAAGGCGCGATTCCCCAGCATCCGCACGATGGTGGAAGCCGACCTGCGCGGGTGGCTTCCGGTCATGGGGGTTTCTCTCACCGTGGCACAGATTGCCTCCATCCTGACTGAGGCGGAGGAGGCCCTCGGCCGGTACGTCACGGCGGCGGGTACGGTGGAATTCGACGCGCCGGCGCACATCGTGACCGGCGCGAAGGCCTGAACGGACCGGAGTACCGCCGGGGACGGTGTCGGCCTCATTGCCACAACGGATACCCACCGAACGCCGGCATGTAGGTCGTCTCGTGCACCTCCCGGGGGAGTACCCGGATGGTCAGGTCGAGGTTGGTGTCGTTCCGAAGCCGGAGGGCACGGCCAAGGACGTACACGTCCGCGAGCATGCCGAGGCGCTCTTCGCCCTCCCCGGCGCCGATCCACACCCGGGTCCGGCGCGGCAGCGGCTCCCGGTGGGAGGCCGCCTCCATCCGGATCGTCGCGCGTTGCGCGAAGTCCAGGAAGGAGTCGTCCCACCAGAGCGCCGGCGAGATGATCAGGTAGTCAGAGAAGAGGCCGGGCCGCGTCAGGAGGGCGGTCGTGGCCAGGAGGCCCCCCATCGATTTGCCCACCAGGACCCGGCGGCCGGGAGCAACCGGAGACAACCGAGGTCCGACAGGCCGAGCGCAGGAAGGGTTGCGCCGGACACGCTGCCGGGCGGTCCTCCGGTCAGCCCGGCACGTACTCCGTGTAGTCCGGCTGATACATGAGCGACCGGACATGGGCTCCCAGGTCCTTCGGCCGGGCGGCCGTGGCGAGCCCGCTGTCGTACGCCTCCTGCGCCACCGCCGTCGCGATCGCGCCCGATACCTCCCGGATCCGGGTCAGCGGCGGGAACAGCGTTCCCTGGGCCAGGTACTCCTCGGTGACCAGATGCGCCAGCGTGTCCGCCGCCACGTAGAACATCTCGTCGGTGACGTGCCGCGCCCGGGCCGCGATGACCCCCAGGCCGATCCCCGGAAAGACGTAGGCGTTGTTGCCCTGGCCCGGCACCAGCGTCCGGCCGTCGTACTGCACCGGCGGGAACGGGCTCCCGCTCGCGAAGATCGCGCGGCCGCCGGTGTAGCGGTACGCCTGCTCGGCCGTGCATTCGGAGTTGGCCGTCGGGTTGGAGAGACTGAAGATCATGGGCCGCTCGTTGATCTCGCCCATCCGCCGGAGGATCTGTTCGGTGAAGGTCTGCGGCTGGCCCGAGACGCCGATGAGGCAGGTGGGCTGGAGCGCGTCGACGATGTCGTCCAGGTCCTTGATCTGCTCGTGTTCCTGCGCGTAGGGCAGCTTGTGCGCCGCGAGCCCGCTCCGTGACTTGACCACCAGGCCTTTCGAGTCCACGAACCAGATGTGGCTCCGGGCCTCCTCACGGGTGAGGCCGCGCTTGACCATGGCCGCCACGATCAGGTTGCCGATCCCGCTTGCGGCCTCGCCCGCGCCGTAGAACAGAATGCGCTCGCCCTGGAGGGGCCGCTCCGTGAGCCGGTTCGCCGCGATCAGGCCCGCCAGGGTGACGCCGGCGGTTCCCTGGATGTCGTCGTTGAACATGCAGATCCGGTCCCGGTAGCGCTCCAGCAGGTGGATCGCGTTCTCCGTGGCGAAGTCCTCGAACTGGATCAGCAGCCCGGGGAACACTTCCTGCGCGGCCGTCACCAGTTCGTCGACCAGGGCATCGTAGTCTTCCCCGCGCAGCCGCCGTTCCAGGATGCCGGGGTAGAGCGGATCGCTCAGGAGCTGCGCGTTGTTGGTGCCGACGTCCAGCATCACCGGCAGGCAGCGCTGCGGATGGATGCCGGCCAGCGCCGTGTACAACGCCAGTTTGCCGATCGGGATCCCCATGCCCTGGGCGCCCAGGTCTCCCAGGCCCAGGATCCGCTCACCGTCGGTCACCACCATGACGTCGACTTCCGTCTGCGGGCAGTTGCGCAGCAGTTCCCGGACCCGGCCCCGGTCCCGGCTCGAGACGTAGACCCCGCGGGCGTGCCGGAAGATGTGGCCCCACTTCTGGCAGGCTTCCCCCACCGTCGGCGTGTAGATGATGGGCATCATCTCGGCCGTGTGATCGAGCACCGTCCGGTAGAACAGCGTCTCGTTCCGGTCCTGCAGCGCGGTCAGGAAGATGAACTTCTCGAGGTCCGAAGGCTTCTGGTGGAAGTTCTCCAGGATCCGGCTCAGTTGATCCTGCATGGTGAATACCCGGGGCGGGAGCAGGCCGCGCAGCTGCAGCGCGTCCCGTTCCGCATCGGTGAAGGCCGTGCCCTTGTTCAGGGCGGGATTGTGCAGCAGCTGGGCGCCGGTCGGGAGCTGACCCTTCGGTTTCACGGACTCCTCCAGAGAAGCGAAAGCAGGCGGGGCCGGAACAATAGCCGGACGAGTTTGAAGATATGCTGAGACTCGCGTGATGGCGGTCTGGCGATCGGATCGGACACCGGTGCGGGACCGTGGTCGGGCTTGCGGGGGCCGGGGCAAACCGCCTCCGTACCGGACCGGCCCGCAGCGTGGCCATTCCGCTGGATGACACCGTGCACGTGAGCTTTACACTGACATGCTCCTGACCCGGCGGCCAGCCACCTTGCCGTCCGGCCGCGGGAGCGGCAGACTTATGGCGGCATGACCTTCAAACCCGCCGTCTGGTCCCCGATCGCCGCCGTCCTCGCGGTCATCAACGTCGGCGCCGTGTGGTTCGCGGCCCAGGCGGGCGAGCCGTGGCACGCCACCATCCACGCCGGGCTCGGCCTGGCCTTCGGCCTCTGGGCCCAGCATCTCCGCCACCGGGCGGAACGAAGGTACTGCCGGCCGGCGATGACGCGCTCGAACTCGAAGTAGATGCCCTGCGCGAAGAACTGGCCGATGTCCAGGAGCGCGTGGACTTTGCCGAGCGGATGCTCGCGTCGGAACGAAAGGCACGCCCCGAAGACCGGGATCGGTAACCCGTGTGGGCCACGCCCTGATGGAGGAACCGGAATGACTGCCCCGACCGTCCCCCGCGCCCGCGCCGGGGTTCTCCTGTTGCTCCTGCTGCCGCCCCTGGCCCCGGCCGCCGCCCAGGCCGGCCCCGGCGCGCCGGGCCCGGTTGACTTCAAGGTGAGCTGCTCCACCCGGGCGCAACTGGAGTTCAATCAGGCGGTCACCCTGCTCCATCACATGACCTACCCCCAGGCCCGTGCGGCCTTCCAGCGCGTGGCCGCGATCGATCCCCGGTGCGCGATGGCACACTGGGGCGTGGCGATGACCCTGTTTCAATCGCTCTGGCCGACCCGGCCCGGGCCCGATGCCCTCCGGCAGGGTTGGCAGGAGGTGCAGACCGCGAACGGCCTCGAACCGCCAACCGTCCGGGAACGGCTCTTTGTCAACGCGACCCGGGCGTTCTTCGTGGATCCGGCCTCGTCCGACTACTGGCTGCGCATCCGCCGGTGGAAGCAGGCGATGGACACACTCTACGCGTCCTTCCCGGACGATGCCGAGGTGGCGGCCTTCTATGGGCTGGCGTTGCTGGCGACCGCGCCGACCGACACCGCCTCCCGGACGACCGCCGCCCGCGCGGCCGGGATCCTGCAAACGGTCTACGACCGGCGTCCGGGCCACCCCGGCGCCATGCACTATCTCATCCATGCCAACGACGCGCCGGGGCGGGAGCGCGAATCGCTGGAGATAACCCGCGGGTATGAGGCGGCGGCGCCCGAAAACCCGCACGCGCTCCACATGCCGACCCACATCTATACCCGGCTGGGCGACTGGGACGGCGTGATCCGCGGCAACCTGCGCGCGGCGGAAGCGGCCCTGGCCTATCCGGCGGGCGATCACGGCCAGTTCGTGTGGGATGAATTCCCCCACGCGCTGGAGTATCTGATCTATGCCTACCTGCAGAAGGGAGCGGACGACAGCGCGTCCGCGCAGTTGACCCGCCTGCTGACGACCGGATCCCTGGAACCCAGCTTCAAGACCGCGTTTCATCTCGCCTCGACCCGGGCGCGCTACGCCCTGGAGCGGCACGCCTGGAGCGACGCCGCCGGGCTTGAGGCCCGCCAGCCGCCGGGTCTCGACTGGGATCGCTTCGCCTGGCCGGAGGCCATTACCCGGTTCGCACACGGGCTGGGCGCGGCCCACCTGGGCCGGCTCGGCGAGGCCCGCGACGACACCGCCCGCCTGTCGGATCTGGAATCGTCGATGCGCGCGGCCGGCGAGGAGCTGTTTGCCCGGAATATCCGGATACTCGATCTCGAACTCGGCGCGTGGCTGGCGCATGCCGGGGGGCAGGAGGATTCCAGCGTTGCGCTGCTGCGGCAGGCCGCCGGATTGGAGAGCTCAACCCCGAAGCATGCCGTGACGCCGGCCCCGACCCTGCCGGCGTACGAACTGCTGGGTGACCTTCTGATGGAACTGAACCGGCCGGCCGAGGCCCTCGAGGCATACCGGCGGGCGCTGGATCTGTATCCCCGGCGCTTCAACAGCCTGCTCGGTGCGGCCCGGGCGGCCCGAGCGCTGGGAGACATACCCCTGGCCTCCGGGTTCTATGAGCAGTTGCTCCAAATGGCCGGAGCCGGCACCCGCGAGGCTGCCCTGGACGAAGCTCGGCGCAACACGCATCGGAAGCAATGAGGGCGGGCTCGCGCGACAGACCGGATATCCGACCTGTTGCCGCGCGCTCATGCAGGGTCCCGATTCCGCCCTACGCCGCCGACAGCAATGCTGTGAAGACCGCCCTGCCGTCCTGACCTCCCGCTGGCCGGTGGGCCCGGTCGAGGTCCGCGCCACCGGCCCGTGCCCGCCAACGAGACGCCTTCTCCTGAACTCCTGGACGCGCCTGTGATCTCGACGGCCCGCCGCCTGTGGATGGTCAAGCTCGCCCATACCATCGTGTGGGCATTCTTCGTCGGCTGCATCGCCGCGATTCCGGTCTTCGGATGGGCGGGACACTACGACCGCGCCTTCGGTCTCACCGGCATCGTGCTGATCGAGGTCCTGGTCCTCGGCCTCAATGGCTGGCGCTGCCCGCTAACCGCCGTCGCCGCACGGTACACCGAGGACCGGCGAGACAACTTCGATATCTTTCTGCCGCTCTGGCTGGCGCGCTACAACAAGGAAGTCTTCGGCACGTTGTTCGTCGGCGGTGTTCTCTTCACTCTGATACGCCGGTTCGGCGGGCTCGGCTGACCGCGAACCCGCCGGCCCATTCACAGGAGGAAGCATGCCCGCCCGGCTCGAACGGGTGCAACCCGTGCTCCTGTCAACGAACCTCCACGCTTCGCGCAGTTTCTTCGAACGGCTCGGCTTCGCAACCACCTTCCTGGACAGTCCTTCGGCTCCGCGGTACGCCGAGATTGTCAGAGACGATGTGTCATTGTTCCTGCAGTGGCACGACACAGCGGGTCCCGCCGGCGGCG
This sequence comes from Gemmatimonadales bacterium, assembly GCA_050183505.1. Classification (GTDB taxonomy): domain Bacteria; phylum Gemmatimonadota; class Gemmatimonadetes; order Gemmatimonadales; family GWC2-71-9; genus JBFXBG01. Next base: position 6,392 of record JBFXBG010000128.1, on the reverse strand, counting down.
ACCGCCCCACCTATCGGTTCCTCGTCCGCCAGGTCGATGCTCTCTTCGCGGAGTTCCAGGCCTCCGGCGCCGTCGTCATTCCCACAACGTCACCCAGCCCCTGGGCCCGGCCGGCGGACACACCATGGGGTACGCGCGAGTTTCACCTTCGGGACCCGGACGGGAACGGCCTCCAGTTCTATAATCCGGTGTAGAGCCCGCGCGGCTCAATCATCCTGGGCCCGTGTTCCCCCGTGCCACCGTTCACCTGTATTGGATGCTCCCGTGGACTTCGATCCTGAGCAGGGCATTACCATCCTCGGCCGCACCCCGGGCGTGCTGCGCACCCTGCTGGCCGGACTTCCCACCGACTGGGTCTCGGCGAACGAGGGCCCCGGCACCTGGAGCCCCCGGGACATCGTCGGCCATCTGATTGACGGGGAAGAAACCGACTGGATGGTCCGGGTCCGGATCATTCTGGCCCAGGGCGACAATCGTCGATTCGAGCCGTTCGACCGGTCCCGGCACCTGCGTCAGGAACGGGCGGGCTCGCTGGAGGAACGGCTGGATCGCTTCGAGGCCTTGCGCATGGCCAATCTGGCCGACCTCGGGACCATGCGCCTCACGCCGCAGCAGCTCGAACTGACCGGCGAACATCCCGCCTTCGGGACGGTGACCTTGCGTCAGTTGCTGGCGACCTGGGTGGTGCACGACCTGGGGCACCTCGCCCAGATCGGCCGGGTCATGGCAAAGCAGTACCGCGGAGCGGTCGGGCCCTGGAGAGCATATCTGCCGGTCCTGGGGGATCGGCCCACCCCGCCGAGTGATGCCGGGTAATGCCGCCGCGGAACCCCGGCGCTAGGTAAGCCAGTACACCGCGGTCATGGCCGCGAGCCCCGCCCCCGCCTGCAGCAGCAGCACGCGAATGGCCGCACCGGGGATCCGCGGCAGCCATTTCAGCGCGAACCAGGCCACGATGGGGACCTGCCCAGCCATGAGGATTTGAAAGATGTGGGCTGCGGTCCCCTCGTCTGCCTCGTGCACCACCCCGAACATCGCGGCGTGACCCAGCACCAGCAGCAGGGCCGCAAGTGACATGGCCAGGGGAATGACCGCGCTCGGCTGCTTCATGGGTGAGACGGTCATCGGGGGCCCTCCCGCCGGGGGTGCGGCGCCGGAATCATCCTGTGTATTACGAAGTACTTTGTATGATGAAGTCGGACCTGCTTCCTGTCAAGGGCACGGGCCCGGATGGAGCGCATCGCCCCAGAGGCTTACTTTGCGGGAGCCGGACCCCCGCCGGTGACCTGGCACAGCTCGACCACTCCGGGACATCGAGCACTTCCAGACGTACATCCTCGAGGACGAGCACCCGGCGGTTTGCGGCACCGCCATTCGATCGACAAGATCGTGGCTCGCAGACCGGCGGCCGGGTGACCGGTACACGTCCCGGGCCGCCGCGGGCAACGGCTGTGTAGTGACCGAGGAGTCAGCGCGTTCCCCCGTCCAAGAGGCCCGCATGCCCGCTCAGCAGAATCAGGTCCTGCGCAGCATCCTGCTCGTCGTCGGTCTGGTCTTCATTTTCGGGGTCTGGCCGCTCATGATCTACTGGCCCGCCGGCTGGCAGTGGCAGCCGGGCCAGGCCGAGTACGAGCAGATGATTCTCGGGCTATACGCGACGCTCGGCGTGTTTCTCGTCCTGGCATCGCGCAATCCGACCGGGCACCGCAGCCTGATCCAGTTCGCCGGATGGTCCAGCCTGGTCCACGCGGGCATCATGGCGGTCCAGGCCTTCCGGGACCCGGCCGAGCGGGGTCATTTCCTCGGTGACATCCCGGTGCTGGCGGTTGTCGGGATCGTCCTGCTGGTCCTCCTCCCACGGGGCCCGGCGGCGCAGAGCCCCGCCTGACGAGGGCGACGCCCGGCCGCATGATCGAGCGTCTGCATCTTCCGGTCTCCGACACCGACCTCCGGGCTCTCGCCCGGCTTCTGGTCGACGCGGTTGAGTCGGGAGCCGCGGTCAGTTTCATGGCACCGCTCACGCCGACGGCCGCCGAAGACTGGTGGCGGGGAACCGTCGCCGGTGCCAGGGATGGAGCGATCTTCCTCGTGGCCCGCGATGCAGAGGGGATCGTCGGCACCGTCCAGCTCCACCCGGCCTGGGCACCGAACCAGCCCCACCGGGCGGAGATCACCAAGCTGCTGGTCCATCGACGCGGCCGGCAGACGGGGCTGGGAACACGTCTCATGCAGGCGGTCGAAGCAGCGGCGGCTCAGGCCGGATTCAGCCTGCTCACGCTGGACGCCAAGCGGGGTGCGCCGGCGGAGCGGCTGTATCGGCGGCTCGGATGGGTCGCCGTGGGGATCGTGCCGGACTATGCCCTGGATCCGGATGGATCCCCGCATGACGCGGTGATCTTCTACAGGAAACTGAATCCGCCGGGCGGTCCCCGCACCGGCTGAGTTGAAACCGGCAGGCAGAAGAGATGGGACGGGCAGACGGGCAGACGGGCAGACGGTCGGACGGGCAGACGGGCAGACGGGGAGACGGGCAGACGGTCTGTGATGGTCATTCACTCCTGGTGATGGCGGCGACCATCCCTACCGTCGGACCGTCTGCCCGTCTGCCCGTCAGACCGTCTGTTTTGGTGTCACAATCGCGGTGGCGGGGGGCGCGGGGGGCGACTATGGTTCGCCCTTTCCAATCGCAGGAGCGCCCATGCCCGACCCACGTACGGCGCCGCTGGAGATGCGCGGCGATGTATTCCGCGCCATCGGCCACCATCTGGTGGACCGGATCGCCCAGTTCCTCGATTCACTGCCGGACCGCCCGGTGACGCCCGGGGAGGAGCCGCCCACGGTGCGCGCGGCGCTGGGCGCGGATCGATCGATGCCAGCGGACGGGGCCGACCCGGCCGGGCTGGTAGGCGCCGCGGCCGATCTTCTCTTCGACCATTCCCTCTTCAACAGCCACCCGCGCTTCTGGGGCTACATCACGGCGCCGGCCGCGCCGATCGGCATTCTGGGTGATCTACTCGCCTCGGCGGCCAATCCCAATTGCGGCGCATGGTTTCTCTCGCCCATGGCGAGCGAGATCGAAGCGCAGACGATCCGATGGATTGCCGAACTGGTGGGCTACCCCACCGACACCGGCGGGATCTTCGTGAGCGGCGGGAACATGGCCAACATGGTCTGCTTCTACGCCGCGCGGGCCGCCCGGGCCGGCTGGGATGTGCGGGGCCACGGCCTGCAATGGGACGACGCCCGCCGGCTCCGGATCTACTGTTCCGCCGAGACCCATACCTGGATCTACAAGGCGGCCGATCTCTCCGGGATCGGGACCGACTCCATCCGCTGGATCCGCACCGACGGCGACCAGCGCATGGACCTGGACCACCTGCGGCAGACCATCCGCACCGACCGCAGGAGCGGCGATCAGCCGTTCATCGTGGTCGGCACGGCCGGCTCGGTGAGCACCGGAGCCGTCGACCCCCTGCCGGCCATGGCGGCGATCTGCCGGGAGGAGGAGGTCTGGTTCCACGCCGACGGGGCCTACGGCGGCTTCGCCGCGATGCTGCCCGATGCTTCGGCCGAGCTGCGCGGCCTGAGCGAGGCGGACTCGGTGGCGGTCGACCCGCACAAGTGGCTCTACGCCCCGCTCGAGGCCGGGTGCGCCCTGGTGCGTGACCGCGAGGCGCTCCGCGCCGCGTTCTCCTACCATCCGCCCTATTATCGCTTCGGCGTGGAGGCGGTGAACTACTTCGATTTCGGGCCGCAGAACTCCCGCGGTTTCCGCGCGCTCAAGGTATGGCTGGCGCTGCAGCAGGTCGGCCGGCGGGGCTATGAACGGATGATCGCCGACGACATTCGCCTCACCCGGGAACTGTTCGACCTCATCTCGGCCGACCCCGAGTTCGAGGCCTTCACCTGCGAGCTGAGCATCGCCACCTTCCGGTATGTGCCGCCGTCGATCGAGCGGGGATCGCCGGAAAGTGAAGAGTATCTGAACCGGCTCAACACCGAGCTTCTCACCCGGCTGCAGCAGGGCGGCCAGGCCTACGTGTCGAACGCCGTCCTGGACGGCAGGTTCCTGCTCCGGGCCTGCATCGTGAACTTCCGCACCGACCGGGAAGACATTGCCGCCCTGCCCGGGATCGTCCGGACGCTGGGGCGGGAGCTGGCCGGCGGGCCGTCCTGACCGTCCTGGCCGTGCCGGCCGTCCCGGCCGTCCACCCTCCATCACACCGGACCCAGCCATGCATCCCACCATCATCCCCACGCTCCGCTACCGCGACGCGCCGGCGGCCATCGAGTGGCTCGGCCGGGCGTTCGGATTCGAGCCGCACCTCGTCGTCCCCGGCGATGCCGGCAGGATCGCCCACGCCCAGCTGGTTTTCGGCAACGGCATGATCATGCTCGGCTCGGCGCGGGATGACGAGTTCGGGCGGATGCAGCCGGCCCCCAGGGGACCCGATACCCTGGTGACCCAGAGTGCCTACATCATCGTACCGGACGTCGATGCCCATCACGCGCGGGCGGTAAAGGCCGGCGCCCGGGTCGTCATGCCGCCCGAAGACCAGGACCACGGCGGCCGGTTCTACAGCTGCCGGGATCCGGAAGGGCACCTGTGGAACTTCGGGAGTTACAACCCGTGGACAGATTAGCCGCGCCCCCTAAGCCCGAGACGCCGAGTTCCGTACCCGTTGCTCCTGAGACCTCCAACTCTGCGCCTGTTCTACGGAGCCCTCGTTTCTGCTGAACGCACTCGAGGGGACATGGGTGACTCGAGGCACTTTCGATTTTCGCTCCATCGGGCAGGATAGCCTGGCCCATGTTTCTTCGAATCATCCACCACTACTCGATGGTGGTGAAGGAGCAGAACGACTCGACATTCGCCTTCCCGGTAACCAGCGGCATGCTGATCGGGTCCGAACACGTCGGTGCGGCGGCCGGCCGGACCGACAGCGTCACCGACATCAACATCGATCCGGCCCCCCGGAGGCTTGTGACCGCCCCCCCAATGTCGCCTGAGGAGACCAAACCCCGCATCTGATCGGGATACGGATGGACGCCACCGTCCGGATCTCCCCGGGGGCTGATTCTGCCGAGCCCCCATCCTACTCCTTGCGACCTGTGGATGAACCAACATGAACGCCAAGACCCTGGACGGCCGGGACATCGCCCTCGGCCAGGAGGCCCTCGACGGCCTGAAATCGCGGGTGAAGGGACCCATGCACCTGCCGGGCGAACCCGGCTATGAAGAGAGCCGCATGCTATGGAACGCCATGATCGACCGGCGGCCGGCGGTGGTAGTCCGCTGTCTGGGCACGGCTGACGTCATCGCCTGCGTCCAGTTCGCCCGGGCGCACAACCTGCTGCTCTGCATCAAGGGCGGCGGGCACAACATCGCCGGACTGGCTGCGGCGGACGGTGGGTTCATGATCGACATGTCGCTCATGCGCGGGGTCTGGGTCGACCGGGATCGGAAGATCGCCCATGCCCAGGCCGGCTGTGTGCTGGGCGACGTCGACCGCGAAACCCAGGTCCATGGACTGGCCGCGGTGCTCGGCTTCGTCTCCCTCACGGGCATCGCCGGGCTCACGCTGGGCGGCGGGTTCGGGTACCTGACCAGGCGCTGGGGCTGGACTTCGGACAATGTGGTCGGCATGGACGTCGTGACTGCCGACGGCCGTCTGGTGCGCGCCAGCCAGGACGAGAACCCCGACTTGTTCTGGGGGCTGCGCGGTGGCGGCGGGAACTTCGGCGTCGTCACCGGCATCGATTACACGCTCTACCCGACCGGACCCGAGGTTGTGGGCGGGATCGTGGCCTGGCCGGCGAGCGAGGCGCCCGCCGTGCTGGACCTGTACCGCCGGCTCACCAGGGAAGCGCCTCCGGAACTCACGCTGATCGCACTGATGCGGCCGGCGCCGCCGGCGCCCTGGCTGCCGAAGGAGATCCACGGCAAGCCGATCATCGGGATCCTCGCCTGCTACAGCGGTGATCCCGCCGAGGGGGAGAAGCTCGTGGCTCCCATCAAGGGGTTTGGAAAACCGGCGGGCGATGTCCTGATACGCCGTCCCTACGTGCAGATGCAGTCCCTGCTCGATGCGACTCAGCCGAAGGGCCGCCGCTACTACTGGAAGAGCGAATACCTGCCGGCGATCGAGCCGGCCCTGTGCCAGCAGATGATGGCCCATGCCGGCCGGATCCGCTCGCCTCATTCCGCCGTGATCCTGTTCCAGATCGACGGAGCGCTCAACCGGCTGGCTGCCGCCCACTCGCCGGTGGGAAACCGGGATGCCAGATTCGTCCTCAACATCGCCGCCTCCTGGGAGAACCCGGCCGACGACCAGGTCAACATCGACTGGGCCCGGGGGGCGTGGAACGAAATGAAAGGGTTTTCGACCGGC
>JBFXBG010000127.1:0-11904 GCA_050183505.1 Gemmatimonadales bacterium | reverse complement strand
ATACTCCGGTCGATCTCAAACGGGCCGAGGCGATCTGGCATGCCACCGAGAGGTGAGGTGATGACCCCCACTGCGTCGAACAGCACCAAGTACATCTTCGTCACCGGCGGCGTTGTCTCTTCCCTCGGGAAGGGCATCGCCGCCGCTTCGCTTGGCCGCCTGCTGGTCGAGCGCGGCCTCCGGGTGACGATGCAGAAATTCGACCCCTACATCAACGTGGATCCGGGGACCATGTCGCCGTTCCAGCACGGCGAGGTGTACGTCACCGACGACGGCGCCGAGACCGACCTGGACCTGGGACACTATGAGCGGTTCATCGACCGGTCGCTCTCTCAGCAGAACAACATCACGACCGGGCGGATCTACCAGACCGTGATCGGCAAGGAGCGCCGGGGCGAGTACCTGGGCTCGACGGTGCAGGTGATCCCGCACATTACCGACGAGATCAAGAACGCGATCCGGCGCACGGCCCCGGAACACGACGTCGTCATCACCGAGATCGGCGGGACGGTGGGTGATATCGAATCCCTCCCGTTTCTCGAAGCCATCCGCCAATTCCGCCAGGAAGTCGGCCGCGACAACGCGCTGTTCATGCACCTGACGCTGGTGCCGTGGATCGGGGCTGCCGGAGAACTGAAAACCAAGCCGACCCAGCACTCGGTGCGGGAGCTGATGCAGATCGGTATCCAGCCCGACATCCTGATCTGCCGCAGCGACCGGCCGCTGTCGGCCGAGATCAAGCGCAAGATCGCGCTCTTCTGCAACGTCGACTTCAGCTGCGTGATCGAGAGCCCGGACGTCGAGTCCATTTACCAGATCCCGATCAAGTTCCTCGAACAGGGCCTCGACCGGGAGGTCTGCTACCGGCTGCGGCTGGAAACCAAGGACCCGGACCTGAGCCAGTGGCGGGCCATGACCAGCCGCATTCTGCAGCCGCCGGAGCGGGTGCGGATCGCGGTGGTCGGGAAGTACACCGATCACGGCGACGCCTACAAGTCGGTGCAGGAGGCTCTGGTCCATGGCGGGATCGCCAACAACGTGGGCGTCGATATCGACTGGATTTCCAGCGATGCGTTCACCGACCAGGACACCGCGGCGCAGATCCTCGAGGGGTACGACGGATTATTGGTGCCGGGGGGGTTCGGGGTGCGGGGCGTCGAAGGCATGACCGAGGCCATCCGCTGGGTCCGGGAAAACCAGCTGCCCTTCTTCGGGATCTGCCTCGGCCTGCAGGTGGCGATCATCGAATTCGCCCGGAACGTCTGCCGGCTGCCCGATACCAACAGCACCGAGTTCGAACCCGAGTGCGAGACCCCGGTGATCTCCCTGATGCAGTCGCAGAAGAACCTGGCCGACATGGGGGGCACCATGCGGCTCGGCGCCTACGCCGCGAAGCTCCGCCCGGGGTCGCTGGCGGCCCGCACCTACGGCACGACCGAGATCAGCGAGCGTCACCGCCACCGCTGGGAAGTGAGCAACGCGTACCGCGACGTGCTGGCCGAATTCGGGCTGCGGCTTTCCGGCCAGTCGCCCGACGGCGGCCTGGTCGAGGTCATCGAACTGCCCGATCACCCCTGGTTTCTGGGGTGCCAGTTCCACCCCGAGCTGAAATCCCGGCCCATGCGGCCGCATCCGCTGTTCGCGGGATTCGTCGGCGCGGCGGCACGGCACAAGGGCGTACGGACCGCCCCGCCGGAATTCACCCCGCTGGCCGAAGCCGCCCGGGGATGAGCTGGAGTTTCGGGTCGCCGCCGTTTCTCATTGCCGGCCCGTGCGTGGTGGAGCCGGGGGATGTCCTGCCGCGGGTAGCGGAAGCCCTGGCCGGCCTGCAGGACCGCCTGCGGATCCCGGTGTGCTTCAAGGCCTCCTATGACAAGGCCAATCGCTCCCAGGCGGGGGGGAGCCGCGGCCCCGGGCTGGAAGACGGCCTTCGGGCCCTGGAACGGGTGAAGGCGACGAGCGGTCTGCCGGTCATCACGGATATCCACGAGAGCGGGCAGGCGGCCGTCGCCGCCGGCGTGGCGGATGCGCTGCAGATCCCGGCTTTCCTCTGCCGCCAGACCGATCTGCTGCTGGCCGCGGGGCGGACCGGAAAGCCGGTGAACGTGAAGAAGGGGCAGTGGATGCCTCCCGAGGGAATGGGGGGCGCGGTGGACAAGGTGCGGGCCGGCGGGAGCCGTGAGATCGCCGTGACCGAACGCGGCACCTTCTTCGGGTATGGAGATCTCGTGGTCGACATGCGCAACTTCACGCGGCTCCGCGACGCGGCCGGGGTTCCGGTGATCTTCGTTGGTACCCACGCCGTCCAGCGGCCGGGCCGGGGCGCGGGCGGCACCAGCGGAGGCCAGCGCGAGTTCATCCCCTCGCTTCTGGCCGCGGCGGCCGCGGCGGGCGCGGACGGGTTCTTCCTGGAGACCCATCCGGACCCGGCCCGCGCCCCGAGCGATGCCGAGAGCCAGTGGCCGCTGGCGGAACTCTCCGCGCTGGTGGAACGGACCCTGGAGATCTGGCACCTGGCGCGGAGCGGTGTGTCACGGACGGTCTGACCACGGGGTGAGTCCGGGAGAGCCGTCGCCGGTCCGAAGGCGGCACCGAGGCCCGTCGCGGTGAATTCCCCGTGGCCGGTGGTGAAACAGTGCCAACAGAGCCCGGTGGGAAAACCGGCATCCACACCGACTGTATGATCGATCCTGACCGCGCCAAACGCATCCGGCTGCTGGGCCTCGACGTCGACGGCGTCCTGACCGACAACGCCGTCTACCTCGGCAGCGTGAACGGCGAACGGGCCGAATTCAAGCGGTTCGACATCTCCGACGGGCTCGGTATCCGGGTCCTGCAGCAGAGCGGGATGCCGGTCGTCTGGATCAGCGGCCGCGAGTCCGACGCGACCTGGCACCGCGCGACGGAACTCAGGATCGACGAGGTCATCCAGGTCCGCACCGCCGCCAAGCTGCCGGAGATGCTGGCGTTGCTGGAACGCCGCGCCCTGGCCTGGGAGGAGGTCGCCTTCGTGGGTGATGACCTGGCCGACCTGCCGCTCATGCGCCGGGTGGGCCTGCCGATCGCCGTGGCCAACGCGGTCGAGGAGGTCCGGGACTGTGCCGCCTATGTGACCCGCGCGCGGGGAGGTGAGGGCGCGGTCCGGGAGGCCATCGAAGCGATCCTGCGGGCCCGGGGAGAATGGACCGAATGCGTAAACGGATATCTGCGGGAGCGCGGGGATGACGCGGCCTGAGACCCTCTCGGCCGCGGAGGCGGGGCGCCGGGTCCTGGAACTCGAGGCCCGGGAACTTGCGGACGCCGCCCGCCGGCTGGACGAGGGCTTTGTCCGCGCGGTGGAGCTGCTGGCCGCGGCGCGGGGCCGCGTCATCGTCTCCGGGGTCGGGAAGTCCGGGCTCATCGCGCGCAAGATCGCCGCGACGCTGACCTCTACCGGAACGCCGGCTAGCTATCTCCATCCGGTCGACAGCCTGCACGGGGACCTGGGGATCGTCGGCCAGGACGATGTCGCGATCATCCTGAGCAAGAGCGGAGAATCGGCCGAGTTGTTCGGCCTGGTAGGATCGCTGCAGCGGATGAAGGTTCCGATCATCGCCATCCTGGGCTCGACCTCCTCCACCCTGGGGCGAATGGCGGCCGCCGTCCTCGACGGCAGCGTGAGCGAAGAGGCCTGCCCTCACGACCTGGCGCCCACCGCCAGTACCACCGTGGCCCTGGCCCTGGGGGATGCGCTGGCCGTCACGCTGCTCGATCTCAAGGGGTTCCGCCGGGAAGACTTCGCCATGCTGCATCCGGGCGGAAGGCTCGGTGTCAAACTCACACTGAGAGTCCGGGACGTGATGCTCCCCGGCGTCAACGGCGCGCTGCCCCCGACGGCGACCATGCGGGACGCGGTCATGCTGCTGGCCCGGCATCGCGGGCTGGTGAGCGTGGTGGACAATGATGGGAGTCTGCTGGGCGTGATCACCGCGGGGGACCTCACCCGGCAGGCCGAGAAGAACCCGGACTTTCTCTCCATGGGCGTGGACCGGGTAATGACGCCCGGCCCGAGGACCGCGGGTCCCGATGAAATGGCGGCGGCCGCGGTCGGGACCATGGAACGGCACGGCGTCATGGCACTGCCGGTGATCACCGGGGACCGCCGGGTGGTCGGGGTGGTCCACCTGCACGACCTGATGCGCGCGGGGGTGGTGTGACCCGCCGCCGGCTGCTCACCCCGATTCTGCTCGGGCTCGCGGCGGTCGTGCCGCTCGTCGGATGCCAGGAGGCCGGCATCCGGCCACCGGGCATCGCCGAGGCCGCCGACACGGCGGACCAGGTGCTGTTCGGGCTCAAGCACAACGTGCTGCAGCAGGGAATCCGGCGGAGCTTCGTGGAGGCGGATACGGCGTTCATCTACGAACCCACCCAGACGGCCGAGCTGCGGAACCTCACGGTGACGTTCTACAACGACGAGGGCGGCATTTCCTCGGTGCTGACGGCGCGGGAAGGCACCTACAACATGCAGAGCGGTGCGATGACCGCCCGGCAGAATGTCGTCGCCACCGCCAGCGACGGCCGGGTGCTCCGGACCTCCGTCCTGCACTACGATCCGGCGACGCAGAAGATCAGGACCGACGCCCATTTCACGGTCGACAAGGGCGGCGACCACGGCGAAGGAGACGGCTTCACCTCCGACCCGGACTTCAAGAACGCGGTGATCAGCCGCCCGCGGGGCGCGGAAGGCGCGCCGCAGCTCCTGCCGGGACAGAATTGAGCCATGCGTGCCTGGCCCTGGGCTCTGGCCGGCCTCGCGCTGGCCGCTCCCGCCTCGGCGCAGAACTGCCGGTTCGCGGTGGATTCGGTCGGGCGCGAGGGGACCATCTCCGAGACGCCCACCGGGACGAACTATTTTGCGGGCGGCGGCGTGCTGTTCAGCTGCGTCGGGACCAGGATCCGGATGAGCAGTGACAGCGTGGCGTCCTACGGGGGCAGCATCGGGGTGGTCCAGTTCATCGGTCGAGTCCGCTACGAGGACACGACTGTCGTCATGACCTCGAACACCGGCACCTACTTCCGGAACGGCGAGCGCTGGGAGGCCCGGGGGAACGTGATCACCACCAACCTGGAATCGGGATCGACCCTGCGCGGCCCGTCGCTGGACTACTATCGCGTCCTCAACGGTACCCGGGACACGGCCATGATGTACGCCATCAACCGCCCCCGCATCAACTACTTCCCGGTCGATTCGGCGGGGAACCGGGAGGAAGCGTATGTCATCGATGCCGACCGGGTCCGCATGCGCGGGAACGATCAGGTCTGGGCCGGCGGCCGGGTGGTCATCAACCGGAGCGACTTTGCCGCCACGTCGGACTCCCTGCGGCTGGATACCGGTGTCCGGGACGACGCCACCCTGCTGGGCGACCCCGTCCTGCGGGGACTGGGGCGCGACTCCTTCACCCTCAAGGGCCGGCGGGTCGACCTGTCACTCGACAACAAGGAACTGAGCTACGTCCTGTCCCAGGGCCGGGCCAACGCGATCACCGCGGATCTCGACCTCAAGGCGGACACGATCGGGCTCGATCTCGAGGACCGGAAGCTGGTCCAGACGCTGGCCTGGGGAGATTCCCTGCGGCCGCACGCCGTCTCCGCCGACTTCGAGATCCGGGCCGATTCACTGGCGTTCGACACGCCGGGGCAGCAGCTGACCGAGAGCCGGGCCTTCGGAGGTGCCTCGGTAGCGGGAACCCGGGATTCGACCACCGGTGAGCAGGATGCCATCTTCGGGGACTCGGTCGTCGCCCGGTTCGTGCAGCGCGATTCCGCCGGCCAGAGCAGGACGCTGCTCGACTCGCTGGTCGCCCGGGGGAGCGCCCGGATGTACTACCGGACCGGGACCGACCGGAGCGGCCTCCCCGGCATCAACTACTCCAGGGCGGATCGCATCATCGTCACCATGAAGCCGACCTTCAAGAGCGAGGTCCAGCGGGTGGAGCTGCACGGGAACGTCGACGGCATCCAGCTGGATCCGCGGCCGGTGCGGCCGGATTCCACGCCGCCCGACTCGGTGCCGCCCGACTCGGTCCGGACCGGGAACGGTCGACGATGAGCCGGACCTGGATGGAGACGCTCACGGGACGGGATCCGTCGGTGCCGCTCGCCCTTGGCGCACTGGTCGGCTCGGCGGGTGACGACGGCCAGGTGGCCCTCTCCGACCTGGTCCTGGCCTACCGCGATACCTACCTCCGGTGCGCCGAGCAGTCCGGCGGGATGGTGAGCCTGGATCTGTCCGGCGAGGAGGTCCGGGGCAATCTGACCAGATCGGTGCTCCCGCGGCTCGAGACCGAAGGATTTCTCGTCTGCACCGACGACCGGGTGCGGGCGACCGGGCCCTGGTGGGAAGACGTGGTCGACGACCGGGGAGGCGTCCGGGCCGAACTGATGGCCCTGGCGCTGGAGGGGATGCGTCACGCGATCACGCCGGAGCCCCGGGTCCGGCGCGCCGGGGGAAGCGTGCTGGAGGGGACCGGGCTGTCCAAGTCGTTCAAGCGGCGGCGGGTGGTGGACGACGTCACGGTGAATCTCCGGCAGGGGGAGATCGTCGGCCTGCTGGGCCCCAACGGGGCGGGGAAGACGACCACCTTTTATCTGATCACCGGCCTGATCCGGCCCGACGCGGGGACGGTCCGCCTGGACGAGACCGATCTCACCGACGCCCCGATGTACCGCCGGGCACGCGCCGGGATCGGGTATCTGGCGCAGGAGCCGTCGGTCTTCCGGCGGATGACGGTGGAAGAGAACATCATGGCCATCCTCGAGACGCTGCCCATCTCCCGCGAGGAACGGCGGGCCCGGCTCGAAGCCATGCTGGATGAGCTCTCCATCAAGCATCTCCGGCGGAACCGGGCGTTTTCCCTGAGCGGAGGCGAGCGGCGCCGCCTGGAGATCACCCGCGCCCTGGTGACCAGCCCCAAGTTCATGCTGCTGGACGAGCCGTTCGCCGGGGTCGACCCGATCGCGGTGCACGACATTCAGACCATCGTGGCCGGCCTGCGGCACCGGGGCCTGGGGGTGCTCATTACCGACCACAATGTCGAGCAGACCCTCGACATCGTCGACCGGGCCTATATCATGTTCGAAGGGAAGGTGCAGGTCTCCGGAACAGTGCGCGAACTGGTCTACAACGACCGGGTCGCCCAGCTCTACCTCGGCCCGACGCTGACCAGCCGGCTCCGGGCCCGCATGGAGGCGGTGGCGTGAAAACCGGGCTCTCCCAGCACACCAGCCTGCGGCAGGACCTGCGGATCAATCCGCGGCTCTATCAGGCCATGGACATGTTGTACATGCCCATGATGGACCTGCAGCAGCATCTGAAGCAGGAGCTCCTGAGCAACCCGTTTCTCGAACTGCTGGAGCCCGAAGAGGAGGAAAACCAGGACCAGGCCGCCCAGGAGAAGCAGGAGAAGGAGGAAGCCGCCAAGGAGGCCGAGACCGACTGGGAAGAGATTCTCCTGAACGGGTTCGAGGTGGGGGGCGTGCGGGAGCAGTACGAGGAGAAGGAGTACATCGAACCGGTCACCGTCGACCGGCAGGGGCTGGACGATCACCTGCGCGAACAGCTCAAGCTGATGGAGCTGACTCCCCGCCAGATGCTCCTCGCTGAGGAATTCCTGGGGAACATCGCCGACGACGGCTACCTGGCCGCGTCCCTGGAGGAGATCCTCGAGAGCGTCAACGGCCTGCTCATCCGCCACGCCGAGATCCGGAGCCATCCGGAGGAGGCAGAGGACGAGGACGACCTGGACCGACCGGCCGGGGAAAACGAAACGGGCGGGGAGGCGGGCGAGCCCGCCCCGCCGCGGGAGGCTCCGCCCGGCCTGCAGCTGTATACCCTGGCGGAGCTGGAGGAGATGCTCCGCATCATCCAGCACCTCGATCCACCCGGGATCGCCGCACGGGACCTGCGCGAGTGCCTGCTGCTGCAGTGCCAGGACCGGGGCGAGACCGACTCGCTGACCTACCGGCTGGTGGACGAGGCGTTTCAGGATCTGATCGCCCACCGCTGGAACGACCTGGCCAAACGCTTCGCCGCCGAGCCCGCCGAGGTGCAGCAGGCGGCGGACAAGCTGGCCCAGTTCGATCCCAAGCCCGGCCTCAAGTACTCCAGTCAGGACGACGGCTACATCACGCCGGATCTCATCGTCGAGAAGATCGACGGCAACTATCACGTCTTCCTGAACGACACCGGGTATCCCCGGCTCCGGCTCAGCCGCTCCTACCAGGAGCTGGCCCGGGACAAGAAGAAAATGACCGCGGAAAACCGCGAGTTCATCGCCAGCAAGATGAACAGCGCCAACTGGATGATTCAGGCGCTGGAACAGCGGCGCCAGACCATGCTCAAGGTGATGAACTTCATCGTCGACCGGCAGCGGGACTTCTTCGAGAAGGGGATCGAATACCTGAAGCCGCTCACCCTCCGGGAAGTGGCGGAAGTCATCAACATGCACGAATCCACCGTGAGCCGGGTGACCAACGAGAAGTACGTCCAGACGCCGCGCGGTGTGCTGCCGCTGAAGTTCTTCTTCTCCAGCGCCCTGTCCACCGCATCCGGTGAAGACGCCAGTGCCCGCTCCATCCGGGCGAAGCTGGAGAAGATGGTGGCCGAAGAAGACTCCAAGAGTCCGCTCACCGACCAGCAGATCGTCCAGCTCTTCCAGGAGCAGGGCATCAAGATCGCCCGCCGGACGGTGGCCAAGTACCGGGATCAGCTCGGCATCCTGCCGGCCCGGATGCGCAAGCGGGTATGACGCCCCCCGGCCCGCCGGACAGCGTCGATGTCAGCCTGCTCGTCCCCGCCAAGGACGAGGCCGACAACCTGCCCGAGTTTCTGCGGCTCTGCCAGGAGGCGCTGGGCGGCGCGGGGTTCAGCTTCGAGGTGGTCGTGGTGGACGACGGTTCCCGGGATGCCTCCGCCCGGGTGCTGGCGGAACTCCGGGGGCGCTATCCCTTCCTCCGGGTGGTCACCCACCGGCGGCAGCGGGGGATCGCCGACGCACTCCGCTCCGCGGGGGACGCCGCCCGGGGCGATATCTTCGTGTTCTATCCCGCGGACCTCCAGTACCTCCCGGAAGACATTCCCGCCCTGGTCGCCCCGATTCTGCAGGGCACGGCCGACATCGTGACCGGCACGAAGCAGGGCAAGTACGAGAAGGCCTTCGTGTCCCGGATCTACAACTGGCTCTGCCGGCGGCTGTTCGGCATCCGGGTGACGGACCTGAACTCGGTAAAGGCCTATCGCCGGGAAGTCATGGCCGGGATCCCGATGCGTCCCGACTGGCACCGGTACATGGTAGTGATCGCCGCCGCCGACGGGTTCCGCCTGACCTCACATCCGGTGCCGCTGTACCCCCGCCGCGCCGGCGTGTCCAAGTTCAACTGGAAACGGATCCCGGTCGGCGTTCTCGATCTGCTGTCGGTCTGGTTCCAGCTGCGGTTCGGCCGGAAGCCGCTGCTCTTCTTCGGCGTTGCCGGGGCGTTCCTGTTCCTGGTCGGCTTCGTGGCGGGCGTGGTCGCGCTGGTGCTCCGCTTCGGGTTCAATATCGGTTTCCGCCCGTTCCTCAACCTGGTCGAAACCATGGTGATCAGCGGCATCGCGCTCTTCGGGTTCGGATTCGTCGGAGAGATGATCGCCGGAATGCGGGAGGAGAACCGTGAGCTGGCCCGGACGCTGGGCCGGTCGTCCCGCCCGGATACGCGCGAATAACCCGCCCGTGCGCGTCGTCTTCCTCACCCACAACTTTCCCCGCTGGCCCGGCGATCTCTCGGGGGCCTTTCTCGCGACCCTGGCCCGGGCGCTGATCGAACGCGGGCACCAGATCCATGTCGTGGCCCCCAGTGACGGGGGCGAGGTCGGGCAGCCGCTGCTCGACGGCGTCCCGGTGACCCGGGTGCGCTACGCCGATCCCGGGCACGAAAACCTGGCCTACCGCGGCACCATGGCGGACGCGGTGAGGCATCCCGCGGCCTGGCGCGCTTTGGTGGGCCTCTGGCGCGCGCTCCGCCGGGCCGCGGGAACCCAGGTCGCCCGGGGCGCGGACCTGGTGCACGCCCACTGGTGGGTACCCGGCGGCCTGGCGTCTCCACCCGAACGTCCGCTGGTCCTCACGGTGCACGGCACCGACGGGGCACTGCTCCGCCGGTCCGCGCTGGCGCGCTGGGTGGCGGCACCCGTCTTCCGCCGGGCCCGTGTCATCACGGCCGTTTCCCGCAGCCTCGCCGACGAACTGCAGGATTTCAGCGGCCGGGCAATTCCCGAGAGCCGGGTGCAACCGATGCCGCTGGACGTGCATCGCTACGTACCGGCCGGCGCTGCGGGGCAGGGGGCCATCGTGGTGGCCCGGCTCACGCCCCAGAAACGGGTGCATCTGGCCATCGAAGCCGTGGCTCTCCTCAAGCAGCAGGGCAGTGGGATGCCGCTCACCGTGGTCGGCGACGGCCCCGAGCGGGAGGGCCTCGAGGCACTGGTCCGCCGGCTGGCATTGGAGGAGCAGGTCCATTTTGCGGGCCCGGTGACGCCCGGCCAGGTCGTGGAGCATCTGCAGGGGGCGCGGGTCATGGTCTTTCCGGCCCGGGGTGAGGGCTTCGGGCTGGTGGCCGCCGAGTCGTTCATGTGCGGCGTCCCGGTGATCGCATGCACCGATGGAGGCGGCGTGCTCGATGTCGTCCCGGACCAGGGACCGGGCCGGGTCGTCGCGCCGGAACCGGAAGCCATCGCCGCCGCCCTGACCGAGTTGCACGACGGACACGCGCGGCCGGCGGCGTTGGACCGGGGATCCCTCTGGCGTACCCGTCTGGACCCGGCCACGGCGGCGGCGGCGTGCGAGGGCTGGTACCGGGAGGCCCTGGGTGTCTAGAGGATTCTGGCGCGCGGTTCAGGTCATTCTCGCGGTGGCCATTCTGTTCTTCGTCGGGCTGGAGTTCTGGCGGAACTGGGAGGAGGTCCGGTCCACACCACTGGTGTGGACGCCGCGGCCCGGACTCCTGCTGCTCTCGGCCGGGGTCACCTGGGTCATGTATGGGCTGCTCATCGCGGCCTGGCGCGGGTTTCTGGTCGCCTGGCGGCAACCGATCGGTGCCATCCAGGCGGCCCGGATCTGGTCGTTGTCGAACCTGGGGAAGTATGTCCCCGGAAAAGTCTGGGCCATCGCCGGGATGGCGGTCATGGCCCGGCAGGCCGGCGTCGCGGCCTGGGCGGCGACGGCCTCGGCCATCCTGCTGCAGGGACTGGCCATCGGCACGGGCGCGTTCGTCGTCGGCATCACCGCCTCGGACGTCCTGGAAACCGCCTGGCCCGGGACCCGTCTGGTCCTCTGGATCCTGGCACTGGCCAGCGCCATCGGCGTGGGGGCGCTCGTCTCCCCCGGGACCCTGCGGCTGGTGCTGCGACGGTTCGTTCCGGACCAGACCATTCCCCGACCCGGCGCCGGGACCATCGGATTCGGAATTCTGGCCAACCTGACGGCGTGGGGCGGATATGGCCTCGCGTTCTGGCTCATGAGCCGGGGCCTCCTGCCCGAGACTCCGCTTACATTACTGGTGGCCGTGGGAGCCTTCACCGCGTCGTATCTGGCGGGGTTTCTCGCGCTGCTGGCGCCGGGTGGATTGGGGGTGCGGGAAGCGGTGTTCGTCCTCATCCTGCAGGGCTCGGTCGGGCTCACGGCGGCCGCCGCGCTGGCGGTCGCTTCGCGGGTGCTGCTGACGCTGACCGAGGTCGGGATTGCCGTCCCGTTTCTGGTTCATTCATCACGGGGATCCGTCCGCACGACCTGATGCACTGACGGCTGTCGGCCGCCGCGGCAGTTCACGGCGGCGCCCTTACCGGACTTCATCTCGGGAGCCCTTGCGTGTCCCAGCCTGACACTGATT
>JBFXBG010000126.1:0-11945 GCA_050183505.1 Gemmatimonadales bacterium | reverse complement strand
TCTCTCCACCTACAACTGCGCCGGGTATTACAGCGGAACGGTCAGCCGGACCGCCGAACTCAAGACCTCCGACGGCACCGAGACGCTTTCCATCGTGGCCACGGTGACGGCGGGCCGGGTGAGCTGCCGAATCAAGGAAGCCGATGGCCCGCCGTTCGAAGGATCCGGCATGCTCGCCGTCGAGCATGAAGGAACCGGAAACGCCGGCAAGTACATCATCAGAGTCTGGTGTCCCGGAGCCGAAGGTGAGCGGCCGACCCGGGCCGACAGCCCCGTGATCGACACCTACGAGCAACGGTCCGCGGACTATGCCGCGCTCGAAGGCAAGGATGCCCATGAGCATCCCGATGCCGATCCGGCCAACGGGGTGAGCGGGACCGAGACGATCGTCTGGCGGCTCACCCGCCGTTAGACGTCTGGCCGGGCGGTACCACGCCGCCCGGCCCGGGCTTCTGATACGCCTCCAGGAGATATGCACCCACACCTCATCGGCCCCGCCATCGCCATCGGGATCGGCGCCACACTCGCGCTTGACCTCTGGAATCTCTTCCTCAAGCGGGTCTTCAGGATCCCCTCCCTCGACTACTGCCTGCTGGGGCGCTGGATCGGTCATCTGCCTTCCGGCACGTTCCGGCATGCCGGCATCACGACGGCGGCACCGAAGCCACACGAGTGCCTGGCCGGCTGGACCGCCCACTACACAATCGGGGCCGGGTTCGCCATCGTGTTTGTCACGCTGGTCTCCCCGGACTGGATCGCGCGGCCCACCCTGCTCCCCGCGCTGCTCTACGGCATTGCCACCGTCGTCTTCCCGCTCTTCATCATGCAGCCGGCGTTCGGGCTCGGCATCGCCGCGTCCCGAACCCGGGAGCCCCTCAAGCCGAGGCTCAAGAGCCTGGGCACGCATACCGCGTTCGGCCTCGGCCTGTACCTCTCCGCCCTCGGCATCCGGTCCCTCACGCACTTCCAGCCCTGAGTGCCCCGGTCGAGACTATTCCGCCCGCAAGGTGCTCGCCGGATCCACGCCCGCCGCGCGGGCGGCGGGTATCCAGCAGGCGAGGACGGACGTCGCCACCAGCACGAAGGCAACCGACAGGTAGGTCACCGGGTCGAGGCGCGTCACGCCGAACAGCAGGGTGGCCACGGTGCTGCTCAGCATGACCGCGGCGACGATCCCGATGGCCATGCCCGCCGCGGTCAGGCTCATCCCCTGCCGGATGACCATCCCCAGGATCTCCCCGCGAGAGGCGCCGAGCGCCGCGCGGATACCGATCTCGTGGAGGCGGTCGGTTACGCTGCCCGACACGACGCCGTAGAGACCTATTCCGGCAAGTACCAGGGCCAGGGCCGCGAACGCCTCCAGGATGATCAGTGCGAAGCGACGGCCGCCCTCGGAGCGGCTGACGACCTCGTCCATCGTGGCGATCCGCACGATGGGCTGGTCACCGTCCACCGCCCAGATGGCGCGCTTGATGGAAGGCACCAGCGCCGCGGCGTCACCCGGGCTGCGCACCACGACCCAGACCGCGCGGTCGGCGGCATACCAGTCCTCCGTCCTGAGGTAGACCGCTTCGGCCGGTCCGGTGGCGAGGGACGTCTGCTTCACGTTGCCCACCACCCCGACAATGGTGTACGGTGGAAGGTCGGTGCGGCCCACATGGATCCGTTGCCCGATGGGGTCGCGCCCGGGGAACGCGCTCTCCGCCAGGGCCTCACTCACCACCACCGTCGGTGCCGCGCCGCCCGCGCCGGCTTCGCCGAGCAACCGGCCGCGGACGAGGGGGATGCCCATCGTTTCGAGATAGCCCGGGCTGACCGCGTACCGGAGCGCGGCGTGGGCGGCGTTGGACCGGGCCTCGTGCTCCAGCGTTACGCCATAGACGTCGAAGTCGCCGCTCAACGGGAGTTGACTCGTGAGCGCCGCGGCGGTGACCCCCGGCAGCTGCCGCACTTCGTCGAGCGACCGGGCCAGGAAGCGGTGGAAGTCCTCGTCGTCGGCGAATCGCTGAGGGGATGTCTGCACCTGCATGACCACCATGTGGGACGGGTCGAAACCCGGCTGGACCGCAGACAGGCGCACTACGCTGCGCAGTACCAGGCCGGCCCCCGCCATGAGCACGAACGCGAGCCCCACCTGGGCCATGACCAGGACACGGCGTGTCACCACGTTCCCGGTCGACGAACGCCGGGAGGTTTCCAGGACTCCCGCATGCAGGTCGCGGCGCGTGGCCCCGAAGACCGGTGCCAGGCCGACCACGACGCCGAGGAGCGTGGTAATCCCCAGGGCAAACGCAAAGGCCCCGCCCTGGAGGGTTACCGTCTCCAGCCTGGGCAGGCCTGGGGGACTGAGCGCCACGAGCGCGTCGATCCCGACCCGCGCGACCGCCATGCCGAGTGCGGCGCCGAGACCGGCAAGCAGAAGACCTTCAGTCAGGAGCTGCCCCACGAGTCGGGGGCGGGCCGCGCCGAGGACCGCGCGCAGGGTCAGTTCGCCGCGCCGGCGGGCACTCCGCGCCAGGATGAGATTCGTCACGTTGACGCACACGATCAGCAGCAACAGCACGACGGCGCCCAGCAGGACCCGGAGGGCCGGGCCGGCGGCCGCGGTGACGGCCTCCTTCAGGGGCAGGAGCGAGAGTCCCTGTTTCATCGACGCCCAGGTCGGCCGGGCCCGTTCGCTGATCGGGTTGGCGGCGATGCGACTGATCTCGACACCCGCCTGTTCCGGATCGACCCCGCCGCTCACCCTCCCCACCATGTTCAGATGGTGCCCCCACTCCCGGGCTTCGAAGCCCGGCAGTGACGGGTCGTACTGGAGAAGCGACCACACCTGGGCGGGGTACGGGGGCACATTCTCGAATCCCCGGGGCATGACGCCGACCACGCGGTATGGTTCACCGTCCAGCGACACGGTCCGGCCGACGATCGCGCTGTCCCCGCCCAGGTGTCGACGCCAGAGCCCGTAGCTCAACATCACCACCACGGGGCCGCCGGGCCGGTCGTCCGCGTCGTCGAACCCGCGGCCCAGCATCGGCTCCACACCAAGAACGCGGAAATAACCCGCGCTGACGCGCTGCCCATCGAGCCGCTCCGGCTCACCCTCTCCGGTGGCCGCCGGCTGCCACGGCTTGAACACGGCCAGGCCGGTGAACGACCGGCTCCGTTCCAGCACCTCGCGGTAGGTGCCGAATGTGACCGCCGCGGGCGCGCCGTCCGGCGACCGGTCGGTGATGCTCACGACCCGCGAGGCGTCCGGATACGACAGCGGGTCGAACAGCACCGGGCTCACGACGCTGAAGATGGCCGTCGCCGAACCGATCCCCAGCCCCAGCGTCAGGACGGCGACCGTCGTGAACCCCGGGCTCCGGCGCAGCAGCCGTGCGCCGAAGCGCAGATCCGCCACCACGGTGCACACCGCATGCTCCCAGCCGGACGAGCGCAGCTGCTCCCGCGCGGCATCGGCGGAGCCGAATTCCCGGCGGACCGCACGCGCCGCGTCCTCCGGCGATGCGCCGCGAGCCATCATGTCCGCCGCGGCATCATCGAGGAACTGGCGCACCTCGTCCCGGATGTCGCGGTCGGCCGCTTCCCGATGAAGCAGCGAGCGGAAACCGTGGGTGACCTGCCGCCAGAAGGACACCCTAGGCCTCCGCGCTCAGCAGGCGTCCCATGGCATTGGCGCGGCGGCGCCAGTCTTCCGTCTCCGCGGCCAGCTGGCGGGCGCCCGCCGCGGTGAGCCGGTAGTACCGGGCCCGCCGCGACTTCTCGGTCTGCCGCCAGTCGGAATCCAGCCAGCCCCTGCGCTCCATCCGCTTCAGGGCGGTGAGGAGGGAGCCGGGGTTCACCTTGAACACTCCCCGGGAAATCTGCTCGATCCGCCGGGCGATCCCGTACCCGTGCAGCGGCGCGGGACGCAGGGTCCGGAGAATCAGCAGGTCCAGGGTCCCCTGGATGACATCGGTGTTTTCCGGGCCCGGCAAGGAAGCAGTCATGGCCGGGAAGGTTACGCCCACCTCATCTTGATTGTCAAGATGTGATGATCAACAGGACGAAGGGCGCCGCGCCGACGCTTGCCCTTCCCGGCTCGAAATGTCAGTGTTGACGCGATCCGAGATCACACCGCCTTCAGTCCACCCCTTCCGCCCGGCCGCCACCACCCGGTCCAACATGATCGAGCGCGAACCCACGACGGCCTCTGCCGATGAGATCCCGGTCAGGTGGAGCGGGGCCGGCCGGTTCCTGATGCGACCGTACCCGGTGACCTGGCCGATGGTGCTGCTGGTCGGGCTCATTCCGGTGTATCTGGTGATCGCGGGCCGGGCGGAGACGGGGCCGGTTCACACACCCGCCACGGCCCTCGACCGGCTCCTGCCGCTGGTGCCGGCCTGGGCCATCGTGTACGGGGCGCTCTACGGCTTTCTCATCCTGGTGCCGGTCTTCGTGGTCGGCCAGCCGGACCTGATACGCCGTACGGTCTGGGCCTACCTGATGGTGTGGAGCACGGCGTACCTCGGGTTCCTGCTCTATCCCACCGTCGCCCCGCGGCCGGACGCCGTGGTGGGCGAGGGCTTCGCCGCGTGGGGGCTCCGGTTTCTCTACGGTGCCGACCCGCCCTACAACTGCTTCCCTTCCCTGCATGTCGCCCACTCGTTCGTCTCCGCGTTCGCCTGTTCCCGGGTCCATCGCCCGCTCGGCCTGGTGGCCATCGCCGGTGCTGCGCTCGTTGCCCTCTCCACGCTGTTCACCAGGCAACACTATGTCGCGGACCTGATCGGGGGGATTCTGCTTGCCGCGGCCGCCTACGGGATCTTCCTGCGGGGATACCCACGGAGCCGAACGCCGGATCGCGACCGCCGCCTCGCACCGCGTCTCGCGGTGGGAGCCGCCGCTATCGTCGGCCTCGGTGCGGCGTGTTTCTGGGTGGCTTACCGGCTGGGGGCATGACCGCGATCGAAGAGGACACCGTACGGTGCGGTACCGACCCTGCCATCATTGTCGATGGACGCCCGGAAGGTCGAGACCGGCATGGCCGGCACAGGGAGCGTACCTATAAGCCCGCGTATGAATGAGGATAGCGGTCCAGCGGTGGGGACCCTACTCTGCACCCAGCACTCTGCACCCTGCACTCTGCCCTCTGCCACCATGCTCCGGCGCGGGGAGGTCGGAACCCGGACCTCGCTTGACGGCCGTTTCCCCGGGTGCCATGGTATGGAGGGGCGGTTTGGGCGGACGGCGATGGCCCGGCAGGCGGCGCCCGGACAGGCGCGGGCCACAGTCTCTCCTGAGGCACAGAAGCCCACGATGGACTCCCTCGAGCGGCTCACTGTGGCGCTCGCTGACCGATACCGGGTCGAGGGTGAGCTTGGCCGGGGCGGCATGGCCGTTGTCCTCCTCGCCGAGGACCTCAAGCACGGCCGGCGGGTCGCGATCAAACTACTGAAGCCGGAGTTGACGGCCGTCCTGGGCAGCGGACGGTTTCTTCGCGAGATCACAATAGCTGCCGCTCTTCAGCACCCGCACATCCTTCCGCTTTACGACTCCGGCGAAGCCGGGGGCCAGCTGTACTACGTGATGCCCTTCGTCGACGGCGAGTCGCTCGGGCAGCGACTGGCGCGGGAACCGCAGCTTCCCATCGAGCTGGCGCTCCAGATCACCCGGGAAGTCGGCAGCGCCCTGCGGTACGCTCACGAGCACGGGATTATCCACCGCGACATCAAGCCCGACAACATCATGCTGTCCGGAGGGCACGCGGTCGTCGCCGACTTCGGCATTGCCCGTGCGCTGCATGCCGCCGGGGCCGAGGAGCAGCTCACCGGGACGGGCATGGTGATCGGTACGCCGCTCTACATGAGCCCGGAGCAGGCCAGCGGGACCACGGTTGACGCGCGGAGCGATCAGTACAGTCTGGCGTGCACCCTGTATGAGATGCTGATCGGCCAGCCCCCTTTCAGCGGCTCCTCGCCTCTCGTGCTTCTCGCGCGGCATTCGCTCGATCCGGTCCCGAGCCTGCGCCTGATCCGGGGGACCATCCCACCGTCAATTGAAGGGGCGATCATGCGGGCCATGGCCAAGCTGCCCGCCGATCGGTTCGCCTCGGTTCAGGAGTTTCTTCAGGCGATCGCACCGCCGGACGTTGCGGAGACGGACCCAACCAGGCCGCGCATCCCGAAAAGCGGGTTCGTTTTCCCCATGAGGCGCCGGGCGCTCATTGCGCTCGGGGCCTGCGGATTGGTGGCAGCGGGGTGGTGGGTCGGGGTCGGTCGGACGCGGTCTACTGTCCGCTCCACGGTGGGCAGGATCGCCGCGGTCGCGGTCCTGCCCTTCCAGGACCTCTCAAGCAACCCCGACAGCTCGTTCCTGGGAGACGGGATGACCGAAGGGCTCATCTCGGACCTGCCCAGATCGGCTCGCTGAAGGTCATCTCGCGCGCTTCCGGCGCGGTTGCCCAGGGCACGGCGCGATCCCTGGCAGACATGGCGAGGACGATGGGCGTCGGCGCAGTCGTCCGCGGGTCGATTCAGAAGTCCGGGGACACCCTGCGGGTCCGTCTGCAGTTCCTTCGAGCCCCGGACAGCGTGCTGCTCTTCACCCGGGATTACCGGGTTCGCCTGGGCCAGATTCCAGACCTGCAGCGGCAGATCACGGCGGATATCACCGAATCACTCGGCGCTGGTGTCAACGGTACGGAGCGGAGTCCCATCAACCCGCGTAGTGAGGTGGACCAGCGGGCCTACGAGGGCTATCTGCGCGGCCGCTTCCACCTTGAACGCGGGGAACTGGAACAAGCCCGGGCCCTTTTCGAGGAATCCAGCCGGATGGCGCCGGAGTGGGCGCCTCCCTATGTCGGGCTGGCCAACTACTATACGTCCCTCCCGTTCTCCACCGACATTCCGCCGGCCGAGGTGCTGCCCCGAGCCCGGGCGGCGCTGGCCCGCGCGCTCGAACTGGACGAGTCCCTGGCGGAAGCGCACGCCGCTATCGCCTACATCCGGGCCTATTACGAATGGGACTGGCGCGCCGCCGAGCAGGAGTTCCGACGGGCCCTCGAGCTTTCCCCGAGCTATGCCGATGCGTACTTCTCCTATAGCCGTTTTCTCGCATCACGAGGACGGCTGGACGAGGCGATGGCGCAACTTGGACGGGCCGTGGAGCTGGACCCGCTCTCACCCTCGTTGCTGGTGAACCGTGCTCTGCTGGAGTACTTCGCGGGCCGCTACGACGATTCCGAACGAGAGCTGCGCGAGATCCTGAAGAGCGACTCCACCGACCTGCTCGCCCGATGGGCACTGGCGCTGGTGGCGGAGCAGCAGGGACGGGCGGATGAGGCGATCGCGATCCTGCAGCCGATCAGTTCCGGAACTGTCAACCGGAAAGCCTCCCTGGCCCATGCACTCGCGATCGCCGGCAGAACCCGGGAGGCTCGCGCATTGCTGGCCGAGCTGCGCACCACCGCCTCCCGGAGCTACGTCCCGGCCTATTCCTTCGCGGTGGTGTATGCCGGCCTGGGAGAGCGCGATCAGGCCCTCCGCTCGCTCGAACGCGCCTACCAGGAGCGGTCGACCGTGCTGGCCTACCTGCTGATCGACCCGCGCCTCGGCCCCCTTCGGGACGAGCCCCGATTCCTCACCCTGGCCCGGCGGCTCCGGGAGGAGTGAGACGCGCCGGATTCCAGGGATCGGGGCTGGGGGTTGGCGGTGGGGGCCTGCACTCACCCTGCACCCTGCACCCTGCACCCTGCACCCTGCACTCTGCACTCTGCACTCTGCACTCTGCATCTCACCCTTCTACCAGGTTCATCTCCCGCAGCACCGCCTGGAACCTGGGCTGCCGGCGCAGGCCTTCCGGCGCATCCTGCCGCAGGTACCAGGGCATCCACACATGGCGGGGCTTGTACTCCAGCCAGTCGAGTGCCTTGTCCCATTCGCCGAGCGCGCCGTAGATGTGGACCAGCCAGAGCGTACCCATTGAGGTTGGCTGCTGCTCCAGTTCCCGGACAATCGCGCGCGCTTCCTCCACCCGGCCTGCCCCGACCAGGACCCTGCCCAGCAACCCCCGCAGCGGCGGCAGCGAGTCGGCCGCCGGCCGGATGACGTCGATCGCCTCGTCCCAGCGGCGCAGTTGCATGTAAGTGTAGGCCAGCGCTACCCGTGCGACCGGGACCCGGGACTGGAGCGTCATGGCCTCCCGGGCCATGGCGATTCCCTCGTCCACCCGGCCGGCCTTGGCATACAGCGGCGCCAGCCATGCCGTGTTGAGCGGCGTGAAGGGGTCGAGGTCCCGGGCCAGCTCATGCTCTCTGATCGCCTCTGCGTTGCGATCGAAGAGGTCCAGGTACCAGGCATAGTGGTAGTGGTTTCTCGGAAGGCTGGGGTTCAGCCGATTCGCCCGTTGATAGGCTTCCTCGGCCCCCTTCCAGTCATACTCGTAGTAGGTCTTCACCGCGGCGAGGGCCGACCAGCCCTCGGCCAGGTTCGGATCCAGGCGCACGGCGCGCTCGGCGGCTTCGCTGGCCCGCTCGCGGGATTCCGGCGGCGGACTGAAGCTGTGGCCCAGGGTGATGTATCCCCACGCCAGCGCCGCCCAGGCCTCCGCGTCCACCGGGTTCCGATCCACTGCCTCATGCAGATACCTGAGTCCCAGCTGAACGTCCTGCGGCGTCCCGCTGTTGAGATGATACATGCCCTTCAGGTAGGCCTCATACACGTCCGGATTCACCGAGGGCGTCTGCTCCAGCCGTGACCGTGCGTCCGGCGTGAGCACCTGACGGACCTCGCCGGCCACCGCGCGGGCAATGCCGCGGTAGAGCGCCACCACGTTGGGCAGATTGCCGTCGTAGGCGGCGTTCCAGACGGGGACCTGTGAGCGGGGGCTGATGAGCCGGGTCTCGATCTCCACGCTGTCGCCCTGGCGAAAGACCCCACCCTCGATGACGCCGTCCACCCTGAGCTCGCGGGCGATCTCCCGCACGGGTTTGTCCGAGTCGCGATAGTGCATCACCGATCTCCGGGCCACGACCGCGAGGCCCGTCTGGGCCAGCTCCGAAATCAGGGCCTCATGGACTCCGTCCACGAAATAGTTCTGGGCCGTGTCGCCGGTGAGATTGGTAAGCGGCAGCACGGCGATGGTCCGGAACCGCTCCCTGCCCGCGAGCGTCACGACAGCGTAGACGATGGCCGCCGCCCCCAGCGTCAGGCCGGCGCCAAGCGTCACCCGCCGGCGACCCCGCCGGCGGCGCACCCGGTCCACCACCGTGCCGCTCACCAGCGCTTCGGCGAACGCCGCCGCGCTCGGGAACCGGTCTTCCGGCAGCTTGGCGAGGGCGCGCTCCACCGCGCGCTCGACATAGAGCGGAACCCCCGGGTCGCTGGTCCGGACACTCGGCACGGTGTCCGCCACATGCCTGGCCACGAGTTCCCGCGGGGTGCTCCCCGCGTACGGCGCCTGGCCGACCAGCATCTCGTAGGTTACGCAGCCGAGCGCGTAGATGTCGGTCCGGGCATCCAGTTCGCCGGAGCCCATGGCCTGTTCCGGGCTCATATACGCCGGCGTCCCGATGGCGAGCCCGGTACCGGTCAGGCGGTCCGCCCCGGCCGCTTCGACCGCGCGGGCGATCCCGAAATCCGCGACGATCGCCTGATCGCCGGCGAGCAGGATGTTCTCGGGCTTGATGTCGCGGTGAATGACCCCGTGCTCATGAGCGTAGTTCAGCGCCGAGGCGACCTGGTCGGTGAGGCGGATGGCCTCATCCACCGGCAGCCGTCCCTCACGGTTCAGGCGGTCGCGGAGCGATTCCCCCTCGACGTAGGGCATGACATAGTACAGGACCCCGTCGGCGTCGCCGGAGTCGAAGAGCGGGAGGATATGCGGGTGAGCCAGGCTGGCCGCGATCTCGATTTCACGGACGAAGCGGTCCGGGCCCAGGCTCGCCGCGAGCTCGGGCCGCAGCACCTTGACCGCCACCTTGCGCCGGTGCTTGAGGTCCTGGGCCAGATGCACCGTGGCCATGCCGCCGGCGCCGAGCTCGCGCTCGAACGCATAGCGGTCCGACAGCGCCGTCTGCAGGCGCTCGATCGGGTCCATTGGCGACCTCCCGGGAGCGGGAACCTTCTCCGCAGACGATATCCGTCCGGACAGGGCGCGTCAAACCCCGGTGCCCCGCGGACTGCCTTGCCCGGCCGGGCCGTGCCCGGCAGGTTGCATGCACCCCAGCCGGCTGCGCGCGGCGCCCGTCACCGGCGGCCGGCAAACCTACCACACTTCCGAGTGAGGCCAGGTGGCGATGCGCCCGGTCGGAACGCCGTCCCCAATCCCCCGCACCGATGATTTCAGGCTTGCGCCACTGTTCTATCGCCAGCGCCTGACCGTCGGTACGCCCTGACCGCACACCCATGCTCAGCCCTGCCGCCGTCAGGCATTTCTACGATCGATTCGGCGCCCGCCAGGACCGACAGGGGTTCTACGAGGATCCGGCCCTGGACGATCTGCTCGCTCACGCCGATCTGTCCTCGGCCCGCCGGATCGTCGAATTCGGCTGCGGCACCGGCCGGCTGGCGGCGCGTCTGCTCCAGCAGGCGCCATCCGCGGCGTACATCGGATGGGATGTGAGCACGACCATGGTACGTCTGGCCCGGGACCGCCTCGGTCCCCTCGGGCGCCGGGCCCAGGTCCACCTGCTCGACCCGGGGGCGGTGCAGCTGCCGATCCCCGATCACGCCGCCGACCGCTTCGTCAGTACCTACGTGCTGGATCTGCTGTCGCCGGAGGACATCCACGCCGTACTCCGCGAAGCACGCCGCGTCCTCCAACCGGGCGGTCGGCTGTGCGTTGCCAGCCTGGCGGCCGGCTCCACGGCGGTTTCGCGCCTGGTCTCGGGACTCTGGACCCTCGTCTTCCGGCTCCGTCCGCAACTCGTGGGTGGTTGCCGGCCGATCGCCCTGGCTCCATACTGCGCCGGAAGCTCGTGGGAGGTGCTGCACCAGCGAGTCGTGAGGTCGTGGGGGATCTCCTCGGAGGTGCTGGTAGCGCGTCCGGCAGACGCGGCCGGCTGACCGGGAACCGGGGTTCGCCATGGCGTTGAAACGCGCGCCGGGCCGCGATCGCTTGTTGAACCAGGGGGATACGAAATGGCAATCACCGCTTCGAAGGAAGAGATCGCCGCGGCAACGGCGTATGAAGGCCTCCACGTGCCGGCGCTGTTCCGGCAATGGGCCCCCCGGATGGTCCAGGCCGCGGGGGTCGGGCCGGGGCACCGGGTACTCGACGTTGCGTGCGGAACCGGGGTCCTGGCCCGGGAAGCCGCGCGACACCTGGGTGAGGACGGCTTCGTCGCCGGCCTGGACGCCGGACCCGGAATGCTGGCCGTCGCCGGACAGCTGGCCCCATCGATCGAGTGGCGGCTCGGCGCGGCGGAGTCCCTGCCCTGGGAGGACGGCACATTCGACGCCGTGGTCAGCCAGTTCGGGCTGATGTTCTTTCAGGATCGCCCCGCGGCCATTCGTGAGATGTTGCGCGTCCTGGTTCCGGGCGGCCGCATGGCTGTGGCCGTATGGGAGTCGCTCGACAATTCGGAAGCATATCCGATCGAAGTAGCGTTGCTGGAACGCCTGGCGGGGCGGCCCGCCGCCGATGCGCTGCGCGCTCCGTTCGTCCTGGGCGATCGGGCCGCTCTGGCGGCGCTTTTCCAGGAAGCAGGCGTTACCCGGGTTCAGGTGGCCACCCATCACGGGAAGGCGCGATTCCCCAGCATCCGCACGATGGTGGAAGCCGACCTGCGCGGGTGGCTTCCGGTCATGGGGGTTTCTCTCACCGAGGCACAGATTGCCTCCATCCTGACTGAGGCGGAGGAGGCCCTCGGCCGGTATGTCACGGCGGCGGGTACGGTGGAATTCGACGCGCCGGCGCACATCGTGACCGGCGCGAAGGCATAGCAGACCGGAGCGGCCGGC
>JBFXBG010000125.1:0-11981 GCA_050183505.1 Gemmatimonadales bacterium | reverse complement strand
CGCCCCGACCCGAGCCCTCGGCTGAAGCCGAGGCTCGGCCAGTCTGCTCGCTGAAGCGAGGGGAGACGAGGACTGAGGGATGAGGACTGAGGACTGAGGTGGTCCCTGGCCATCCTCTCCCACCTGCCCTCACTTGCTCACCTCTTCACCCGGCCAACGGCCGCCCCGGCCGCCCTCTCACCTCTCACCTCTCACCTCTCACCTCCCTCCCCCCACTGCGGCATTCCCGCATCACCCTCCGTCGCTCCGTAGCCGCTCCGCGCCGGGGCCGGGCGGTTGGGGGTTTCCATCGCACACTGGCAACTCCAATCCCGGCATCTGGATACCTGCTCCTCCGGCGGGCTGCCTGACCCTGTCGCACTGCGGCACAGGGGGTGCCCGGATGGGTCCTCCCAAGGGAGTCCGATCGCCCTGGCCCCCTCGCCGGCGCGTGTCCTGCGGCACCGCTCCGGTTGCACCCCGAAGGTCCGTGACCCGGACCGGCCGCTCCCCTGGAGGGGTTTGTGTCCCGGCAACGCGCGATCCTCGGCGTAGTCCTGCTTCTGCTTGCCTGCAATCACGACAGTACCGGTCCCGGGTCGGGCGGTCCGGTCCCCGTCGCCAGCGTTCTCGTTTCCACCGCCAATCCGACCCTGATGGTGGGGGCCACCCGCCAGCTGGGCGTAACCGTGCAGGATGCCGGTGCCAACCCGCTGCCGGACCGACCGGTCCGGTGGCGCAGCAGCAGCGACACCATTGCTTCCGTCTCCGCCACCGGCCTGGTGACCGGTCTGCGCCCCGGCGCCGTGACGATCACCGCGTCGAGCGAAGGCAAGAGCGGCTCGGCATCGCTGACGATCATTCCCGTGCCGGTTGCCTCCGTCACGATCGTCCCGTCCGCTTCATCCCTCGGGTTCGGTACGGCCTCCCAACTCACCGCGCTCGTCGCGGATTCCGCGGGTCATCCACTGAGCGGCCGGCTGGTGACCTGGTCGACCGGGAACGCCCTGGCGGTCACGGTATCACCGGGCGGCCTGGCGACCGCCGTGGGTGTGGGTACCGCGGTGATCACGGCCACGAGCGAAGGGAAGAGCGGCGCCGCCACGGTCACGGTGGACCCGATTCCCGTGGCGTCGGTGACGGTCACGCCCGCCGCCGCCACCGTGCCGGTAGCCACGACGACGACTCTGACGGCGACCACGCGGGATGCGGCCGGCCATCTGCTGGTCGGCCGCGTCATCGCCTGGAGCAGCTCCGCCCCGTCCATTGCCCAGGTCGATCCCAGCGGAGTGGTCACCGGCGTGAAGCCCGGGACCGCCACCGTCACCGCCACCAGCGAGGGCAGGAGCGCCTCGGCGGCCATTACCATCGTGCCGGGAGCGCCGGCATCGATCACGATCAGTCCCAGCCCGGCCTCGGTTGTGACAGGGTCCACGGTTCAGCTCGCCGCGCTGGTCCGGGATGCCGCCGGTGATACCCTGGCCGGGCAGATCGTCACCTGGTCCACCAATGCTTCCGCGGTGGCCACGGTCAACGGGACCGGGCTCGTCACGGGTGTGGCGCCGGGCACCGCGATCCTCACGGCCGCCGTCTCCGGTATCAGTGCGCAGGACACGGTGACCGTCACCCCGGTGCCGGTCGCGAGCGTGTCGGTCGTCGGGTCGTCCGCGTTGCTCGGCGTCGGTGCGACCGCGCAGTTCAACGCCATCCCCTCCGATGCCCAGGGGCGGCCCCTGAGCGACCGGGTGGTGGAGTGGTCGAGCTCCGATTCGGCCATCGCGACGGTCGACGGCAACGGGCTCGTGACCGGCGTCTCACCCGGTCAGGCGACCATCTCGGCGACGGTCGAAGGCCATACCGGTTCGGCGGCGATCACGATCGACCTCGAACAGGTGGGCACGGTCATCGTCGTGCCCGGGTCCCTCACCGTCGGTGCCGGCCTCGATGCGCAGCTGTCCGTCATCACGCTGAGCGCGTCCGGCGACACCCTGCGCGGCCGCACGGTCTCCTGGAGCAGCTCGGCACCGGCGGTCGCCGATGTCGACGCCGCCGGCCTGGTCGCCGGCCTGGGTGCGGGGACGGCGGTCATTACGGCCACGTCGGAGGGGGTCAGCGGATCGGCGCAGGTCAGCGTGGTTCTCAACCTGGCCTTCCCGGCGCTGGACGGCGGGTACTCGCACACCTGCTCTCTCACGTCCAGCGGTGAAGCCTACTGCTGGGGTCTCAACGCCGAGGGTGAACTCGGGAGCGGGGTGTTCTCTCCCGCCAGCGCGGTTCCGGTACTGGTGACCGGCGGAACAAGGTTCGCCTCGCTCTATCCCGGGGGGCAACACACCTGTGCGCTCACGCAGGCGGGTGCCGCCTGGTGCTGGGGCGGCAATGCCGGCGGCCAGCTGGGCCGCGGTACCACCGCCAACAGCGCGGTTCCGGCGCCGGTCAGCGGCGGCCCGGGGTTCGTGAGCCTGACCGGCGGCTTCTCGCATACCTGCGGCCTCACCGCGTCCGGCAGTGCCTGGTGCTGGGGCAGCAACGCCGACGGCGAACTGGGTGACGGTACGACCGCCGCCCGCAGCACGCCGGTCCCGGTGACAGGCGGACTCGTCTTCGCGTCGCTCAGTGCCCGCGGCTCGCATACCTGCGGCCTCACGGCCGCCGGCGTGGCCTACTGCTGGGGCCGGAACCTCGATGGAGAAGTGGGAGACGGCACCCTGATCAGCCGCAGCGTTCCCGTCGCGGTCGCGGGCGGGAAGATCTTTGCGGAGATTACCACCGGGTCTTCGCATACCTGCGCCCGGCAGGCGAGCGGAGCCGTCTACTGCTGGGGCGACAACGCCCAGTCTCAGATCGGCGATGGCACCACGACCGACCGGTTGACGCCGGCCGCCGTGGCGGGTGGGTTCAGCTTCACCTCGGTCAAGGCGCGCGGAACCCACACCTGCAGCCTGACGGCGGGGGGCGCGGCGTACTGCTGGGGCCGGAACAACAGCGGCCAGCTCGGCGACGGGACCACCACCGACCGCTCCATCCCGGTCCCGGTCCAGGGCGGCCTCAGCTTCACCGAGATCAACAGCGGGGCCACGTTCAGCTGCGGCATCACCCCGTCACCGTTGCTCTACTGCTGGGGAGACAATTCCACCGGGCAGCTGGGGAACGGGTCCTATGTCAACAGCAGCGTGCCGGTCAAGGTGCTGGGGCAGCCCTGATCCCGGGCCGGCTCCAGCACGGACGGCGAAACGGCCCCCCGATTCCGGAGGGCCGTTTCTGTTCTCCCTTTGTACGTCTTAGGACATCGGTAACAGAAAGTCTGAAGACATGGGTTACACTTGGACCCAGGTGCGGGCGTCTTCCACGCGGAGGTGGTCGGGGTCGAAGACGCCGAGCAAGTAGTCCTGCAGGTACACCAGCCAGAGGCCGGCGGGATGCGGGTCAAAGCCCAGGGTTTCCCCATGGAGCGCTTGTCCGACAAAGACCGTGGCCCCGCCCCAGCGCACACAGCCATTCGCGGCCACCCGGCGGTGTTCAAAGTACCCGGGATAGTCCCACGCGGGAACCGCCCGGGGCCAGGCCTGGGGGGAGGCCTGATAGTGCTGGGCGGGCGGGGTCTGGCCCAAGGCCTCATGGGGCCGCTGGGTGTTGTAGGTATGGCAGAAGCTGGTGAAGCGCCGCTGCTGGGCGCGGCGGGTCCCGGCGGGGGGACAGGCGGTTTCGGCCTTCAGCGTGCGGTGAAACCGCTCATGCCGGCCATTTTGCTCGGGATGGCCCGGGGCAATGCGCTCCAGCCGGATGCCGCGGCAGAGCCACTCCACGGCGAGGTGCGAGAGCCCCCCGAGCCCCCGAGCGGCAAACGGCGCCCCGTTATCGGTGCGCAGGACTTGGGGGCGGCCATAGCGGCGGAAGGCCGCCCGAAAGATGGGCCCGGCGCGCGCCCCCGTGGTATCCGGCAGCGCGACACAGGCCAGGACATAGCGGGAGTAGCTATCCAGGATGGTGAGCGGGTAACACCACTGGCCATCCCGGGTCCGAAACTGGCCCTTGAAGTCCGCCGTCCAGACCACGTTGGGAGCCGTGGCCGGCGTCCACGCCCGCCCCTGGAGCTGCCGCCCGGGCCGGCGGCGCGGGCGGGGACGCACCAGCCCGTGCTGTTTGAGCAGCGCCTGCGCCGTGCTGATCGCGGGCAGGGCCCAACTCGGGTGCGCGGCCGCCAGCAGGGGCAGCAGCTTCTTGGCACTCCAGCGGGGGTGCTGCCGCCGCAGGGTGACGAGCGCCGCCACCACCGCGGCGGGCGTCGCCCGCGGCGAATGCCGGGGTCGGCGCGAACGCTCCTGCAGGCCGGTCGGGCCCGCTTCCGCGTAGCGGGCGACCCACTTGTAGCCCGTCTTGCGGCTGACGTGATACCGCAGGCACAGCTCACGAAACGACCACCGGTCGCGCCGGTATTCGGCCAGGAACTCCAGACGGGCATCGAGCGGCATACACGAGATCCAGGGCATCGGGCTCCTCCGCGCTGAGCCCCAAGTCTGGCACCAAGTGTTACCGATGTCTTCAGACTATTTGTAACCCATGTCTCCGGTACGTACCCTTCTCACTTCTTACTTCTCACTTCTTACTTCTCACTCGCCCTCACTGCACCACGAAGTCGACCGACTGCAGCTGCACGGTTCCGAAGCCGGATGCGGATGCCGTGGCGAGCAGGGCGTAGGTGCCGGGCCGGGTCACAACCAGGTCGGGATAGGTTTCGACTCCGCCCGTGTCGGTAACCTTGCTGAGGGTCCCCTGCAGGTTGCCGGTGCCCGAGACCCGGACGAGCGAGAGGGTGATCGTCACCTGCGGGAGCGGGGTGCCGCCGTTGCCGGTCGCCTTCAACTGCACGGCAGGCAGCGTCTGACCGGCGGTGCCGCCGGACGGCTGGCCGGTCCAGGTGAGGTTGATCGCAATCGCATCGACCGCCGCGAAATCACTGAAGCCGGTGGCGGACCCACCCACCGGTCCCGGGTTCTTCATGGCCGCGGCCAGGGGTGCCGGGAGGAAGATCCGCCCCGCCGTCCGCTTGAGCGACCGCCCCAGGCCGGCCATCCAGCCGGGCGACCAGTCGCCGGCCGACGCCAGGTTGGGGCAGGCCAGGAAGAAGCTGGGATCACGCAGGTACAGGATCGTTTCCGGCCCGCCGTGATCGTCGGCCACCCGGAGCCGGCCGGGGTTCTCGACGCAGAATCCGATGACGGCGCCCTTGTTGACCTTGGGGATGACGGGCACGGTCGACCAGGTGTACGGCAGCCCCGCCAGCAGCTCGTTGAACGAGGCCGCCGGGTTGGGTTCGCCATACAGCACGGCGCGCTGGCCCAGCACCGAGAGCCAGGTGGCGTTCTGCTCCGGTGCCAGGGCGATGCCGGAGAAATCATCCCGGGAAATGATCGGGCCGGTCGGATCCCCGGGGCCGGCCCGCACCGCGAACGCCCCGAGGGACAGCGCCTGGGAGAAGTCGATCGGCAGGTTCACCGCGCCGACCTTCATGCAGGCCAGGACGGCGTTGACCTGAGTGGAGCCGTCCTGAGGCGTGCCGGCCTGGGCACCCGCGTCGGTTGCCGAGGCCGTGATGCCCAGAATGTCGAAGCCGGTGCTGGTTGCCGCGGCGCTGTCCCCGCCGCCGAGCTGGGCCTTCATCTGCAGGATCAGGCCATAGGCCGCCGACCGCTGCGGCTCAGCCAGGTAGCGCCGGGTATAGTCGATCGCCTGCCCGAAATCGCAGGTGAGCGCCGCCCCGCCCGCGAACGACGGCGGGCCGGCAGGGGAGGTGTCCCGCGAGTCCTGACAGGCGAGACTGAACGTGGCCGCCGCGGCGGCGAGGACTGCAATCCGGATTCGCATAGGAGCCCCCCAGAGGGTGGGGACAGTAGAAGAGGAGGCTCAAGATACCGTGCGGATGGCCGGACGCAAGGTGAACAAAACTAACGGGCGGTGCCGATCAGGCTCGCGTAACGCGGATCGTTGCGCAGGTCAGCCAGGTACCACGACTGATCTGTGGCCAGGGAGGAGCGGAGGTGTGGGTTCACCGCCAGATAAGTGCTGAGGAGACGAAACGCTTCGTTGCGGTCACCCAACAGATTCCGGACGATGGCCTCATAAAGCGTCAGATCTCGAGTCGGATCGACCTCGGCGTCGCCCCGGGCACGGGTGGCCACCGCGCGGGCACTGTCGGGCAACCCGGCCCGCGCCAGGGCCATGGCCACGAGCATGTTCCCTTTCAGGCGGGCGAACCTCTGCTGGGCCGCGGGGGTGAGGCCGACGTAGGTCTCCACCAGCCGCCAGGCGCCGGGGACGTTCGGCTTCATTCCCGGCAGGCTCATGCCCCACAGGCGGCACTCGACGAAGCGCGGATCCCCGGGGAATCGCTTGGCACCCTCGTCACACCAGTGCGCCGATTCGACCGGATCGCCGAGGTCGTAGGAACTCTGGAACAGGCGCCAGACGATCTGGTTGGCCGTGGTCAGGAAGGGGTCGGCCTCGTAGGCCTTCTGTGCCGCCAGCTTCGCCTGTGCGTTCTCCGATTTGTTGAGCAACAGGTGGCTCAGCGTACTCCAGGCCTGGGCCTGCGACGGATTGGCCGCGACGGCCGCCCGCAGGTCCGCTTCGGCGTCCCGGTGGAGTCGTTCCGCCCTGGCCTGGTCCGGCTCCAGGTTCAGCAGCCAGGACAGATACCGCACGGTGCCCCGCAGTTCCAGCGCGTCCGCGTTGTCCGCCTGCATCGACAGCGCCTGTTCCGCGTATTCCGTTGCCCGGTCGAGCCAGGCCGGCATGGCGGCGCGGTCGATCTGACCCGAGAGGCGGGACTGCCGGTAGGCAAGCCACCCGCGCTGCACCACCGGCGTGATCCACTTGCCGTCCAGTTTTTCCGCCCGGGCCAGCTGGCTGTCCGCCTCCACCAGCAATTGCGCGGCGGCCTCGACCTTCCCGGCGTCCGCCAGCGGCTGGGCCTGGTCGGTCAGTTCCTGGGCCTGCTGGACCGCCTCCCAGGCCTGCGCGTTGCGGGTGCCGGCCCGGCTTTCCCGCAGTTGAATCTCCTTGCCCAGCCGTCGCCGGAGAAACACGGCGACCTCATTGGCCAGATCATCCTGGAGCGCGAACACGTCGTCCCGGGGACGGGGTGCCAGGGGACGGCTGGCGATTTCCGCCCCGGTTTCCGCGTTGATCAGCGTCACCGTCACCCGGAGCTGACCGTTCGCCTCGGCCAGGGTCCCGTCGACCAGGGTTCCGACATCGAGGGCTTTGGCCAGGCTCTCCGGTGCGACCGCCGTGCCCTTGTAGGGCAGCACTCCGTTCCGCGAGATCACGTGCAGGGAGTCGACCTGGCTCAGATCGTGAATCAGCGCCTCGGTGAAGCCGTCGGCGATATGCTGCAGGTCGTGATTGGGGCTCTGGTCGTCGAAATACAGCACGGCGATCCGCCGGAAATCCGGACCGCCCGGGACACCGCCATGGCCCGGCGACAGGCGCCACCAGCCCAGCAGGACGGCGCCGGCCGCCGCAACAGCGCCCCCGGCCCAGAGCCAGCGCCGGCGGGAAGGCCGGGGGGCGGCGTAGCGTCCGGTCCGGCCGGAGCGGAGCCGCGCCGCCCGGGAGGCCGTCGTCGTCGCTTCCGGAGACGAGATGGCCTTGGCAAACTGGCTGGCCGTGGCGAAGCGATCGGCCGGCACCTTTTCCATGGCCCGGAAAACCGCGTCCTCCAGCTCATCCGATATGCTCTGCCGGATGATCGTGAGGCTCGGCACCGCTTCCATGGCGTGCTGCGCCATGATGGCCATCGAGGTGGGTCCCCGGAACGGCGGCTGGCCGCAGAGCATCTCGAACAGCATGCAGCCGAGGCTGTAGATGTCGCTGCGGCCGTCGACGGTGTTGTCGCCGGCCGCCTGCTCCGGGCTCATGTACGCCGGAGTGCCGACGGCCATGCCGGTCTGGGTAAGCTGCTGGGCGCCGGCCTCGCTTACCGCCTTGGCAATACCGAAATCGGCCACGACCGCGTGGCCGCCGGTGAGCATGACGTTTTCCGGTTTGATATCGCGATGGACCACGCCGTGGCTGTGCGCATAGGAAAGCGCATCGGCCACCTCCCGCGCGATCTGGACGGCCTCCTCGATGGAGAGCTGCTGCTCCCGGTTCAACCGGTCGCGCAGGGATTCCCCTTCAACGTACGGCATGACGTAATACAGCAGGCCGTCCGCTTCGCCCGAGTCGTAGACCGTGAGGATGTGGGGGTGCTGCAGTCCGGCCGCGAGGTGAATCTCGCGAAGAAAGCGTTCCGGACCGAGGCTGGCCGAGAGGTCCGGTTCCAGGACCTTGATCGCGACCGGGCGGTCGTGCTTCAGGTCCTGGGCCAGATAGACTGTCGCCATGCCGCCCGCGCCCAGTTCCCGCTCCACGGCATAAGTGCCTTGAAGCGCGAGTCTGAGCCGGTCGAGAACGTCGGTCATGGGATCCGTGGCGTCGGTGCGTTGCGGCTGGAAACATAGCGGCCGGACGCCCGATACGCCTCCCCGGGGTCCAGCCGCCAGTCCGATTCCGATCGTTGCTTGTCGCTCGTTACCCGGCACCCGGCACCCGGTACCCGGTACTCGCTCCCCCTCAGTCCTCAGTCCTTGTTTCTGCCGTCACCCCCCGAGCGAATCCGGGGGCTTGACCACATGATCGTCCGGGGGCGCCGACAGCACCTTCCAGTAGCACCACGCCGTGAGGCTCCAGACGCAGGCGGTCGAGACAATGAGCAGGATCCATCCACCTGGTTTCATGGGTGTTCCTCCTCAGGAGCCGGCCGGTGCGCCGGCCGGTGAGAGTTCATCCTCAGGCGGGCGGTCGCCGTCGAGGTCCAGCCCCTCGGCCCGCCAGCGGCGCTCGCCGATCATCACGGCGATCAGCAGGCCCAGCAGCGTCGCCCCGATGAGCCCGATCGCGATCTGCGCCGCCGTGCTGGCCTTGATCGCCTCGATCGACGATCCCAGGTTCTGCACGCAGAACCCGGTGAAGACCACCAGCAGGTAGACCGGCGCGACGTATTTCATGATGAACCGGAAGATCCGGGGCAGGCGGATGGCCGAGCCTTCGTGCACTTCCTTCCAGCCGCGGTCGATGCCGAAGACCCAGCCGAAGTAGATGATCTGCACGCCGGCCATCACGAAGATCAGGAAGGTCCCGACCCAGAAGTCGAGCGTGCTCCAGAAGACGCCGCCCTGGGTGAACCAGAACGTGAGGGCCGCGCCGACCAGGCCGATGGATACCATCATCGTGGTGGCCGCCTTGTGGCTCACCCCCAGCGCCTCCTCGATGAAGGCGATGGAGGGCTGGTACATCGAGAGCGAGGAGGTGATGGCCGCCAGGAACAGCATGAGGAACCAGAGCGCGCCGATCAGGTTGCCGAACGCCCCCATGTGG
This sequence comes from Gemmatimonadales bacterium, assembly GCA_050183505.1. Lineage (GTDB taxonomy): Bacteria > Gemmatimonadota > Gemmatimonadetes > Gemmatimonadales > GWC2-71-9 > JBFXBG01. The sequence continues at coordinate 2,582 of JBFXBG010000125.1, read as the reverse complement.
GCAAAGACGATCGGCAGTGTGTTGAACCCCAGCCCGAAGGAACCCGTCGCCACGGCCGCGGCCGTTCCCGAGAGGCCCAGGAAGACGACCGACGCGGTCAGGGTGATGAGGCCCCCGAAGCCGACCTCGAACAGTTCGTTCGTGGCACTCGACGTCAGGGCCGACAGGGCCACGTCGTCCTTCTTCTTGAGATACGACGAGTAGTTGATGATGATCCCGAAGCCGACCGAAATGCTGAAGAAGATCTGCCCGGCCGCGGCCAGCCAGGTCTGGAAGTTGCCGAGCGCCTTGAAGTCCGGGTTCCACATGAAGCCCAGGCCGTTCAGGACGCTCTGTTCGGGCACGTTGGGATCGGGCGTGCCCAGGGTCAGGACCCGGATCAGGACGATCAGGGCGCAGATGGCCATCGCCGGCATTGCCCAGGTGCAGAACTTCTCGATGCCCTTGGAGAGCCCGCGATAGACGAAGAAGATGTTGATGACGAACGTGATGAGCCAGAACCAGATGGTGCCATGGCTCGAGCCGGTCACCAGGATGCCGTCCTGGGCCGCGCCGGTGAACCCGGTATAGAAGGCCGCCGATTGCGCCGTCTGTTCCGCGATCGGCGCGCTCGGGTTGATGCCCAGCCCCCCGGTGACGAAGTGCCAGAAGTACCCCAGCGTCCACGCCTCGATGAAGACGTAGTAGAAAGACACCGCCAGCGGGATCAGCACGCCCACCACGCCGAGGTAGCGCGCCGTCCGGCCGCGCCCGACGACCCCCAGCACCCCCGGGGCGGAGTGAAATCCTTTCCGGCCGCCGTACCGGCCCATGGCCCATTCCGCCCAGCCAATCGGGATTCCCAGAAAGACCAGGGCGCAGAAGTAGGGGATCAGGAACGCGCCGCCACCGTTGGCCGCGGCCTGGCCGGGGAAGCGCAGGAAGTTCCCCAGGCCGACCGCCGAACCGGCGACGGCGAGGATCACTCCGACACGTGTACCCCATTGCTGAGGTTGTTTGGACATGCGATTCGCGTTTGTGGGGATACGGGGTGTCGCCACGATCGTGCGACGGCGGACGGGCTCCGGGCCCGCCGTAAGTTACGTGCCCAGAGCCGTTTCGCCAGTCCTCCCTGGCGTGTCTCGACCTGCAACCCGTTTCCGCCTCCCGGGCGCTGGCGGAGGGGCACCTTGTGGAGCAGCGCCGATTCCGGTTTCATGGGGGCGGTGCAGCGCGCCGCGAAGGCGGCATCGAGATTTTCCCATTCACCATGAGGGCGACTATGCGCGTCGTGCGGCAACTGGGCTGTCTGGGGCTGGGCTCCATCCTGCTGCTGGCCGGGTGCGGCGGTGGTGAGGGAGGAAAGCCCGCGAGCGGACCGGCACTCACCGGAGCCGGGGCGACGTTCCCGAATCCGATCTACGCCAAGTGGTTCGACACCTACGCCAGCCGGACCGGTATCCAGATCAACTATCAGTCGATCGGCTCCGGCGGCGGCATCCGCCAGTTCGTCGAGGGCACGGTGGACTTCGGCGCGACGGACGGACCCATGACCGACGAGCAGATCGCCCAGGTGCAGGGCAATGTGCTGCACCTGCCCACCGTGCTCGGGGCCGTGGTCGTGACCTACAACCTGCCGTCCCTGGGTGAGACTCCGCTCACGCTCGACGGTCCGGTCCTGGCGGACATCTACATGGGGAGGATCGCCCGGTGGAACGACCGGCGGCTGGCCGCGCTCAATCCCGGAGTTGCGCTCCCGGACCGGGAACTGATCGTGGTGCACCGGTCGGACGGCTCCGGGACTTCCTATATCTGGACCGACTACCTCAGCAAGGTCTCGCAGCCCTGGGCCGACACCGTGGGGCGGGGGACCGCCGTCCAGTGGCCCATCGGCCTGGGCGGGAAAGGCAACGAAGGGGTGACCCAGCAGGTCAAACAGGTCGAGGGCACGGTGGGATATGTGGAGCTCATCTACGCGCTCTCGAACGGCCTGCCGGTGGCCCGGATCCGCAACCTCGCGGGGAATCCGGTTGCCCCGTCGCTCGAGTCGACCACCGCGGCGGCCGCGGCGGTCGACCTGCCGGCCGACACGGATTTCCGGATTTCGATTACCAACCCGCCCGGTGCGCAGGCGTATCCCATCGCCTCGTTTACCTGGCTGCTGATCCGGCGCCAGAATCCGGATACCGCGAAAGCTCGCGTCATCCGGGATTTCCTCACCTGGATGGTGAGCGACTCCGCGCAGGCGATGGCCGCCGACCTCCACTACGCCCCGCTGCCCGAATCGGTCCGCGCGCTGGTACGCGAGCGGATTGGTCGGCTCTAGCGTCCGGATGCGGGCGGGCGGCACTTGCCGCCCGCCCGCACTCACTTGTCAGACGCCCGGGGCGGTGGCACTTTTCAGCGGCTTTCACGCCGCATTGCCCAGGTCCACCCGCACCAGCCCTCGTTCCCACACAGGAGCAAGCGTGTCAACAACCATCTGAATTGATGGCCAGTGGCGTACTCCCGAGACCGCCCAGATCTCGGTTTTCGATCACGGCCTACTGTATGGAGACGGAGTGTTCGAGGGGATCCGCGCCTACAACGGCCGGATCTTCAAG
>JBFXBG010000124.1:0-11981 GCA_050183505.1 Gemmatimonadales bacterium | reverse complement strand
CAGCCCGGGGATGGCGGCCAGTTCGCCGGTGGCGTACTGAAGCAGGTCATCCTCATGCCGGTGAATCGCCTCCAGGCCGGCCGCTTCGAGGTAGTCGATCGCCGCGCCGAGGCCGATCACCTCCGCGATCGGCGGGGTGCCGGCCTCGAAGCGCGCGGGCGGCGGGGCGAAGGTGGTTCGCTCCAGCGTGACCGAGGCGATCATGCCGCCCCCGCCCTGCCACGGGGGCATGGACGCGAGCAGCTCAGGCCGGCCATACAGCACCCCCACGCCCGTGGGGCCCAGCATCTTGTGGCCGGAACAGACGTAGAAGTCGCAGTCCAGCCGGGTCAGATCCACCGGCAGGTGGGCCGCGGACTGTGCGCCGTCAATCAGGACCCTGGCCCCGGCATCCCGGGCCAGCCGGACGATCTCTTCGACCGGGTTCACCGTTCCCAGCACGTTCGAAAGGTGCGTCACGGCCACCAGCCTGGTCCGGGGCGAGAGCAGCCGTTCGAGCTCCTCCAGCACCAGCTCTCCCCGGTCGGTCACCGGTACGACTCGAAGGGCCGCTCCCCGCTCCTCGCAGACCATCTGCCAGGGGACGATGTTCGAGTGATGCTCCATCGTGGTGATGATGATCTCGTCACCCGGCTGCAGCAGCGGCCGGGCCCAGGCCTGGGCCACCAGGTTGATGCCTCCGGTGGTCCCGGACGTGAAGACGATGGACTCCGGCTCCGGCGCGCCGAGGAACCGGGCCACCCGGGCCCGGACCCCTTCATAGGATTCCGACGCGACCTCGCTCAGATAGTGTACGCCCCGGTGAATATTCGCGTTCTGGGTCGTGTAGAAGCGATCCATGGCGGCCAGGACCTGGCCGGGGCGCTGACTGGTGGCGGCGCTGTCGAGATAGGTCAGCGGGTGGCCCCGCACGCTGGTGCGGAGGATCGGGAAATCCGCGCGCACCCGCTCCACGTCCAGTGCGGGCGGAGAGGCAGGCGCGCGGAGAACGGGCATCGGGGCGGGCTACTCGCTGAGGCGTCCGAAAATGATCTGCTCGAGCCGGGTGCGGATCGGCTCCTGGGTGACCTCGGTCAGCACGTCCGCGGCAAAACCGTACGTCAGGATCCTCCGGGCCAGCGGCAGCGGAATGCCGCGGCTCTGCAGATAGAACTCCGCGATCTCGTCCAGCCGCCCGACGGTAGCCCCATGGGTGCACTTCACGTCGTCGGCGAAGATCTCCAGCTGCGGTTTGGTATCGACCCGGGCCCCTTCGGACAGCAGCAGGTTCTTGTTGGTCTGCTTGCCGTCGGTTTTCTGGGCCTCGGGACGCACGTACACCTTCCCGTTGAAAACGGCGTGGGAGGTGCCGTCCAGGATGCCCTTGTAGACCTCCCAGCTGGTGCAGTTCGGCGCGGCATGCTCGATCCGGGTCTGGTGGTCCACGTGCTGGCTGCCCCCGGCCACATACAGGCCGTTCATGGTGCAGTCGCTGCCCGGCTCGGCCATCGTCGAATAGATGTTGGTACGGGAGAGCGCGGCCCCGATGGCAAAGGAGAACGACCGGAACCGGCTGTCCCGGCCCTGCCTCGCCTCGATGGTCTGGACGTGGTACGCCTGCTGGCTCTCGCGCTGGATCTTGATATGCTCCACCAGCGCCCCGTCCCCCACCCGTACTTCCGTCACCGCGTTGGTGAAGTACACCCCCTCCTGCCGGCTGCCGAAGCTCTCAACCACCGAGACCGAAGCCTGGGGTTCGGCGATCACCAGATTGCGCAGGTGCGAGGCGGCCGGCCCGCCGGCCGGGTCGGCCAGGAAGATCAGGTGAATCGGTCCCGGTACCGTCACGCCGCCGGCCACGTGCACGACCACGCCGTCGGTCGCGAAGGCCTGGTTCAGCGCGGTAAACGCCTGCTGCTCCGCGGGGGCGATCTGTCCCAGGTGGTGGCGGACGAATTCCGGGTCGTCGGCCAGCATCCGGGCCAGCGTGACGACCTTGACGCCCGGCGGCAGGCTGCGGGCCGACGACAGGTCGGCCCGGTAACGGCCGTTCAGGAAGACCAGCTCGGTCCATTCGGGGTGCCCGAATTCCCAGCCCGTGAGGTCCATCCTCCCGGTGGCCCCTTCCTCCGGAGCGGGCCGGCGGAACGGCGTCTGGGCGATCGGGGCCACGCTGGTGAACTTCCAGTCCTCGTTCCGTGAGGTCGGGAATCCCAGGGTGGTGAATCGCTCGAAGCCCCGGCGGCGGAGGCCGGGCAGCCAGTCCGGCCCGGCGGATCCGCCGTTCGCGGTGAAGGCCTCGAAGTCCCGCAGGAGGGTCTCGGTCACGCCACGGCCTCCTCCAGCCACTCGTAGCCCTTCTCTTCCAGTTCCAGCGCCAGGTCCTTGCCTCCGGATCGGACGATCCGGCCCTGGGACAGCACGTGGACCCGGTCGGGGACGATGTAGTTGAGCAACCGCTGGTAGTGGGTCACGAGGACGAAGGCGTTGTCGGGCCGCCGGAGCTTGTTCACTCCGGCCGCGACGATCCGCAGCGCGTCGATGTCGAGACCCGAGTCGGTCTCATCCAGAATGGCCAGCGTCGGCTCCAGCACGGCCATCTGCAGGATCTCGTTGCGCTTCTTCTCCCCGCCCGAGAACCCGTGGTTCACGAACCGGCTCAGGATATCCTGACTCCACTCCACCAGCTTGAGCTTCTCATCGACCAGGTCCGCGAAATCGAGCGGGTCCAGTTCTTCTTCCCCCCGCGCCTTGCGGATCTCGTTGTAGGCCGACCGCAGGAAGTAGGCATTGCTGACCCCGGCGATCTCCACTGGATACTGGAACGCCATGAAGACGCCGGCCTGGGCCCGCTGTTCCGGCTCCATCTCCAGAAGGTCCTGCCCCTGGTAGCGGACCGTCCCGGCGGTGACCTCATAGGCCGGGTGGCCGGCCAGGACCTGCGCCAGGGTGCTCTTGCCCGACCCGTTGGGGCCCATCACGGCGTGGACCTCGCCGGCGTTCACCGTGAGGTCGATGCCTTTCAGTATTTCCGTCTCTCCGGCCGTCGCCCGGAGTCCCTTGATCTCAAGCACGCGCCATCTCCTGTTCAGTTCCGCCGGTCTCAGCCTACGCTGCCTTCGAGGCTTACGCCCAGCAGCTTCTGCGCTTCCACCGCGAACTCGGTGGGCAGATTCAGAAAGACTTCCTTGCAGAATCCGTTGACGATCATGCTGATCGCGTTCTCGGTGTTGAGCCCGCGCTGCTTGCAATAGAAGATCTGATCCTCTCCGATCTTCGACGTCGAGGCCTCGTGCTCGACCGAGGCACTCCGGTTCTGCACATCGATGTACGGGAACGTGTGCGCGCCGCAGCGATTCCCGATGAGCATGGAATCGCACTGGGTGTAGTTGCGCGCGTTGGCCGCCCGCGGAAGGACCTTGACCTGCCCGCGGTAGCTGTTGTTCCCCTGGCCGGCGGAAATCCCCTTCGACACGATCGTGCTGCGGGTATTCCGGCCGAGGTGGATCATCTTGGTGCCGGTATCGGCCTGCTGCCGGCCGTTCACCACCGCCACCGAGTAGAACTCTCCCACGGAGTCGTCCCCCTGGAGAATCACGCTGGGGTACTTCCAGGTGATGGCCGATCCGGTTTCGACCTGGGTCCAGGAGATCTTCGACCGGGCGCCCGCGCACTTCCCGCGCTTGGTGACGAAGTTGTAGATGCCGCCCTTCCCCGCTTCGTCTCCGGCATACCAGTTCTGCACGGTCGAGTACTTGATCGTGGCGCCTTCCAGGGCCACCAGTTCGACCACCGCGGCGTGCAGCTGGTTGGTGTCCCGCTTGGGAGCGGTGCAGCCCTCGAGATAGCTGACGTACGCACCCTCCTCCGCCACGATCAGGGTCCGCTCAAACTGTCCGGCGTCCGCGGTGTTGATGCGGAAATAGGTCGACAGCTCCATCGGGCAGCGCACCCCCTTGGGCACGAACACGAAGGACCCGTCGCTGAAGACGGCCGAATTCAGGGCGGCGAAGAAATTGTCGTTGTAGGGAACCACCGACCCCAGGTATTTCCTGACCAGATCCGGATGCTCCCGTACCGCCTCGGAGAACGAGCAGAAGATCACGCCCGACTCCGCCAGCTTGGCCTTGAACGTGGTGGCCACCGAGACGCTGTCGAAGATGGCGTCCACCGCGACTCCGGCGAGCAGCTTCTGCTCGGAGAGCGGGATCCCCAGTTTCTCGTAGGTCTCCAGGAGCTTGGGATCGACCTCATCCAGACTGCCCAGCGGTTTCGTGGTCCTGGGCGCCGAGAAGTAGATGATGTCCTGGTAGTCGATCGAGGGGTACTCGATGTTGGCCCAGTGATGCGGCTCCGCCATGGTCAGCCAGCGCCGGTACGCCTTGAGCCGCCACTCGAGCATGAACGGCGGTTCCTGCTTCCGGGCCGAAATCGCCCGGATCACGTCCTCATTGAGGCCGCGGGGCAGCGCATCGGACTCGATGTCGGTCACGAACCCGTACTGGTATTCCCGCCCGACCAGTGACTCAACTGATGACGACATGACCTCTCCCTTTACCCGGCCCGTGACGGTTCGGCATCGGTTCCGGCCGCCGGTCCCGGGTGGGAACGGGGCGTCAGGGGAACCGGGGCATCCGCCGCCGGGGAATGAATGCTGTATTCACAGGACCCGCATCCGGTCAGGATGTGCCGGCGACGTTCGACGTCCGCCGCCAGAACCTGCCTCAGAAACCGGGCCTCTGCCTCACACACCTCGGGAAACCTCTCGGCGACGGCCTGGATGGCACAGTTGTGCTCCTTGAGCGTCAGCGACTCTCCCGAACGCGCCCACTCCGCCATATACCCCTCGTCCGACAGAATGCGCGCCACCCGCTCGATCCGCTCCGACAGCGGAACCTCCGACAGTTCGGCCTGAAGCCGCCGCGAAAGCGCCTCGTACCGCTCCTCCAGCACACTGACCAGTGCCGAGCGGCCCGAGGGATCCGCCATCCGGGCCAGCACCTCGGTAACCAGTTCCTCATAGCGGCGGGGAAAGAGCCGCTCCCCCGCCGTGGAGAGCAGGTAGAGGTACACCGGAGCGCCGACCCCGCGCGGTTCCCGGCGATACTCGATGAGCCCGAGAGACTCCAGCTCCTTCAGGTGATGGCGCACGGCATTCAGAGACAGCCCCAGCCGGTCGGCCAGCTCCCGGGCGCTCTGAGCGGCGTTCCGCTTCAGCTCGACCAGGATCTCCCCCCGCGGACCACCGTACCCGGGAGGGAGCCCGGCAGCTTCGTGCAGTTCCGTGGGTGAGGTTTCCATGGGCTAAACATAACCGAGAATCCTGGTTGGTGTCAATTCGTTTGGTCTTATTGGTGTTAATAGGTAATGCGTTATGTGACAATCTGTTATACTGTGTCGTTTGGTGGAGAAATAAGAGTTGTGGTAACAACTACTATAGCCTGTAACGCATCATGCTATTGTGGCCCGTGGGGCCGGATACAAGATTGGTCCTCCCCTGACGGCGGGGGTGCTCCGCCGCCTGGCCACTCTCCGGGATTCTGAGGACACATGAGCGTACATCCAGTCCGTCTCCTGGGCGATCCGATTCTCCGGGCCCGCTGCGAGCCGATCACCCGGATCCGGTCCACGGCGGTGCGGGTCGTGGTGGACGATCTGCGGGAGACGTTCCGGGACCTGAAGGCCCGGTCGGGGTATGGACGTGCCCTGTCTGCTCCGCAGATCGGGGCGCCCATGCGGATCATCTACGTCGAAGTCGACAAACCGTGGGTGCTCATCAACCCCGAGATCGTCGACATCGGCTACGAAGACTTCGATGTCTGGGATGATTGCTATTCGATCCCCGACCTGCTGGTCCGCGTCTCCCGGGCGCACCGCATCCGGGTCCGCTATCAGGACGGGAAGGGATCCTGGGTCTCGGCCGACCTCGAAGGCCCCATGGCGGAGTTGATCCAGCATGAGATCGACCACCTCGACGGCGTCCTCAGCGTGGACCGGCCTCATGGCCTCGATCCGTTCTGCCTGAGGCCGGAATGGGACCGCCGCTATGCCGCCCAGGGCCGCTACGGCGAGCCGGAACCCCGGATGGCCAACTATCCGACTCCGATCGCGGGACTGATATGACGAAGTGAGAAGTAAGAAGTGAGAAGTAAGAAGGGGTGCGTGGTCACCATCGGGAGGTGGTGACGCACCCCTTCTTACTTCTCACTTCTTACTTCTCACCTTTCTAGAACCACCGCCCGATCCGCACCAGGATCCCGTCTCTCTTCCCCTTGCTCAGGCCGTATTCCGCCCGGACGGGCCCCAGGGGTGTATCGATATTCAGGCCGGTTCGAACGCCCCAGAGCGCGGTTCCTTCGGGGAAAGCGTTCCCCGCCGTGGAGGTGAGTCCGACGACCGGTTCGACCCGGAACCGGATGGCGCCGAACAGGGGATAGCTGATCACCAGGCTCCCGAGGGCCTCGTGCGCGCCGCGATTCTCGCCGATGTGCAGGCCCGGGAACCCCTCGAATCCACCGAGCGGAAAGGCCAGCTGCACCGGCAGGTCCCTGCCGTATCCGTAACGGATGTGCGGCTGCAGGTCGAGCCGGCCGAGTGAGAGCGTCGCGAACCCGTCCAGGGCGATTCTGGTGTACCGGCCGGTGACCTCGACGTCGAACTGCAGTACCGGCTCGGCCGGCCGCTCCACCCGCCAGATGGCCAGCCGGCCTCCGGCAGTCTGACGCCCGTTCCCCTCGTCCCAGACCCGTCCGACTGCGCCGACCGACGCGGTCCACCGGGGAGACAGGATCTGCTCCACTCCGGCGAATACGCTCGCCTCATGGACCCGGAAGGCGGACAGTTCCTCGCCCGCCGGCGTGAAGCGGCGGATCAGCTCCCGCCGGGCACGCAGATCGAGGACCGGCACCGGCGTGCGTCCGCTGATGGTCTGCCCGCGGAGGCCCGCGGCGATGCCCTGCCCGAATTCACCGAGGAAGACCGCCGCGGAGCCCTCGGCTCCGCTGCCGAACAGATCCCGGTGCACCCCGCCCAGCCAGACCCGGCCGCCCAGGTCGTTGTCGTAGGCGGCCCCGATGGCGAACACCTTGGTGGAGGCGTACCGGGGTGTGACCCTGAAAGACACCGAGTCGCCGGAACCGCCGGACTCGAGCCAGACGGCCTTGAATCGCTCGTTCTGCCCCAGGACCCGGATCCGCGACTGCAGCTCCCGCAGGCGAAGCCGTTCCCCGGCAACCAGGTCCAGAGAACGTTGCAGGTATGCGGTGTCCGACGGCTCGGCGCCGTGGAACGTGACGCGGCCGATGTAGCGGGGAAGCGGGCCCGAACGTCGGGGGGCCCGGGGCAGGCATTGTGCCGAGTCCAGCGTGGCAACGGCGGCCTCATGCCCCCGGGCAATCAGCTCGACCACCGCGGCGGGCGAGAAATCCAGGCTCTTGAAGCCCTCGACGTCCGGATGGATCGTGAGGTCACGGGGAGCGAGGGAATCGAGCGGCTGGCGAAAGAGCAGTCCCACCAGCTGGTCGGCCACCACCAGCGGCGATTCGAGGTTCAGGGAATCGGGCTCGGGTTCGGTCGTAAAGGAGACGATCACCCGGGCGGCCCCCGCCTCCCGCGCCACGCGGATGGGAACATTCTCCGAGAGCCCACCGTCCCCGAAATAGCGCTCGCCGATGTGCTCGGGATCGATCAGCAGGGGAATGGCCGAGCTGGCCTTCACCGCCCGGGCCAGATCTCCCGAATCGAACACGAACGGCTCGCCGGTCAGCAGGTCGGTGGCGACGGCCCGGAACCGGATCGGGAGTGAGTCGAACCGGCTCCGGGCCCGGACACTGCCGGGGAGGAGGCCCGCGGTGAGCAGGGCGCTTATCTCGCCTTCCTGGACGGCGGCCCGCTGGAGCACGAAACTGCCCTGATTCCATTCCCACACCAGCAGCGGCTGCAGCAGGCCGAGCGAGTGGGGTACCCGGGGCTCATAGGTGAGGAACAGGCGATAGATAGGAAAATTGCGCGCCAGCGAATCGATCTGGTGCGCGGAATAGCCGCTGGCATACAGCGATCCGACGATGGCGCCCATGCTGGTTCCGACCACCAGATCGGGCCGGACTCCCAGACTGTCGAGGACCTGCAGCACGCCGATATGCGCCAGGCCCTTGGCGCCTCCCCCCGAGAGGACCAGGGCGGTCGGTCCGGACGGGCAGGCGGCCTCCTGGCCGGCGGCCGGGCGGGCCGCGAACAGGAGCGCGAGCACGAATACGATGCGGGGTCGCATGGCGCCGTCAAAGATAGCAGGCCCCCGGAGCGGGGGCCCCACCGCCCCTTGCGTCCCATGCCCCTGCTTCGTATAAATCACCGCGGCGATCTGCTTCGCTTGAACCTGCCAACGCAGGCTGACCTTCGGAGGCCTCTCAACAATGACGTATGTGATTACCGAGCCCTGCATCGGCGTGAAGGACCGGGCATGCGTGGACGTCTGCCCCGTCGATTGCATCTATGAGGGTGAGGATCAGCTCTATATCCATCCGGATGAGTGTATCGACTGCGGTGCCTGTGAACCGGAGTGCCCGGTGACGGCGATCTTCCCCGAAGAGGACGTACCGCCGCAGTGGGAGTCCTACACCGAGAAGAACCGGGAGATCTTCAACAGCGACACCCCTCCGGGGCCTCCGCAGAAGTAGCTCCCGGTTGTCACGACGCCGGCGGTCCAGGCCCTCCCAGCGGGAGGGCCTGTTTCATTCTGCGCGGATAGTGGACAGGAGACGGCCCCAGGGTCGTACTGCATGGCCGCGACCCTGGAGCCGGAGTCCAGAAAGGAAGGAACTACTGAGGATGCACGGGCGGCCCGAAAGCCGCCCGCCACAGGTATAGACGCCCGGCGGACGCAAAAGGTTTCATGGCAAGGAGTCCAGGAACTCCTGCAGCAGGCGGGTGGTATTCTCCCCCTGTTCCAACGGCACCAGATGACCGGCATTCGGAACCGTCCGGAACACCGCACCCGGAATGGTCTCCGCCATGGCCTTCATCTCCGCCGCGGGCGTGATCTGATCGTCCTCCCCGGCCACCACCAGAACCGGCAGACCTTCCAGGGCCGGGAGGAGCGGCGTGCTGTCGGCCCGGTCCCGCATGGCCCCGAGGGCCCCGATGATCCCGGACACCGGGCTACCGGTCATCAGTTCCCGGACCCTCCGGACCAGAGCCGGCTTGTCCAGCCTGGTGGCCGGGGCCATGAGTTTGGGCAGCATGGCCTCGGCGATCGCGTCGGCTCCCTTGTCACGGGCGAGGGAGGCGGCCGTATCGCGGGCACGCTTCCCCTCGGCGGAGTCGGCTTCCGCCCGGGTCGACACCAGGATCAGACCGGCGATCCGCTCCCGTACCGTGCGGAGCATTTCGAACGCCACGTATCCACCCATGGACAGGCCGCAGATCACGGCCCGCTCGACCGCCAGGGTCTCCAGGAGAGCGGCGAGATCGGCCGCGTACGTCGCCATGCTGTAGCCGAGGTCCGGTGCGTCCGAGACCCCGAAGCCCCGCAGATCCGGGGCCACCCGGCGCCATCCCCGGAGATGCTCGAGCTGGTGTTCCCAGATGGTATGATCGAGTGGATAACCGTGAACGAACAGGATGGTCGGGCCCTCGCCCCGAACATCGACGGCGAGAGACACCCCGTTGACCACGACCTTGCGGACGGTGCCGGGATCGACACCGGTACCGGTCATGAAGGCGGAGAGACCCTCCGGCACTTTCACCGGGCGGCCTTCCCGGTTGATGCAGACGAACACGAACTCGGCGCTGGCGATAAGAGCATCGTCCCGGACGCGACGCGCCGACTGGCGCATGGTGAACGATGTCCGGCCGTGATGCACCAGTGTCTGGGTGAAACGAAGCACATCGGCGGGGAAGGCCGGAGCGTGATACTCGATGTCGGTCTTGCGTACCGCCGGCCAGGCGTCTTCCCGGGTGAACAGCCCGATTCCCGGGCCCCGGCCCAGCATCTCCCACCGGGCTCGCTCAAACAGGGCCAGAAACGCCGCCTGGTTGAGGTGCCCGAACGCGTCGCAGTCGGCGGGGTAGACGGTGAGGTCGATTTCCGGTGGCGGCACCGGACCTCCAGCATCGCGGGAATGACGCGGGCCAGAGTGGCCCGGGGTTTCTCAGCGAATCTACGCGGTGACGGGATCTCGGGCCAGCGACTAACTTTCCCAGGCGTAAACCCGGTCGGGCCACACCCGGCCCCGCACTCAGGCATGGGAATCCGACGTGACTCTGCAGTTCAACCCCGGAAACATCCGCTACGGATCGACCGCGTGACATCCTCATCCGCCGGCCGCCGGCCATCCGGTTCCGAATCGAAGCCCCGCGAGCTGCTCCAGAGCGACCCGGCCCTCGAGCAGCTCGCCACCGCCCTCGACGGGGATACCCTGCTCGCGCTGGATACCGAGGCGGCCAGTTTTCACCGGTACGAGACCAGGATCTGCCTGCTCCAGCTCTCCACCCGGAGCCGTACGGCCATCATCGACCCGCTGGCCATCAGCCGGCTCGACCCCCTGGCCGGCTATCTGGTCGACCCGGGTGTCGAAGTCGTCTTTCACGACGCGGATTTCGACCTGCGGCTGCTGGACCGGGAATACGGAATCCGGATCAATCGTATCTTCGACACCCGGATCGCCGCCCAGCTGCTGAACGAGCCCGGGATCGGCCTTGCGGCCCTGCTGGAGAAGCACCTCGACGTCAGGCTCGACAAGCGCTTTCAGCGGGCGGACTGGTCCCGGCGTCCGTTGCCGCAGGAGATGCTGGAGTACGCGGCCACCGACACGGAGTACCTCCCGCCGCTGCGCGACGTCATGCGAAATGCGCTGGAACGGGCCGGCCGGCTGGCCTGGGCGGAAGAGGAATTCCACCTGCTGGAGGAGATCCGCTGGGTCGAACCGGAGCCGGACGGGTTCTGGCGGCTCAAGGGTGCCCGGCAGCTCAAGGGACCGGCGCCGGCCGTGCTGAAGGAACTGTACGAATGGCGCGACGCCCTGGCCCGTCAGCTGGACCGGGCGCCATTCCGGGTGATGAACAATGAAGCGATGATGGCCCTGGCCCAGTCTCAGCCGGCCACGATCGACAAGCTGCAGGAAATCCGGGGCATCGGATCGGAGAGCGTCCAGCGGCGTGGCAAGGATATCCTGGCGGCGATTGAACGGGGACTGCGGACCCCGGCCGACCGGATCCCGCGGCTGGAGCGGGTGCGGGGCCGCGCGCCGGACCCGGCCTACTTCGAACGGCTGGACCGGCTCAAGGCCATCCGCAACGAGGTGGCCCAGCGGGTCAACCTGGCACCCGGTGTCCTCTGCCCCAACGGAACGCTCGAGGCCGTCGCCCGGACGGCTCCGGCCACGCGGGAGGAACTGCGGGCGGTACCGGGACTGCGACGCTGGCAGGACGAGGTGATTGGAGAAGAAATGTTGCAGGGACTGAGGGCTGAGGACTGAACCCGAGTCGGTCTGCAAGCCCTCGGCCTGCTGTTGATCATCCTCCCAGGAAGGCCCGTACCCGGGGATCGATCCGTTCCGGTGTCCAGTACGGCTCCCAGACGATCTCGACGTCGACTTCGCCGGCGTTCTCCAGCTCCCGGATCGTGCGGGTGACATCACCCACGATCTCGGGGCCGGCGGGACAGCCGGGCGAGGTCAGCGTCATTTTCACCCGCACGTTGTTGGACTCGTCTACGTCGACGTCGTAGACCAGGCCAAGATCCATGATGTTCAGATTCAACTCCGGATCCTTCACCGTGCGGAGTGCTTTCCGGATGTAGTCAGGCGTCAGCATGGGGCCCGCTCCCGCGATCTGGTCATGTTCTGAATCTAATGTATCGGCCCGGACGGGCCGAATCCTCCTAGGGAACCTCTGCATAAGTGTCTCGACAGGACATGCGCCAGGTCCGATATTGGGGTGGTACGATCCCCTCAATGCGGAGCGATGCGCGATGAGTCAGCAGCGGACGTTTGCCTCCTTGGCCT
>JBFXBG010000123.1:0-12004 GCA_050183505.1 Gemmatimonadales bacterium | reverse complement strand
GAGAGTATCTGGAGCGGGCGAAATAGGACGGAAGGACGGAAGGGCGGAAGGGCGGAAGGTGGCGGGGGACAGGCGGGGCGCGCGGCGCGCGCCCCTTCCCTTTCATACCAACGAACCCGGCAATCCTGGACATGATCTCTCGCTCCCTTGTACTGCTGGCCTTCGTGGTTGCCCCTGCGGCGGCCCAGGTCCCGCTGATCCCTCTCCCGCGCGAAGCGGCGTGGACCGATACGCTCGATCTGGCGGGCGGGCTCTCGATCACAACGCCGATCAACCGGGATGATCGCTTCGCGCTCCAGGATTTTGCGGAGGCAATGCGCGCCCGGGGGGTCAGGATCGTGCCGGGTGGGACGGCAGGTGCGGTACGGGTCACGGTGGCCCGGGGAGACAGCAGCGACGGGATTACGGCGGCAATGCGGGAGGAGGGCTACCTGCTGCGGGTCCGCGACCGGCGGGTCGAAGTCATCGGGGGCAGCGCCGCGGGCGTGTTCTACGGCCTGCAGACCCTCAAGCAGCTGGTCGAGGGGGGCGGATCCGGGGCCCGGCTGCATGGGGCCCGAATCCGGGACTGGCCCGCCATGCGCTGGCGGGGTTTCCACGATGACCTCTCCCGGGGTCCGGTCCCGACACTCGAGTTCCAGAAGAAGCAGATCCGGACATTCGCCGCGTACAAGATCAACGCCTATTCGCCCTACTTCGAGCATACGCTGGCCTACCCGGCCGATCCGCTGATCGCGCCGCCCGGTGGGGCCATGACCCCGACCGAGGTCCGGGAGCTGGTCGCCTATGCGGCCGGGTATCACATCACGGTGATCCCGGAGCAGGAGGCGTTCGGCCATCTGCACCACGTGCTCAAGTTCGAGACCTACTCGCCCCTGGGAGAGACCGAGCACGGCCACGTGCTCGCACCGGACAACCCCGGGAGCCTGCCGCTCATCCAGAGCTGGTTTGCCGAGATCGATTCGCTCTTTCCGGGTCCGTTCGTCCACCTCGGCGCGGACGAGACCTTCGAGCTGGGCCGCGGGCGGACCGCGGGCCGGGTCGCGAGCGAGGGCATCGGCCCGGTCTATCTCAAGTTCCTGAGCCAGATCGTCGCCGCGGTCCGCCGGCCGGGCAAGCGGTACCTCTTCTGGGGCGATGTGGCCATGAACAGCCCCGAGCTGGTGAGTTCGCTGCCGCGGGACATGATCGCGGTAGGCTGGGACTACTGGTCCTCCGGCAATTTCGACCGCTATCTCAAGCCCTTCCGCGATGCCGGAATCGAGACCTGGGTCGCCCCGGGGGTGAACGGGTGGAACCGGGTCTACCCCAACTACAGCGTGGCCCTGCCCAACATCCAGGGCTTCGTGCGTGACGGTCAACGCGGCGGCGCCACCGGCGTGCTCAACACCAGCTGGGACGACGACGGCGAGGCGCTGTTCAATTCGAACTGGTACGGAGTGCTGTTCGGCGCGGCCGCGGGGTGGCAACCGGGCGAGAGCAGCATCCCGGTCTTCCAGTCGAGCTACGGCCGGGTCTTCCACGGGGATCGCTCCGGCCGGGTGGATGCCGCCCAGCGCAAGCTGATGGCCGCCCACGCCCTGCTCCGCCAGGCAGGCGTGGGAGACGCGAACGACTATCTCTTCTGGCTGGACCCCTGGAGCCGTGAGGGACGGGTGGTGACGCCCCAGATTCTGCCGGTGGCCCGGCAGGTGCGGGCGCTGGCGGAATCGGCCAGCGTGCTGCTGGCCATGGCCCGCCGGCAGGATCCGCTCCGGGAACCGGATGCGCTGGATGCCCTCGACCTGGGCGCGCGCAGGATCGCCTTCATCGGCACCAAGTTCCTCTTCGCCGACGAAGTCACCCGCCTCTATCGTCAGGCGGCCGATTCCATCGGCACCGACTACGGCAACCAGGTCTACAACGACGTGACCGCCATGAACGGCCGGCTGCAGGACCTGCGGGACGGATATGCCCTCCTGGCCGACCTGTACCGGGTAGCCTGGCTACGGGAAAACCGGCCATACTGGCTCCGTAACGTCATGGCGCACTACGATCTGGCGATCCAGCGCTGGCTGGGCCGGATCGACCAGTTCGAACAGGCGCGGCGCCTGATGTGGCGGGAGAAGCGCCTGCCGGCACTGGAAGAACTGGAGCGGTAGACGAGGAAGATGAGAGGTGATGTGTGAGAGGGTCTGTGCCCCCGCCACCGATGGCGGCGACACAGACCCTCTCACTTCTTACTTCTCACTTCTCACTTCTCACTTCTCTCCCAGGAGCCTGCTCCTGCGGGGCCGTTTCATCAGGTCGTCCAGCCGCCGGGCGACCTCGGCCTTGATCACTTCCACCGCTTCATCCGGGGAGTCGGTCAGGGTGATGAGATCGGGATCTCCCGGACTGATCGTGCCCTGGGCGAGCAGCGTGCCCCGGATGAAGTCCATGACCGGGGACCAGTACTCGCGGCCCATCAGGATGATCGGGAACGGGTTGGCCTTTCCGGTCTGCACCAGGGTCAGGGCCTCGAAGAATTCGTCCAGGGTACCGAAGCCGCCCGGCATCACGATGAACGCCAGGCTGTACTTCACCAGCATGACCTTTCGGACGAAGAAGTACCGGAAGGTGACCCACCGGTCCAGATACCGGTTGGGGACCTGCTCGTGCGGCAGTTCGATATTGCAGCCGACCGAGGTGCCGCCTGCCTCCCGGGCGCCGCGGTTCGCCGCCTCCATGATGCCGGGGCCACCGCCGGTCATGACCGTAAGGCCGAGCCTGGCAAAGCGGCCGCCGAGGTCGCGGGCCAGCCCGTAGTACGGGTGCTCCTCGGTGAACCGGGCGGACCCGAACACGGTGATGCACGGGCCGACGAAGTGCAGCGCCCGGAAGCCGCGCAGGAATTCCATGCCGATCCGGGCGATCCGGCGGATCTCGGTCAGCCGGGAGCGGGGCCCGGTGAGCCAGTCGCGGACGTCGGGGTAGCTCGGGCCGGACGCCCAGCGCATGAGCCGGAGCGCCGGGTTGCTGGGTCGGGTTTCGGCCCTGGAAGGAGTATGGTCGTTCACCTGGAATCCTCGGGTTTCATCCGTTTTTCCTGATTCCTTCAATTGCCCAGTGCAATATTAGCTCCGGGTTCAGCATCGGGCAGTCGGTAGGGGGATGAAAGCGCATCGAGGTTCGTCTCGAGCGCGCGACCCTACGGGACCGGCAAGAGAGCCGGCCTCAAGAGAGTGGATGCCAAGATCCATTCGCCCGGTGCATAGCCGCCCGGCTCGGGGAGCCGGGCGGCACTTTTTCTGCCCATACTCTGAAGCACTCTTCAGCCACGACTCACACTCCGGACCGGGGCGCCGGTCGAAATTACCTGCAGGGATGGCCTTGCAGGAGATCCGTGAATGTCGCAAGTCCGGAATCGGGAACTGCCCAGCCCCACGATGACCGACGCGGTCTTCGAGGCACGGGGCCTCACCAAGACCTACCAGGTCGGTGAAGTCCAGGTGCGTGCTCTCCGCGAGGTGGACCTGGATCTCTACCGGGGAGAGTTCGTGGTTCTTCTGGGCCCCTCCGGGAGCGGGAAATCGACGCTGCTCAACATCCTGGGCGGGCTGGATGTCCCGACCAGTGGCACGGTTCGTTTCCTGGATCACGACCTGACGGTGGACGATGACCGGGCGCTTACCACGTTCCGGAGAGATCACGTCGGCTTCGTCTTTCAGTTCTACAATCTGATACCCAGTCTGACCGCCCGGGAGAACGTGTCTCTGGTGACCGAGATCGCCCGGGCCCCGATGGACCCTGCGGAGGCACTGGGGCTGGTCGGCCTGGCGGAGCGAGTGGATCACTTTCCGGCCCAGCTTTCGGGCGGTGAGCAGCAACGGGTGGCCATCGCCCGGGCGGTCGCGAAGCAGCCGGATGTGCTGCTCTGCGACGAGCCGACCGGCGCCCTGGATTTCGAGACCGGCGTGCGGGTTCTCGAAGTCCTGGCGAAGGTGAACCGCGACCTCGGGACCACCACCGCCGTCATCACGCACAATGCGTCGATCGCCGGGATGGCCGACCGGGTGATCCGGATGCGGAGCGGGAGAATCGTGGACGTCGCGCGGAACCCAGTCAAGCGGCCACCCGGCGAGCTGGAATGGTGATCCCGTGACCTCGCTGCAGCGCAAGGTCCTCCGTGACCTCGGCCATCTGCGCAGCCAGGCGGCTGCCATCGCCATCGTCATGGCGTGCGGCGTAGCCCTGTTCGTCACGATGCGCAGTATGCACGGCTACCTGCAGGACCGCCTGACTTCGTATTACGAGGCCTACCGATTCGGGGACGTTTTCGCCCGGGTACGGCGGGCACCTGCTTCGGTTGCGCCGCTGCTCCGGGGCATCCCGGGGGTAGCCGAACTCCGGACGCGGGTCGTTCTGGAAGTGACGCTCGACGTACCCGGGCTGGCCGAGCCGGCCACCGCGTTGATGGTCTCCATTCCGCCGCACCAGGCTCCGATGTTGAACGACCTGCACCTGCGCCGGGGGCGCTACCCCGCGGCCGAGCGGCGCAGCGAAGTGCTGATCAGCGACGCCTTCGCCCGGGCCAACGGACTGGGGCCGGGGGATTCGGTGGGCGCCGTCATCAACGGCCGCTGGCAGCGCCTGCGGGTCGTGGGGACGGCGATCTCTCCGGAATTCGTCTACGAAATCGGCGCGGGGCAGATCTTCCCCGACAACCGCCGGTTTGGAGTGTTCTGGATGAACCGGAGCGCGCTGGAGGCCGCCTACCAGATGAAGGGTGCCTTCAACGACCTGGTCGTGTCCCTGGCTCCCGGAGCGGACTCGCGGGACGTCATCGCGCGACTCGATCGGGTTCTGGCGCGCTACGGCGGCACCGGCGCCTATGACCGGGACGACCAGCTGTCGCACAGCATGATCCGCGACGAGATCCAGGAGACCCAGGTGACCAGCATCCTGATCCCGGCGATCCTCCTCGGGGTAACCGCGTTTCTGCTCCAGATGGTCCTGGCCCGGCTGGTCGCGACCCAGCGGGACCAGGTCGCGATTCTCAAAGCCTTCGGGTATTCGAATCGCGCAATCGGAACCCACTATCTCGAGCTGGCGGCGGCCCCCGTTCTGGCGGGTGCCATACTCGGAATCGCAAGCGGCATCCCGCTGGCGGGCAAGATGGCGGACATCTACGCCAGGTTCTTTCAGTTTCCCGATGCGTCATTTCATCCGGATCCGTGGGTCATTGCCACCGCCTTCCTCATCTGCGGCGGCGCCGCACTGGCCGGAGCGGCCGGCGCGGTCCGCCGCGCGGCGCTGCTGCCGCCGGCCGAAGCGATGAGACCGGAGGCACCTCCCCGGTTCCGGCCCGGGCCCGCGGAGCGGCTCGGACTGCAACGGATCCTCTCACCGGGCACCCGGATCATCCTCCGCAACATCGAGCGCAGGCCATGGAAGGCGCTGCTTTCGGTCACGGGCATCGCCCTGGCCACGGCGATCATCGTGGTCACACTGTATCTGTTCGACGCCATCAACCACGCCAAGGACGTGCAGTTCCATGGCAGCCAGCGGGAAGACCTCATGGTGGTCTTCCGGACGCCGCGTTCCGCCGCGGCCGGCTATGAACTGGCCCGTCTCCCGGGCGTGCGGCTGGTCGAGCCGTTCAGGATGGTGCCCGTCCGGCTTCGGGCCGGCTGGCGCACACGGCGGTCCGTGCTGCAGGGACTGGACCCTGCCGGCGAACTGCGTCGCATCCTCGACCGGCACGGCATCCCCCAGCGCCTGCCGGCCGACGGCATCCTGCTGAGCGAGATCCTCGCACGCGATCTCGGTCTCAGACCCGGCGATCCCGTCGACGTCGAAGTCCTGGAGGGGCGGCGGCCCCGCCGGACCATAGTACTGGCCGGTACGGTGCAGGACCTGATCGGGACGTCGGCCTACATGAGCCGGGAGGCCCTGAACCGGCTGATGTACGAGGGCGGGTCCATCTCCGGCGCGTTTCTGCGGGCCGATCCGGCGCGCATGGCGCAGCTCTATGACCGGCTCAAGACCCTGCCCGCGGCGAGCGGTGTCGCCGTACGACAGGCCGTGATAGAGGGATTCGAGCGCACGATCGCCGAGAGTTTCCGGATCTCGCTCAATACCGTGATCATCTTCGGATGTATCATCGCCGCCGGCATTGTCTACAATGGCGCACGAGTTGGACTCTCGGAACGCGGCCGGGAGCTGGCGAGTCTGCGGGTGCTGGGCTTCCATCGGTGGGAGGTCTCCCGGATTCTTCTCGGAGAGCAGGCCATGCTTACGCTGGCGGGCATCCCCCTGGGGTTCCTGATCGGGTTCGGGCTGAGTGCCCTGGTGGCCTTCCGGTTTCAGACTGACCTGTTCCGGCTACCCCTCGTCGTGCGGGGGATCACCTATGGGACCGCGGCACTTGTCGTCGGGAGTGTGGCGTTTCTGACCGGCGTCTCGATCCGCCGGAGAATCAACCGCCTCGACCTCGTGGCGGTGCTGAAAACAAGGGAATGAGCATGCACCTGACCAGGAGTGGCCTTCGGGCCGGGCTCGTGATCCTGATTCTGGCCATCCCGGGCATTCTGATCCTGCGACCCCGACCGGTCAGGGTGGAAACCGCGCGTGTGGTTCGGGGGCCGTTGCAGGAGACGGTCGACGACGAAGGCGAAGCCCGCGTCCGCGAACGATTCGTCATCACCGCACCGGTCGCCGGGCGGCTGGAGCGGGTGACTCTGCGGGCGGGGGACACGGTGGCGCGCGGCGCGTTGGTGGCCCGCATGGCCCCCGCGCCACTGGATCCCAGGGCCCGGGAACAGGCCCGGGCCGCCCTGGAGGCGGCTCTCGACACCCGCCGGACCGCCGATGCCGCGGTTGCCTCCGCTGGAGCCCTGCGGCAGCAGGCGGCCCGTGAACTCACCCGTGCCACTGAGCTGTCGGCCCAGGGGCTTCTCTCGACCGAAACCCTCGAGCGGGCACGGCTGGATGATGAAACGAGGGAGCGCCAGCTGGAAGCGGCACGCTTCGAGGCCGAGGCTGCCGCCCATAGGGTCGAACTGGCCCGGGCCGGGTTGCTCGCCTCGACACCGGGATGCAGTCCCGACGGTTGTACCCTCAGCCTCACCGCACCGATCGCCGGCCGGGTACTCCGGGTGCCGGAACAGAGCGCCCGATCGGTGGCCGTCGGAGAAACCATCATGGAAATCGGCGATCCCAGCCGGCTGGAAATCGTAGTCGATCTGCTGTCGACCGACGCCGTGAAGGTGCGCCCGGGAGACCCGATGCTGATCGAAGCCTGGGGTGGCGGGCACACGCTGCGGGGCCGGGTACGGATGGTCGAGCCTGCGGCCTTCACCAAGGTGTCGGCTCTCGGAGTGGAAGAGCAGCGGGTGAACGTCGTCGGAGACCTCCGCGATACCGCCACCGAGCTGGGCGATCGGTACCGGGTTCAGGTACGAGTGGTGCTCTGGGAGGCCGACTCCGTTCCCAAGGTGCCCTCCAGCGCCCTGTTCCGCTCCCGCGGGGAGTGGCGCGTGTTCACGCTCAGCGACGGACGGGTCCGGCTGCGCCCGGTTGAACCGGGGCATGCCGGACCTTTCGAAACCGAGATCCGAAGCGGGCTGGTTGAGGGTGATGTTATCGTACGGCATCCGACCGATCGTCTCACCGACGGCGTTCGGGCGCGATCCGCCGACTGACCGCCCGCACGACGCGCGGGAGACGCCACCCAACCCCACAGGTTGATCAGACCATGACTATCGCCTTTCTCGGCCTCGGCAGCATGGGACTGCCCATGGCCACCAACCTTGCCCGATCCGCCACCGGGCTCCGGGTCTACAATCGTACTCCGGGCCGGGCGGAGCCGCTCCGGAGCACGGGAGCCGCCATCGTGGACAGCGCCGCGGACGCGGTGCGCGATGCGGATCTCGTGTTCACCATGCTCTCCGACGATGCCGCGGTCGAGTCCGTGGTGCTGGGCGAAAACGGGATCCTGCGGCATCTCAGGCGCGGGGCCGTCCATGCTTCCATGAGCACGATCAGCGCCGGCCTCTCCGAACGGCTCTCGGCGGCGCATCAGGCCGCGGACCAGTGGTACGTCGCCGCGCCGGTGTTCGGCCGGCCGGAAGCGGCCGAGGCAGCCAAACTGTGGATCGTGGCCGGCGGACCGGCCGAGGCGATCGAACGCTGCAGGCCCGCATTCGAGGCCATGAGCCAGGGTGTGCTGCCGGCAGGGGAGGATCCGGTCCATGCTACGGTGATCAAGATCGCCGGCAACTTCCTGCTGGCGTCGGCGATCGAGGCGATGGGGGAGGCATTTGCCCTGTTGCGGAGGGCGGAGGTCGATCCGGCGGCCTTCCTGGAAATCGTGAACGGCCACCTGCTCCGCTCCCCGATCTACCAGGCGTACGGAACCCTGCTGGCCGAAGAACGCTGGCAGCCCGCCGGGTTCAAACTCCGGCACGGGCTCAAGGACGTGAAGCTGGCGCTGGCGGCCGGAGAGCGCTACATGACCCCGCTCCCCCTCGCGAGCCTCATGCGGGACAACTTCCTCGAAGCGATGGCGAAGGGGTGGGGGGATGATGACTGGGCGGCGCTCGGAAGGAGAGAATAAGGAGCGGGAATTGACAGGACCGAGGGATTGAAGGACGGCTCAATCCCTCAATCCCTCAATCCCTCAATCCCTCAGGTCCGCTGCCCACCCGGCCGGCGCGGGGCCGCCGGCGGCGCGGGGAACCGTACATCCGGCTCCGGTCCCACCTGGAAGCGATACATGCCGCCATGGCGCATGTCGTCGGCCTTCCAGCTCAGGTCCATCCGGCGCTGTTTGCGCATGACCTGCGCCTTGATGGTCTCGCCCGCCTCGTAGGACCCGAGAATCCGCTGGGCATGTCCGGCGTCCTGTACCTTGCGGCCGTCGATGGAGAGAATGACATCGCCGGCGCGGAGCGGGATCCCTGAATCCGGCGGCGTCCGGAGCACCAGCACACCTTCGCTGGTGCCGAAGTACTCGCCCAGATCCTTGTCCATGTCGACGAGGTTCAACCCACCCATCATCCGCATGAATCCGCCGGGACCGGAGAAGAACGGCATGTCCGGCATCGGCACCCGCATGTCGTCGAACTGCATCTCCGGCATGCGGAAGTTCCATTCTCTCTCTCCCCCGGGCATCGGGGTCATGTAGGCCACGGCCGGGCCGGTCCGATCGGCCACCACCGTCGCGGTGGCATTCTTGCCGTCGCGCTGATAGGCAATGCGCACGGTGTCGCCCCGGTCGAGCTCGCGGGCCAGGTCGACCAGTTTCTCACCGGGCCCGGAGACATCCTCGTCCTCCGCCTTGACCCCGCCCAGAGCGGTGCTGTTGAAACGGGTGATGATGTCTCCCGCCTTCAACCCCGCCTTGGCCGCCGGCCCGTCGGGTAGCACCGAGAGAATCCGGGCCCCGATCCTGTCTTTCTCGGCGTCCGCCCGCAGATCGACGCTCACGCCCAGCCGGGCGCGGTTGGTGGAGAAGACCTGCACCCGCCCCCGCTGGGCCGCGAGGCCCGCCGGGATACAGAGTGCGACGCCGAGGGTCGCCAAAAGCCAGTGTCGTTTCATGATCGTGCCGCTCCTGTGAGTCAGACCAGATGGATGGGGTTCACCTGTGGAGATGCGGCAGGGGGCGGGAGGGTCGCAGGGCTGGGTGCAGGGTGCAGAGGGCAGGGTGCCAGGTGCCGGGTGCCCGGGGCCCGGGGCCCGGGGCCCGGGGCCCGGGGAAAGATGGGACGGGTATTCTGCGGCATCGCGGGTCCGGAATCTGGTGAAAAAATGGGTGACACCAAGGCGATATGCATATGTTTGCAAATACTGTGATTACAGCGTATTACGCCGCTGATCGTCAAGTAATTTGTCGGTCGAAATCCTGGCTGGCACCCCCCTTGCCCCTTCCACTGCTCATGGACCGTATCGGGAGCGCCCGTTGGCATCGGCCGCGCCCCGTTTCTGGATTTGAATCCTGTACCGGAATTGATCATGCGATCTTCGACTCGATACATGGTGCTTGGAATGGCGCTGGCGGCGGCGATGCTGCAGGGCTGCGCCGAGGGCACCGGGCCGAGCTACCTGACCGAGGGCCGCCCCCGGGTGGAGGGGCTCACGGTCTCGACCGATTCGGCGGCGCTGGCAGCGCGCATTACACCGCAGGCGGGCACGCCGATCAGCTTCTCCCGTCCGCTGGCGGGTCTGCCGGGGATCCTGGCCGGCGCACCGCCGGTCTCCGCGTCCTTCGCGTACCAGGCGGCGGCGAGCGCGCCCACGGTAAACGGCCAGGCCCTTCCGGCGACACACATCATCGTGTCGCACCGGCTGGCGTACGTCAGCTATGGCTCAGTGGGGGAAGCGCAGACGGGCGCGGTGGACGTGTTCGATCTGGAGGATCCGACCAATCCGCGGCTTGTCTCCTCGGCCCAGTTCACCGGAACCAAGGTGTCCACCCTGGCGCTCGACTGGGGCGCCAGGAAGCTCTACCTCGGTACCGGGACGGCCGACACCGGGTTCGCCAGCCCGGCGGTCCTCGAAGTAATGGACCTGACGGGCAAGGGGTTGCTGACGTCGTCCAGCGTCCGGGTCGACCTGCCGAGTTACCTGGTGACCGGGGTTTTCCTGCGGAAGCGTGATGTCTATGTCACCTCGGGCACCGGTGGGAGCCTGCCCGAGGGCGGCCTGACGGTGCTGGACAGCCGGCGTCTGTCGGTGAAGCGGAGCGAGAGCTTCGCGGATGCACGGGGTGTCGGCGGCAACGGCAACCAGATCGTTGTGGCGCAGGGCTCCCCGGGGCAGATGCGGATCTACGAAACCAGCGGATCGCCCCGCGCGATCCTGCCGGTCGGCGGCCTGACGTCTCCCGGCGCCAAGAGCACGGTGGAGGTCCGGGCCAACTGGGGCTTCATGTCCCTGGGTGACGGCGGTGCGGCGATTGCGCGGGTGCGGGGAGTCCCGAAGTCCTGCACCTTCAGCTGCGGCAGCCCGATCGAGGTGGTCACGCGCATCGGCCCGGCGGCGGTGCCGTCCGGGGCGAGTCCCGAAGATGTCGTGACCAACGCCATCGCGGTCGACGGGCCCCTGCTCTTCCTGGCGGAGGGCGCCGCGGGCGTCCGGGTGATCTGGAGCGACTATGAGCGGACCGCGCAGACCGGCACGCCGAACGCGGTCGAACTGGGGGTCATCGGCGGCTCCGACAACCTGCCCGGCTCGAACAACATGGTCGGCGCGGACGACCAGAGCCTCTTCCTGGCCAACGGCATGGGTGGACTGCGGATCTTCTCCTACCAGACCAACTGATTTGGATCGGGGGCGGCGCCGGCGTGGTGACGGGGTGACCCGGCGCCGCGCGGGTGCCTTTTTCTGCTCTCCGATTGACGGCCACCCGGGGCGGGTCGATGTTTCGCGGACCCTTGCCCGGAGGAGCCGCATGTCTCGTCGGACCGCCCTGCTGGTTGCCGTCTGCCTCCTCGGCGCAGGCGGGCCCGCCGCGGCCCAGGCCGGCCCGTCCTGGCAGGACCTGCGCACCTTCTATCAGCAGACCGCGCAACGTGAAGGGATCATCGGAGGAAGTCTGCTCCTGATTCAGGGAGGCCGGACGATCGGCCCGGCCCCCTACGGCATGGCCGACCTCGCCTCCGGGCGGGCGGTGGATTCGAATACCATCTTCCATTGGGCCTCGATCACCAAGACGTTCACGGCGATCGCCATCATGCAGCTGCGCGACCGGGGCCTGCTCAGCCTGGACGACCCGATCGTGAAGTACGTCCCGGAGCTGCGCGAGGTCCACGATCCGTACGGCCCGGTCGACAGCATTACGATCCGGCATCTCCTGAGTCATTCGGCGGGGTTCCGCAATCCGACCTGGCCCTGGGGCGGCGATCAGCCATGGCAGCCCTTCGAGCCGACCCGCTGGGCTCAACTGGTGGCGATGATGCCCTACACCGGGATTCTCTTCCGGCCGGGGAGCCGGTACAGCTACTCCAACCCCGGCTTCATCTTTCTGGGCCGGGTCATC
>JBFXBG010000122.1:0-12238 GCA_050183505.1 Gemmatimonadales bacterium | reverse complement strand
TCATGTCGACGGGGCGTTAGGGGCCATGGCCGCCCTGTCGGCCGAAACCCGCGGGCTGGTGGCCGGAATGGAGCGGGCCGATTCGCTCGCCTTCGATTTCCACAAGTGGATGTACGTGAACTATGAGGCGGGGTGCGTCCTGATCAAGGATGCCGACGCGCACCGCCGGTCCTTCTCGGCCGGCGGGGACTACCTGGCGCCGCTGCCGCGCGGCACCGGCTCGCTTGCGGACATGGCGGCGGGCCGCGGCCTGCAGCTCTCCCGCGGATTCAAGGCCCTCAAACCCTGGATGAGCATCCGGGAGCACGGCATCGAGAAGCTGGGCCGGCTCGTGGCGCAGAATGTCCGGCAGACCCGGTACCTGGCGAGCCTGATCGACCGTTCACGCCACCTGACCCGGGTCGCGCCGGTCGCGCTGAACGTGGTAGCATTCCGCTACGAGGACGCCGGGACGTCCCCGGAAAAGGCGGACGCGCTGAACCGGGAGCTGCTCATGCGCATCCAGGAGCGGGGCATCGCGATCCCGAGCTCGACCGTCATCGGCGGCCGCTTCACGCTCCGGGCATGCAACTGCAATCACCGCAGCCGGCAGGAGGACTTCGAGGACTTCGTGCGGGCCGCCGACGCGATCGTGGACGAGTTGCTGCACCCGGCGGAGCCGAGTGATGCGGCCTGAACCGGAATTACACATCGACGCGGAATACGTCATCGAGACGCTCCGCGATCTGGTCCGGATCAACTCCATCAACCCGGGCTTTTCCGGTGGGACGACCGACGAAGCCGAGGTCGCGGCCTACACCTCGCGCGCGATGCAGCAGCTCGGCATGCAGGTCTCCGAGTACTCGGTCGCGCCGGGCCGGCCGAGCGTGGTCGGGAGGGTTCGGGGGGGCGGCGGTCCCAGCCTGATGCTGTATGCCCACTACGATACCGTAGGCGTGGAAGGGATGGATGATCCGTTCGGTGCCGCGGTTCGGGACGGACGGGTCCACGGCCGCGGGGCCTACGACATGAAGGGGGGGCTGGCTGCCTGCCTCGGCGCCGTCCAGGCCCTACGGGCCGCAGCCGTCGCCCCCGACGGCGACGTCGTCGTGGTCGCGGTTGCGGACGAAGAGGTCGCCAGCCTGGGCATCCAGGAGGTGCTCCGCCACGTCCGAACCGACGCTGCGGTCGTCACCGAACCGACCGAACTCCAGTTGTGCGTGGCGCACAAGGGCTTCTGCTGGATCAACGTGCGCACCCTGGGAGAGGCGGCGCACGGCAGTCGGTTCGATCTGGGCGTGGACGCGAACATGCGGATGGGCAGCTTCCTTGCGGAACTGGGCCGCCTGGAAGAAGAGCTCCGCGGCCGGCCGCCGCATGCCATGGTCGGTCCCCCATCCCTGCATGCTGCAACCCTCCAGGGCGGCACCGGGCCGAGTACATACGCCGCCCGCTGTGATCTGCAGATCGAGCGTCGTACCATTCCCGGCGAAACCGCCATCCAGGCCGTTTCCGAAATCCAGGCCGTCGTGGACCACCTGAGCCGCCGAGACCCGGCATTCCGGGCCGAGCTTGAACTCAGCCTGGCGCGGGATTCCTTCGAAGTGCCCGGCAGCGCGGCGATCGCCCGGGCTGCCAGAACCGCTGCGACCGAAGTGCTCGGGGCGGCGCCGGAGGAGGTAGGCCAGAGCCACTGGATGGATGCGGCATTCCTGGCGGCTGCCGGGATCGAGACCGTCATCATCGGGCCGGCGGGCGCCGGCGCTCACGCAGCGGTGGAATGGGTGGACGCGGCATCGGTCGTTCAACTGAGCCGTCTGCTCACCGGGATGGTCCGCACATACCAGCAAACGTGACCGCGGGCTCGATGCATGGGCCACTGCGAAGAAAGGAGCCCGACGTGATGGTGCGGACGGCGGCACGGTGCCTGATGCCGTTCCTCGGCATCTTATGGTGGACTGCCGCAGGTGCGGCTCAGGTGACCCTGACGGACGTCCCCTACGGCGCGGGTTCGTATCAGCGGCTGGATCTCTCGGTACCGGCCGGCAAGGGGTTCCCCACGGTGATCTTCATTCATGGCGGCAGCCTCACCAGCGGCGACAAGGCGGATGACGACTATCGCGATGTCTGCAAGCCCTTCGCCGGCGCCGGCATCGGGTGCGCCAGCGTGAACTACCGCCTGGCGCCGGCGGCCCCATGGCCGGCTCAGCCGGAGGACGTGGCCGGAGCCGTCGCCTGGGTCCACGACAGCATCGGCGCGTACGGGGGCGATCCGCACAGACTGTTCCTCCTGGGGCACAGCTCGGGCGCTCTCCTGGTGGCGCTCATGGGGGCGGACGGACACTTCCTCGCCCGGCACGGCCTCAAGCCAGGCGACCTCCGCGGCGTCATGCCGATGGGGTCCATCATGTGGGACGAGGACCTCGAAGAGGCGGTGAACCGATACGGCCGGGACAGCATGGAGCAGCGATTCGCACGGGACCCGGACACCCGGCTGTTCGGGAGCTTCGACGCCTACCGGGGCCTCTGGCCGATCCGGCACGTCGGCGCCGGAATGCCGCCGTTCCTCTTCCTGATCGCGGAGGGAGAACGCGTGAATCCGCCCGTGCTGAAGACCGACAGCGTCTTCGCCGAGCGCGCCCGCGCCCTGGGCAACCAGGCCGACTACAGAATCCTTCCCGGCCGCACGCACATGACGGCCATTCGCCGGTTCAGCGAACCGGGCGACCCGACGTTCGCCATCGTACGGGAGTTCATCCGGCGAGGGGCTGAGGACTGAGGACTGAGGGCTGAGGACTGAGGGGTGAGGACTGAGGACTGAGGGCCGAGGGGTGTGGACTGAGGGGTGATGAGTGACGAGGGGGTCATGCCGCTCGATCGGCCCCCGTACCCGTCGCTCCTCACCCCCACTGCCTGCCCGCTTGCTCGTTGCTCGTCACTTTCCCGCGTGGGCCTTCTTCAGCGCGGCGATGTCCAGCTTCTGCATGCCGAGCATGGCCTGCATGGCCCGATCCGCGCGCTCGCGATTGGCATCGCCGATCAACTCCATCAGGACCGTCGGGATGATCTGCCAGGAGAGCCCGAAGCGGTCCTCCAGCCAGCCGCAGGCGGTGGGCTTGCCGCCGCCGGAGAGGAGCTTGTTCCAGTAGCGGTCCACTTCCTCCTGGGTTTCACAGGAGACGAAGAGCGAGACCGCCGCGGTGAACTTGTACTTGGGACCACCGTTGAGCGCGATAAACCGCTGGCCAGCCAGCTCGAAGGTGATGCTCATCACCTGGCCTTCCCCCTTCCCGCCCCCCCCGATCCGAGAGACCGAAACGATCCGCGAGTCATCGAACGTGGACGTGTACAGTTCGACCGCCTCCTCGGCGGAGCCGTCGTACCAGAGAAAGGGGGTAATCTTGTGTTTGCCGGACATGCCTGGCTCCCTCGTCGGATGTGGTGCCGCGTTGGGCCCGGGGAAGTTACCCGCTTCCGGCTGCCGGGCCATGGCCTGGTTTCGTGGCCGCCCCGGGCGAGGCGGTCATCAATCAGGTCGGAGCAGATCCGTCAGCATCGACATCGAGGCAGGCGGGCAGGCGGGCAGGCGGGCAGGCCACGCGAATAGCGCCGACACATCATCCTGGCGAGAGCCCCGATGGATAGTCGAGAGGTCGAGAGGTCGAGAAGTCGAGAGGTCGAGAAACCTCCCAGGCTCCTCGACCTCTCGACTCCTCGACTCCTCGACTCCTCTCACCGCTCTCCTTTTCTCTTCCGCACCTCGATTCCCGCCATCCGGCACAGCTCGCGGTGGATCTTGCCGACCCGCTCCACCTGGCCCTTGGACGGGAAACGCTCGTAGAACCCCTCGGCCCGGAAGTCCCGCCGGCGCTCGCCCCAGGGCGCCAGCCGCTCCTGCCACCGCCGCACCCGGCCTTCGGCGGGCTCGGCGTCTTCGGCGGCCAGGTCGGCACAGACCCGCATCATGGCCTTGAGCGTGACGGAGTTGGTCACGAAGTAGTTGTCGTTGCCCCAGGCATCACCCCAGGCGCCGCTCGCCGCCTTGAGGAAGTCCCGGACCACCCCGTAGAACTTCTCCACCTGCCGCCGGTCGGTGCCGTTCCGCTCGATCCGCTTCCAGTCTCCCCCGATCCACCGGTGGAGCTCGTTGAACAGCTCGGCCTGCAGAATCCACTTCTGCTGCCGGCTCCGCCCGCCCAGCCGGTTGATCCGGTAGCGCAGCGGGCTGTCTCCCTCGGAGTAGAGCAGGTCCACCACCCTGGCCGCGTACTTCTTGTCGGGCGAGGCCCAGGAGACCTTCTCGTAGAGGTCCACCAGGTGGCTCTTGTTGATCCGGGTCGGGGTGGAGTTGATGATGACGAACATCTCGGTGGCAAAGTCCTCGCTCTTGCCGTCGAAGATGACGCAGGGCACGTCCATGGTGGCCGCCTCTTCCGGCCGGTCCTTGGCGTAGAACTCGAGCGCGGCCAGCCGGTGCTGGCCGTCGATGATCAGGAACTTGCCCGACGGCTCCGTCAACACGCCCACGCCCCCCGTACCGCTCGTGGGCTGGAACCGGAGCCGTTCGGAGGTATAGAGCAGCACGGTGCCCGGAATGGGCGGCTGGCTCACGGCGGTCTCGTAGAAGTTCTTGATCGCCTTGACCTTGGCCTTGGACAGCCGGCGCTGGAAGGCCTGCTCCGAGTGCTCGATCCGGGCGATGAATTCCGCGATCTCGTCTCCCGCGGGCGGCTCCTCGGCCGCGATCTGTTCGCCCTCCCCATAGAACCGGCTGATGAACCGGACCTTCTCCAGCAGGTCGATCGCCGGGTAGGACGCGAAGTAGAAAACGCTGTCTTTCTGACGAACCTGGGTTGCGAACATCGGAGGTCGGGGTGGAAGGTTGATGATCAGTGATGGACGGTCGGACGGTCGGACGGTCGGACGGTCAGACGGTCGGACGGTCAGACGGTCGGACGGTCCGTCGGTCCGTCAGTCCGTCAGTCCGTCGGTTCACTCCCCTGCCGGGTGCGCACCACCCAGATCCGCCACCCGCACCGCACCCAGGCCCTTTGCGTCTCCCGTGACCACCCGCCGGTGGTAGTCGATCTGGCCCACATGATATAACAGGTGCCCGGCAAGATGCACCAGGAATTCTCCGGTCGCCACCCGGACACCGCCCACGACCTCGGGGAAATCCAGGGTCAGATCCACCTCCGTCAGGCGCTCCAGGGCCGAGCCGACATCGGCCGCCGCCGCATCGATTTCCGCCAGGATCTCCTTACGGGGCACGTCCCGCCGGTTGAACTCCGCCGGGCGGTCGCGGAGGTAGTCCGTCCCGCCCAGCCTGGCCCCGACGTAGTGCCGCAGGTTACCGGCACAGTGCAGCGCCAGGGTGCCGGCCGCGTTCGGGATGCCCGGGGGCTGGGCCCAGAGCTGTCCCTCGATGGGGTAGGCCTCCACCTCCCGCCGCAGCAGAGCGAGGTCACGGAGAATCAGCGTGCGGACGGAGTCGATGAGCATGGGATTGGGAGTCGGGGTCGATGAGGAGTCGAGAGGTCGAGGCGTCGAGGGGTCGAGGGTCGAGAGGTCGAGGTGGTCGGGAGGTCGAGGGAGCCAGGACTTCTCGACTTCTCGACATCTTGACTTCTCGACTCCTCCTACCCGCCCCTGGCCCAGGCCAACGCCGCATTCACCGCTCTCCGCCATTCACCGTGCCGTTCGTTGCGTTCGGCGTCCGGCATGGCGGGCTCGAAGCGGTGGTAGTGGCGCGCTTGGCTGAACTGGCCGATATCCTTCCACACGCCGAGGGCCAGGCCGGCGAGGCCGGCCGCGCCGAGGGCCGTGGTCTCGATCATGTCCGGCCGTTCGACCGGGATCCCCAG
This sequence comes from Gemmatimonadales bacterium, assembly GCA_050183505.1. GTDB lineage: Bacteria > Gemmatimonadota > Gemmatimonadetes > Gemmatimonadales > GWC2-71-9 > JBFXBG01. The sequence goes on along the minus strand of JBFXBG010000122.1, from coordinate 6,395 downwards.
TACATCGGACTGGAACTGCATCAGCCAGTTGTTGGCGGTGGCGCCGCCGTCCACCCGCAGTACCGGCACCGACGAACGGGCGTCGGCTTCCATGGCCCCGAGCAGGTCCGCCGTACTGAAGGCCATCGCTTCGAGGGCGGCGCGGACCAGGTGCGCCCGGGTGGTCCCCCGGGTAAGCCCGGTAATGGTGCCCCGGGCCTCGGCCTCCCAATGGGGCGAGCCCAGTCCGACGAACGCGGGGACGAACGCGACGCCGCCCGAGTCCGGAACGCTGCTCGCGAGACCTTCGGTCTCATCCGCCCGGGCGATGATCCCCAGGCCGTCCCGCAGCCACTGCACGGCCGCGCCGGCGATGAAGATGCTTCCCTCCAGCGCGTACTCCGGGTCTCCCGTGGGGCCGCAGGCGACGGTCGACAGCAGTCCCCTGGAGGATCGCGGGCGTTCGGTGCCGGTGTGGGTCAGCAGAAAGGCGCCGGTGCCGTAGGTGTTCTTGGCATCGCCCGGCCGGCAGCAGCCCTGGCCGAAGAGCGCCGCCTGCTGGTCTCCGGCGAGGCCCGCAATCGGCAGCGCCCGGCCGAAGAGGGCGGGGTCCGTCTCGCCGACGACACCGCTGGAAAGGACCACCCGCGGCAGGACCTCCCGCGGTACACCGAAGACCGCCAGCAGCTCGTCGTCCCAGTCCCGCCGGCCGATGTGATAGAGCATCGTCCGGGAGGCGTTGGTGTGGTCGGTGATGTGGACCCGTCCTCCGGTGAGCGAGGCGACCAGCCAGCTCTCGATCGTACCGAAGGCCAGCTCGCCCTTCCCCGCCCTGCGGCGCAGGTCCTCGTCCCGGAGCATCCACTCGAGCTTGGTCGCGGAGAAGTATGGATCCGGCACCAGCCCGGTGTGCTCCCGGATCATGGGCTCCAGGCCGGCGCTCCGCAGCTCCTGGCAGCGGGCCGAGGTACGGCGGTCCTGCCAGACGATGGCATTGGACACCGGGCGGGTGGTCCTGCGGTCCCACAGGACGACGGTCTCGCGCTGGTTGGTGATGCCGATACCGGCGGGGGTCTCACCCGAGGCCTTCAGCGCGTCCTGCGCCGCTTCGAGCGTGACCCGGATAATCTCGGCGGGATCATGCTCCACCCAGCCCGGCCGGGGGAAATGCTGGGTGAACTCGCGATACCCGCGCCCGAGAACCTGGCCGTCCTGGGCGATGACCAGCGCCGTGCTGCCGGTGGTGCCCTGGTCGAGGGCGAGGATGGAGGGCATGGGAAGTAGCTTAACGCCGAATCGGAGCCCCGTCACGGTGGCCGTCGGCCGGGACGGCCACGACGGCCGCCGTGGCCATCGGGTGGGGACAGGGCAGCCGGGCGGGCCGTCACGGCCGTCGGGTGCGGTCCAGTCCCTTCTCGGTTATGTATCCCGCCACCAGTTCCGCCGGCGTCACATCAAACGCCGGGTTCCAGGCCGGGACCTCCGCGCCGACCCGGGTCCCCCGGAGTTCCAGAATCTCGGCGTCCGCCCGCTGCTCGATGATGATCTCCGCACCCGAGGGCGTGGCCGGATCGAAGGTGGAGCTCGGTGCCGCCACGTAGAACGGCACCCCATGGGCCCGCGCCGCGAGCGCCAGACCGTAAGTGCCCACCTTGTTGGCGACGTCGCCGTTGGCGGCGATCCGGTCCGCGCCGACGATGGCGCAGGTGACGTCGCCCCGGGCGAGCCGGCCGGCGGCGGCGCTGTCGGCCAGGACGGTGCACGGCACCCCGGCCCGGGAGAGCTCCCAGGCGGTGAGCCGGCTGCCCTGCAGCAGCGGGCGGGTCTCGGGGACGAGGACATGGACTCGACGGCCGGCGGCATGGGCCAGATAGACCGGCGCCAGCGCCGTCCCCAGTTCGCCGGTCGCCAGGGCACCGGCGTTACACCAGGTCATCACGACGGCGCCGTCGGGAACCAGCGGCAGCCCCGCCTCCCCGATGGCCCGGCAGCGGGCGAATTCCTCGCTGCGGATCGCGTCGGCCTCGGCCCGGAGGCGCGGCGCACGATCGGCGCCCGCCTGCCCGGCCACCCGCCGCATCCGTTCGAGTGCCCAGGCGAGGTTCACGGCGGTGGGGCGGGTGGCGCGCAGGACGTCGCAGGCTGCGTCGACGTCGTCGCGGGTGACATGGGCTCCTTCGCCGGCCAGACACACACCCATCGCCGCAGCCACGCCGATGAGGGGCGCCCCGCGCACCCGGAGCTGCCGGATGGCTTCGGCCACCTCCGGGACGGTTCCGAGTTCCCGATGGACGACCTCGCCGGGGAGCAGGGTCTGATCGAGAATCCGGACCGCACCCGATGGCGACCAGGAGATGATGGGAGGGAGCGTCATCGACGGAAATCTACCTCGAGTCCGCCACCTCTGCGGGCCTGACTGTCCTCCAGCCGGCCTCCCGACCCCTCGACCCCTCGACCTCTCGACTTCTCGACCTCTCGACCTCTCGACTTCTCGACCTCTCGACTCCCTATCAGCCCACCGACCCCCCGCCGGCCCTGTCCCATTCCTGCTCGAACCGCTCCCGGATCAGCCGCGCGCCGAGTTGTTCCAGCCGGGTGAGCACGCGCGAACGGCACGATTCGGCTTCCGCCCGGAGTCCCAGGGCCAGCCGCGCGAGGGCCGATACCATCAGGCACTCCGTCGCCAGGAGCAGGCTGCCCAGCCGGTCCGCGTCGGCCTCCGCCTGATCGGCCAGGTCGGACGCTTCCACCGGCCGATTCGCCCGCAGGGCCGTGAGTGCCCGGAGCCGGTCCGCATCCAGGGCGGTCAACCGGTCACCCGCGGTGCGCGACAGCCGCGAGGCCCGGAGAATGTCGCGCTCCGCGCCGGCCGGATCGTCCTGCATCAGATACAACTCGGCGCGGCCCAGCAGAGCGAGCGCCTGCAGCGAGGGATCGCCCAGCACGCTGGCACAGCGGATGGCCGTGGCGGTCTCGATGATGGCTTCGATTTCACGCCCGGCCTGCCGGAACACCAGGGCGAGGTTGTGATGGGTTTCCGCCAGTCCGCGCCAGTCGCGCGGGGCGGCGTATGCCGCCGCGGCCCGGCGATAGAGCCGCACGGCATCTTCGACCCGTCCCTGCTGATGCGCCACCGTCGCAAGGTTGTTGCAGGCTCGTCCCACGCCGGTGTGGTCCCCCAGCCGTTCGGCCACCCGCAACGCGTCGCGGAAGAAGGCATCGGCCTCGGCCAGGTGCCCGCGTTCCAGGGCAATGCCGCCGGCGAGATTGGTCGCCCGCCACAATCCTTCCCCTTCTTCCTGTGCCCGGAAGCCCTCCAGCGCGCCAAAGGCATGGGTGAGCGCCAGATCGAGCCGCCCCATCCGTGCGGCGGCGCCCGCCGCCTGCAGCCGGACCGGCGGGGCACGCCGCTCAACCGGATTGGCCAGCTCGTACACCCGGAGAGCCGCATCGAACTCCCCCGCCGCCACGAGGGTCTCCATCCGGCCCGCCAGCGCGTCGATCATGCGGCCAGCTCCGCGCGACCGACGGTCGTGAGGAAGGCGCGATACACGTCCGGGCGCCACCAGTGGCTGCAGTCCGCCATCCGCTGGAGAGCCTCCCGATGCGACAACGCGCCCCGGTAGCTCCGGGTGGTGGTCAGTGCGTCGTACACATCCACGATGCAGATGATCTGCGCCCCGAGGGGGATCTCGTCTCCCTGGAGCCGGTCAGGATACCCGGTGCCGTCGTAGCGTTCGTGGTGCGACCGGATGATCGGCTTCAGATCCCAGGGGAACTCGACCGCGGCCAGAAGTTCCAGGCCCCAGACGGGATGCATCTTGATGATCTCGAACTCCTCGGGCGTGAGGGCGCCGGGCTTGTTGAGGATCTCGTGCGGAACCCTGACCTTTCCCACGTCGTGCAGGTAGGCGCCCAGCCGGATCGTGGTCTGATCGGACTCATCCAGCCCGAGCGCGGCCGCCACCGCCAGCGCGTAGCCCGCGACCCGTTCACAGTGTCCGAAGGTGTAGCCGTCGGCCGATTCGATCGACTGCCCCCACTCCCGCACCACCGCCAGGAAGGTGTTTTCCAGATCGGTGACCTTGCCGTCGACATCCACCAGGTCGACCCGCGCGTCCAGCCGCTGGAACAGCCGGTGCGCCGCATTCAACAGCCGCAACGCGTCCTGATTCCGTCCCATGGACTGATACAGGATGGCGAGTTCCCGTGACGCCTCGGCCTCACTGAGAATCGAACCGGTCTCGACCGCCAGGTCGATCGACTGACGCAGCCGGGATTCGGCCAGCGCGTGGCGGCCGATCTCCCGGTAGACCACCCCCAGGGCCTTGTACGCGTCGGCCTTGTCGAGGCGGGTTCCCAGCTGATCGAAGATCTGCAGCGCGGTCTCGGCCCCGTCCCGCGCGCGCTCGTACTGCTGGCGGGCGATGTGGACTTCCGAATGGTTGAGCAGGCAGAGCCCCCGGAGATGAACATCACCCAGCCGCTCGGCCAGCGCCCGGCTCTGCTCGAAATACCGGTCGGCCGCATCCCAGTCGTGCCGGTCGGCACTGATCATCCCGAGGTTGTGAAACGCGATGGCGCAGCCGCGGTCGTTGCCGGCACCCTGGAAGGCCTCCAGCGACTGCCGGTAGTAGTCCCGGGCCGCGTTCCAGTCTCCCTGGACGTTGGCGAGGATCCCGAGATTCTGGAGAATGCGCCCCCGCAGTTCCAGGCTCTCCGCTCCCAGCTCGAGCGCCTGGGTGAACTTGTCCCGCGCGGCCGCCATCTCTCCGGTCTCGAAGTCGATCCCGGCAAGGGAGTTCAGGGCCTCGGCCGCGAGCGAGGAGTCTCCTATGGCGACCGCGACTCCGTGACTCCGGTGACACAACAGACGGGCCGCGTCCGACTCGTTCCGGTGATGCCGCAGGACCGCGAGCCGGCGGAGCGCCTCGGCCAGGACCGCGCCTTCCCCGCTCTCCCGGCCCCGGGCGATGGCGGCCTCGTAGGCGGCCATCGACTCCGAAACCCGGCCGGCCTGTTCGTGACACCGGGCCGCCTGCAGCCAGTCGGCGGCGGGCGGCGACCCCAATCGGGCCGGGGCGCCCGGGAACGCGGGTGTCGCTCGCGGTTCAGCCATGGGTCCGGCCTACCAGGCTACGGCATAACGGGAGAAGTGCTCCAGGTCCGCCGAGACCCGCTTGTGCAGCAGGTCGTCGATGGAGAGGAGCAGCGCCAGGATCCGGAGATCGTCCGTGGTATAGGCGACGTGCTTGGGCAGCAGCCGGCCGAGCAACGAGCAGTTGCTGTAACTCAGGGTGAGCCGCGCGGGATGACCGTCCGCGAAATGCAGGCCTTCCGGAAAGAGCCTGACCGAGTTGACCCGGTCGGACGGGGCCTCCGCGGTAATCGTGACGGTCGTCCGCAGCGCCCCCCGGGGGATCACCAGGACATGCGGCCCGACCCGTAGCACCCCACCCTCCGGGCCGACCGCCTGCCGGGTGACCGCGTACGGCAGGGGCCGGCACGAGAGCAGACCCTCTCCGATCCCGGTCCCCAGCAGCCCCGAGCCGAGATCGGGACTGACGCTCTGGTTCGAAGGACCCGCAATCATGTCCTGCCGGTCCGACGTGCAGCTGCCCACGCCGAGGACCAGAACCGCCAGGAGCATCGAGACCCACAAACGCCGTGACGTCATCGGTTCCTCTCGCTTCCAAGATGTGCGGCCTCCAGACCTTCGGGTGGAGGCACCGGGACCAAGTCAGGAAAACGACATCGCAAACGGGATACCATGATCGGCATTTTCGAATACTAAGTTGACACTTATAGCTAGATTACAGTACCTAACATGTTGTTATACAAATTGTTAAATCGCACAAGCAGGTGCAGTAAATCGTCTAGTATTTTGACTTGTAGTAGCCGCATCAGCGCGAATCCCTGCACCCGGGAGGCGCGCCAACGGTGTGCCGAAGCGTTGCCTCGAAGCAACAGATTCGAAGCCCGTCCGGGCATCTCCAGGGCACTGGACCGGGGTTATCTTTTCCCCGGCTCCCCGGCTCCTCGACTCCTCGACTCCTCGACTCCCATGCCCTACTCCACACTTCTCTTCGACATCAGCAACGGCATCGCCCGGATCACCATCAACCGGCCGGACAAACTGAACGCCTTGAACGACACGGTCATCACCGAGCTGGGTGACGCAGTGGGCCGGCTGGAAAAGGACGCCGGGATCAGGGGCGCCATCCTCACCGGCGCCGGGGCCAAGGCCTTCGTGGCCGGTGCCGACATCGCCGAGCTGTCCCGCCAGGGACCGTTCGACGGGAAACAGCGGGCCCTGACCGGCCAGGCGGTCTTCCGGCGGCTGGAGCGGTGCGGCAAACCGGTGATTGCCGCGGTGAACGGGTTCGCTCTGGGTGGCGGGTGAGATCGGAAGAGCA
>JBFXBG010000121.1:0-12521 GCA_050183505.1 Gemmatimonadales bacterium | reverse complement strand
GGTGGCGGCGTCGAATCGGAGCAGCCGCGAGCCGAGCCAGAACCCGGCGACCGCCAGACGGTGCCGCCGCAGGTCCGCCACCACGATCCCGCGGCGCGCCACCCGGGCACACTCCCGCAGCAGGCCGGCCGCCGCGTCCCGGCTCAGGTGATGCAGCAGCTGACTCAATAAGACGATGTCCACGCTGCCATCCCGCACCGGCAGTGCGCCGGCGCAGGCGACCGCGGTCGGTATCCCCGCCGTACCCGCGAGCCGGGCGGCCTCAAGGCTCCGGTCGACCGCCACCGGGACCAGCGGCCATCCGCGCCGCGCGCCCCAGCGGACCAGGTCCCGCGGGAGATCGCCCAGGCCGGTTCCGATATCGAGAATTGTTGCCCGGCCGCCTTGCGCGAACTGGGCCAGCCCGAAGCGCACCGCCCCCCGCCCGCCGAACCAGCGGTTGGACCGGGCGATGTTCCGGAGCGATTCCCGCACGATGGCGGGATCGGCCGCCGGATCGTCCAGGATTTCGCTGCCGAAGTCGGCCAGGGCAATGCTCATGCGCGTGCCAGGTTGGCGTACCCGCCGCGGTAATACAGGAGCGGCTCCCGGTCCCAGGACGCGCCGCCGACCACCCGGCCCAGGTAGATCGTGTGATCCCCGGCGGCATGGGCGGCGAACTTCTCGCACTCGATGTGAGCCAGAACGCCGTCCAGGATGACCAGGCCGGCCGGGGTCCGCTGGAATCCGATTCCGTCGAAGCGATTCCACGGCTCCGCCGCGAACCGGCGCGAGAGCTCTTCCTGGTCCGCCGCCAGGATGTTGATGACGAACCGCTCCACGGTTCCGAGGGTCCGATGCATATCGGCCACGTGGTCGACACTCACCGACAAGAGGGGCGGCTTGAGCGAGACCGAGGCCAGACTGTTGGCGGTCATGCCGGCAGGATTCCCCTGCGGGTCCACGGCGGTAATGACCACCACGCCGGTGGCAAAGCGGCCCATCAGCTGGCGGAACTTCGCGGAATCCACATCCGGCACGTCACACCACCATGGCAGAAATGAAGAGGGGATTGAGCACGCGCCGGGCCGGGAGGAAGTCCCCGGTGACCCCGAGCAGCGTATGCGCCATGTCTCCCCGCCGGCCCAGCCGGTCGACGGCGCGATTGAAGAGGCCGGGCCACAGCATGGCATACCCCAGCAGGCGCTCCACGGCCCATTTTCCCAGAAACGCGTCCCGTCGGGCCCGGATGTAGGGCCTGAGCGCCGCCCGGCCGGCCGGGCCCGGCCGGGTCAGGGCATCCGCGACGATCCCGGCCGCCAGTTCCGCACCCAGCAGCGCGCTGTAGATCCCTTCTCCGGTGAACGGATCGAAGAAGTCGGCGGCGTCTCCCACCAGCAGCGCACCATCGGTGACGACCTCCGAGGACCACTGCGCAAAAGGCCCCGTGGCCATGATCTCCCGGACCAGTCCCTCCCGCGGAACCCGGCCCCGGACACCCGGAAACGTTTCCAGCGCCTCAAAGAAGAACGGGGCGACCCGGCCCCGGGCGGCCCGGGCGCGGCGCCGGGGAACCACCAGGGCCACGTTGGCGAGGCCTCCCCCCAGCGGGTTGAGTCCCACGTATCCCTCCCGTCCCACATGCATCTCGGCCCGACGCTGGAGGCCATCGACGCCTTCAACATGCGCGACAAGCGCGACTCGACGCAGCCGGCCCTGGCGCCGGGTGCCCATCCGCCGGGCCACCAGCGAGTGCAACCCATCCGCACCGATCACGATCCGGGCCCGTACCGGCCGGAGCAGCGCTTCCTGCCGGAGAACCGCCCCCTCGATTCGGGATCCGGTCCGCAGCAGATCCTCGACCGGCGTGTCTTCACGGACCGCGACGCCGGCGTCCCGCGCGGCGTCCAGCAGCCGGGCATCGAGAATCCGGCGCGGGAGCGACAGGCCGGTCGGGAACTCCGGTGGCGGACTCGCCTGCTCAAAGAGGCCCGTGAGCTGGGCGCCTCCGGGACCGGTGACCGTGGTGCCCTCCAGGGGCTGGCCCGCTGCCCGAAGGCCGGAGAGTACTCCCAGCCGCTCGAGGTGCAGCAGGCAGCCGGGCCCCAGATACTCGGAACAGGCCTTGTCACGGGGGAATCGGGCCCGGTCGACCAGCAGCACCCGCACTCCGCCGCGGGCCAGCCAGGTGGCGGTGGCGCTGCCCGCCGGGCCGCCGCCGACGACCAGGGCGTCGACATGATCGGGGATCGGAGACCCGGGTGCCATGGGGGCGCGTCAGCCGATCCGGTCGAACCGGATGCCGCCGAGGAGCAGGGCGTCCGGTGAAAAACTCACCAGTGCCACCGTGAACGTCACGCCGGTGGTGTTGCCGGAATAGATCACGGTGAGTGACCCGCCCGACGCGCTCCAGGTGCAGTCGCGTGAGCTCACCAGGGGGACGCCGGCGGCGACCGACCGGGTTTCCACGGTCCGGTTGCAGTCCCCCGGAGTCTGGAAGGTCCAGGTCGTCGTCACAGTGACGACATCGTTGTCCTGGCGCAGCAGGATCGTGTTTCTCCAGGTGCCTGCCAGCACCTGGACGGTACTCCCGCCTCCGCCTCCGCCGGTCCCCCCGCCCCCGCCGCTTCCGCCTCCCCCGCCGCCGCCGCCGCCGGTGGCGGTACCACCGTGATGTGCTCCGGGGTCCGCCGGGTGGAGGGCACCGTCGCAGGCACAGATCAGGACGACCAGGACCAGGCCAGCCAGCCCGCGAAGCCGGCGGCCAGAGTCGCCGCGATGTTTACCAGATCGTTGGATACCCAGGACCAGCCTCCAATCCGCACGGCCCGGGAGCCACAGTGATGGACCCGGGATTCTCCCAAGCTGCCGCAGGCAGGACAGCGGAACCGTCCCTGAACGGACGCCCCCAGCACCGAATCCAGCAGCATTCCGAGGAAACCTATGCCGGTTGCCGCCGGGAGCAGTATCGGGGTCCGGAAGACCATCGCGGCCGCGGCACCGACCGTGGCTGCCCCGATGAGCCCCCCGGTTGATCCATACCATGTAATGCCGCCGCTGGTTCCATGCGAAACCCGACGCCCGGTGAGGATCAGGCGCGGGGGGCTCGGGTTCCAGGCACCCGCTGCCGTGGCCCAGGTGTCCGCCGCCGCCGCGGCGAGCGAAGTCGACAGGGCCCACACCCCAGCCCCGGGCCGGATCCACTCGAGGCCCATGGCCAGAACCGCAGCGCCACCGTTGGCCAGGACCTGCAGCCCGTCACGGCGTTCCCCCTTGGCGCCCAGTGCGGCGGACGGCTCCGGGGCAAGCCGGCCCGCCACACTGCTGCCGACGAAAAAGACGGCCAGCACCACACCGCCCGCCCAGCCCCCGACGGCCAGGATGATGGTGCCGACCAGAAACGCCGCCACGGCGCCGCCGCGGGTGAGGGAGCGGAACAGCCAGGCAAGGACCGACACGGCGGCCGAAAGGGCAACGGCCAGCCAGAGGTGAGACGTAAGCAGTGAGAAGGGCGACATGCCTTGCTTTCCGGGGAGGAAGGCTCACTCGATTCCTTCTTCCTTCTCCCTTCTCACTTCTCACCCTTCAGCTGTTCCACGATTCGCTGCTTCAGCTGGTCCGGGCAGCACTCGCCGCGCAGCCGGGTTTCCAGCAGGCGCTGGAAGTTGCGCTCGAAGCGCTCGTGCCATTCGCAGGGGCGGCAGCGCTCCAGGTGCTCCCGGACTTCGCCCGTGACCTCGGGAGTCAGCTCCTGCTTCAGGTAGTCCAGGAGCAGACGCTTGGCGTCGTCGCAGTTCATCATGGAGTGGCGCTCCGGGGCTTGATGTATCCCATCTCGATGGCGTGCTCCAGCAGATCCTGCTGCATGAGCCGGCGGGCCCGGAACAGCCGGGACTTCACCGTTCCCATTGGTACGTCGAGCGCCTCGGCGATTTCCGCATAGGGAAGACCTTCGATGTCGCTCAGCACCATGACTTCCCGGAACTCGGCCGGCAAGGCATCCAGCGCCTGCAGGATCCGTTCGTCCACGATACTGGAGAAGAACTGCCCCTCCGGGTCGGAGTCCTCGATCGCGTCGTAGACGGGTTGCGCCTCGAGCCGGTCCAGGTCCACCGGTACCGGCGCCCGCTTCGCGGCCCGGTACTGATTGATGAACGTGTTCCGCATGATGGCCAACAACCAGGCCCGGGGACTGGTTCCCGGCTGGTAGCGGTCCCAGGCCCGGTAGGCCTTGAGCATCGTATCCTGGACCAGGTCTTCGGCCCGCGCCGGGTCGTGGGTGTACCGCAGCGCGACCCGATACAGCAGGTCCAGCTGCGGGAGGATCTCCCGGTCGAAGGCGGCGCGAGCAGGGGAATTGGACATGCACGGAAGTATAGTGGGAGGAGCGGCGGGGCAGTCGTCGTGGCCGGCGCAGCGGCCTTCCCACGACCCCGGCCCCCACTTTCTCCACCTTCTCTATTACTTTCCCTGCGGTCTCACCCTTCACTCATGGTCCACGCAATCATTCCGTTGAGCCTTCTCGAAGCCATCCGGAACCTGGACACGCCCGTGGAGGACGGTCTCTCCGAGCTGGCCGGTGAACTGGTGGCCAAGCGGCTGGGCCTCAGCCCCACGGTGGCGGCCCAGATCCAGCGGTACGAGGAAACGGCGCGAGGGGACGGGACCGTGAGTCAGGCCGAGGCGATGTCCGTGTTCCGGCTGGTCGATCGCCGGCCGGATGCGGAGCTGGTCTTTGCCGATGCCGGCCGGCGGGCGGCGCGTCATGCGGGCCGGGCAGTGAGACTGCCGGTCCGTGCGCTGGTGTCCGCCACGCCGGGATTCGTCTCCCGCCGGGTCGGCTTCGGTGCCGCGGCGCGGGCCGCGCGCCGGATCCTGGGCGGGACGTTGACGCTGGCACGGGCGGAGGCCGAAGCCCGGGTCGATTCGCCGCTCTCGGCCAAAGTGGCGGCAACCGGCAAGGGCTGCGCGTTCTACGGCGCGGCCTTCGGGGAACTCTTGCGAGCCCAGGTGGGATTCGAAGGCGCCATGCTGCACCAGCGCTGCCGGGCTCGGGGCGACGAGTCCTGCCAGTGGCGGGGCATCCAGACGGGAGCTTACGAATGAGTGCACTTGCGACACTCGACCGCGCCGCACTGAAGGCGGCGCTCGAGCAGCTGGGCGCCGATGCCTGGCTCATTTTCGATTTTCATGGACTGAACCCGGTGGCGGCCCGGATGCTGGCGTTGGGGGGGATGGGCACCCGGCGGCTGTTCGTGATGCTGCCCAGGAGCGGCAAGCCGGTAGCGGTCGCGCACAAGATCGAGATGCAGCCGTTGGAGGGTTTCCCCGGGACGATCGTTCCCTATGCCAGGTGGCAGGAACTGCACGAGGCGCTGAAGCCGCTGGTCGCCGGGAAGACGGTGGCCATGGAGATCTCGGCCGACGACGCCGTGCCCTATCTCGACCGGGTTCCCTGGGGCGTGGTGGGTCTGCTGCAGCGCCTGGGTGCCAAGGTGGTTTCCTCCGCGCCACTGGTCACCCGGTTCGCGGCCGGGTGGACCGCGGGGGAACTCGAGGATCACCTCTATGCCGCCGAGGCGCTGGCCGAGATTGCCCGGGCGGCGCTGGCCCGGGCGGTCAAGGCGGGAGGCAGCGGGCTCCGGGAGACCGTCCTGCAGCGGGAAGTCATCGCGGCAATGGAATCCCGCGGGCTCAAGCTCACCACCCCGCCCATCGTCGGCTTCGGCGCCAATGCCGCCAACCCGCACTATGAGCCGGAGGAAGGCAAGGATGCCGAACTCCGGGAAGGGGATGTGGTCCTGCTCGACTTGTGGGGTGGCCGGGGAAGCACCACCACCGTGTTCGCCGATCAGACCTGGATGGGTTTCGCCGGGAGCCGGGTGCCGGCGGAGGTGGAGAAGGTCTGGCGCACGGTGCGGGATGCCCGGGATGCCGCGATCACGGCGCTGCGGGAGGGCGTGGCCGCCGGCCGGCCGGTCTGCGGATACGAGCTGGACCGGGCCGCGCGCGGGGTCATCACGGAGGCGGGCTACGGGGATTATTTTGTCCACCGTACAGGACACTCGATCGATCGGGACCTTCATGGCTCGGGCCCGCATCTGGATGATTACGAGACCCACGATGATCGGCAACTTCAGACGGGAGTGGGGTTTTCGGTGGAGCCGGGGATCTATCTGACGGGCCGGTTCGGTGTCCGGAGCGAGGTGAATGTCCATCTGGGTCCCAAGGGACCCCAGGTGACTCCGGCCGAGCCGCAGGTGGATCTGATTGTCCCGTAGCGGCGGGCTCTTGCCGAGGGGGCCGTCCCGGCCGTCCCGGCCGTCTCACCTTGACAATTTTCCATCCGGGTGGATCTTACGGTCCGCGTCCAGAGCTGTGACAGGGCGCATCTTCGCGAATATCCGCACATCTCGTGTCGTTTCAGACAGTTACGGATTCGGCCTGAAACCATTTCGGTCTGTGACACTTCCTTGACACGGGTTTTTGCGGTCTTCATATTGAAGTCCCCGACCGGGCCGCGGTCGGCGTCCGGCGTTTCCTAAGACAACTCAAGCCGCAGCATCCTCTTCAGCGGGACAAGTTTCAGCGCAGTCGCATGATCGCTCCCAGGCAGGTCCCTGGGGCGAGTGTGCTTGCAGGTTCGCAGGATCTGTCTGTCGGTTGTCTCTCTAGTGTTCACGCCTTTGGAGGACGTCCTCATGAAACAAAGCTGTGTTGGCGCCTTCGCCCGCATGGCGCGGTGGTTCGCGCTCGCGGCAGTCGCCCTGGCAATGGGAGCCGGCGCGCTCTATGCCCAGGGGACTGGTAAGATCGAAGGCAGGGTCCGTGACCAGACCGGTGCGCCGATCGCAAACGCACAGGTGACGATTGTCGGCACCGCGTTCGCGACCCTGACGAACAATCAGGGCTACTACTTCTTCAACAACGTCCCGGTGGGTGCGGTGACGGTGCGGGCGGCGTTCGTCGGCTACAAGCGGTCGGAGGCCCAGGGCGTCCGCGTCCTGTCGGGCCAGACCCAGACGGTCGACCTCCAGCTGGAGCAGACGCCGTTCGTGGTGGATGAAATCACCGTGACGGAGGTCCGGGAGCCGCTGGTGCCTCGAGACGAGGTCGCCACCAAGCAGCGGCTGTCGGGCGAGTTCGTCGACAAGCTGCCGGCGGACCGGATCGAGAACGTGCTGGCCCTGCAGCCGGGCGTGGTGTCGAGCCCGGGCGGCGGCACGCTCAACATCCGCGGCGGCCGGACCGACGAAGCCTCGACCTACGTCGACGGCGTGCCGGTGACTCCGGGATACCGCGGCACCGGCTTCCGGTCGACCACCTCCAGCGCCATTTCCACCGGGGTGGACATCGCGACCAACGCGTTCGAGCAGGCCTCAATCACGACCGGCGCCTCCTCGGCCGAATTCGGCAACGCGCAGTCCGGCATCATCGCGGTCGAAACCCGTTCCGGCGGCCCCACCTTCCAGGGGTCCTTCGGCTACGAGACCGACGAGCCCTTCGGCGTGAACCACAGCAACGGGTTCAACCGCCTCAAGGCGAGCCTCGGCGGCCCGACCGGCATCACCAACCTGCGGTTCTTCGTGTCGGGCATCCTCGAGGGCCAGCAGTCCCCCGAGCAGGGCTTCGATGCGCAGAACTTCAACTCGTTCATCCCGGCGGGCGTGGACACCACCGTGGCCGTGCCCAGTGCGCTGAACGATCCGAATGCGGACACGACCTTCGTGGACGTGCAGAACTTCGCGCTCGCGCGGGGTCAGTGCGACGCCTTCTCGGGCAGTTCCAACGCCCAGATCCGGGACAACTACGGTCTGAGCTGCCTCGGTGCCCGGATTCCGGGAAATGCCCAGACCAACCTCCAGTCGACCGCCAAGCTGAGCTATACGTTCGGCACCGGTAACCGGGTCTTCCTGTCGTGGAACGGCACCCGGACGTCGGCCCGGGGGTACAACTCGACCCTGCCGACCAACAGCACCGGCGTGCAGGTCAACAGCGACGTCCTGACCCTGGGCTGGACCCAGAACCTGACCCGGTCGGCCGACCGGGCCCTGGCGCTGGATCTGGCGGTGTCCTATCAGACCAACAGCCGGCTGGGCAGCATCCTGACCCGGCAGTCCGAACTGGACACCCGGGATCCCTTCGGCGGGTTCATGCTGGGCGGCCTGGATTTCCTCTTCAACTTCGACAACTTCCCGCTCAATCAGGAGCTGATCGACAACTACCGGAACAACACCCCGGGCAGCCGTCGCTCACCGCTCGAGCTGGAGAACACCGCGCAGTACGCGACGGTCAACGAGTACCGCAACAGCGCCTACGGGCTGCTGGGCGGCGCCGAGGGCGGCGGGCCGACCGGCACGCTGACCATGTACAAGGAGAAGCGCTGGGTCTTCAAGGGGAACGTCGACTGGCAGTTCGACCGGTACAACCGGTTGAAGCTGGGCGGCGAGTACACCCACTATGACATCAGCAGCTACTTCCACAGCCTGACCAGCCAGGCCTTCTCCGACGCCTTCATCGAGAGCCCGCTCCGGTACTCGGCCTTCCTGGAAGACCGGCTCGACCTCGGTGACGTGGTGGTGGTGGGCGGCCTGCGGTACGACTGGTACGATTCCCGCGCCAGCCGGCCGTTCGTGCTGGACACGGTGTCCAGTCACTCCTCGTACCTGACCTACAGCTACTTCCCGACGCCGTCGTCCTACGGCGCCGGCGGCGGCACCTTCAACGGCATGCCGCTGGTCCAGTTCCAGAAGGATCCGAGCCACGACTACCTGAGCCCGCACATCCAGGTGTCGTTCCCGGTGACGGACCGGACCAACTTCCGGCTGTCCTACGCGCACCAGGTGCAGGCGCCCGACTTCAACATCATTCTGGGCGGCATCAACACCGACCTGCGCATCACCAACACCAACCACGTGTACGGCTCCGACCTCGATTTCGGGAAGACCATCTCCTTCGAGTTCGGCATCCGGCACGCGTTCAGCGACGACATGGTGCTGGACATCTCGGCCTACAACCGGGACAACCTGTCCAACGCGGCCGGCCGGCTGGTTTCCTTCGGCGACCCGCAGCGGCAGGGTGAGAACGTCGATATCCGGATCTTCACCAACGCCGACTTCGGCAACACCCGCGGTATCGACCTCCGGCTCGACCGTCGTATCGGCCGGTTCTTCAACGGCGTCATCGCCTACACGTTCCAGGACGCCAAGAACACCGGCTCCGATCCGTTCACCTACATCAATTTCGGGTCGCGGATCATCAACCAGATCTCGGGCGGCAATCAGCCTCCGCCGCAGGGCATCTTCTCCACCCGTAACAGCCGGCCGCACAACCTGACCGGATCGTTCGCGCTGAACGTGCCGAGCGACTGGAAAGAGGGCACCACGCTGGGGTCGATCATGCGGGGTGTCGGGATCACCGCGCTGTTCCGCTATTCCTCCGGGCGGGCCTACACCCGCTGCCCGGCCGAGAGCGGCAACGAGAGCGTGTTCTCCGGCGGCGTCTGCTCGCGCGAGTTCGAGGGCGATTTCTTCGGCGCCCGCGAACCCTCGTTCAAGCAGCTGGACATGAAGTTCACCAAGGCTTTCGCGATCCGCGGGCTGGATATCACCGCGTACCTCGATGCCCGCAACATCCTGAACTTCAAGAACATCCTGTCGGTCTTCGCGACCACGAACGACGTGCGGAACGAGACCGAGCGGCTCCAGAACGTGGGCCAGGACAGCTCCGGCTGGGCAGCCGAAGCCAACGCCAACTCGCTGTATGACCTGGCGAGCGGCGATATCGACCTGACCTTCGGCGGGGCCGGCGCCAGCGGCTGCGGCAACTGGGTCAACTCCCAGGGGCAGCCCTCGACGCCCAACTGCGTCTACCTGATCCGGGCCGAGCAGCGCTACGGCAACGGGGACGGTGTCTTCTCCCTGGCCGAACAGGTCAAGGCGTCCGACGCCAGCTATTTCGATGGAGGCCGGGGCATCTACGCCTTCACGGCGGCACCCCGGCGGTTGCGGCTCGGCTTCGAAGTGAACTTCTAGTTCTCCGGGCGTCCGGCCGGGCGCGAGACGGCGTCCGGCCGGCAGCCCTCGGGCTTTCAGATCGAGAGAGGATGCAATGCACTCACTATTTCGTAAGAGGGGCGTGATGCTGGCAGGGCTTCTGGCCCTGGCCATCGCGGCCCTGACCCCGACGGTCGCGGCAGCCAAGCCGGAGCCGGGTGCCCAGGCGCGGCGCGGCTTCCGGTTGTTTGCCCGGCCGCTGGGCGCGATGACCATCAACCGCATCTATTGCGGCCTGAGCGCCACGGGCGAGGTGTGCGTCGACTCGACCAACTCCTCGACCATCGGCGGCGGTTTCTGGCCCAAGGGTACGGCCGACCAGTATGTGTTCAATTCCGGCGTCCAGATCGCCGGTATCATCGGATCGGACGGCGGTTCCTGGGCCGGCGACACCACCGGCGCCTTCTTCTTCGATCCGAAGGGCACCACCCAGCACGGCGAGCAGGTCCAGCCGATCTACAACACCACCAACCTGGACGACGCCGCGTTCATCTGCCCCCCCGGTCCGCCGCCCACCGGCTGCGACCAGGGCACCACGGATCCCGTTGCGCTGGCCGCCCGGGTCCCCTTCGGCGACGCGACCGCGGATCTGTTCAACACCCTGCTGCAGGGCCGGGTCGCCGGTTCGCAGGGCGATGTGTGGTGGCTCTCCTGGGACGGAAACCCGGGTCTGACCGCGGGCCGCCCCCACCCGCTCGGCGTGCTGATCGAGCAGCGGGGCATGGGGTGGAACTTCCCCTCGGGCAATGAAGACATCATCTACTTCATCTATACGTTCTACAACATCACCTCGGTCAACGCGGCCGACTACGCGGCGGTGCGTCCCGGCATGCGGGACCTCCTGATCCAGTCCGCGCAGAGCTTCCAGCAGCGGAACGAGGCGGCGTTCGGGATTTCGATTCCGGACGGCGGGTACACCATCGAAAACATGTACGCCAACTTCTCGGCGGACATGGACGTGGGTGATGCCGGTCAGAACTACGCCGGCGTCAACGTGCCGTTCGCGCTGGGCAACACCTACGAACACACCTTCTCGCAGTTCCAGGGCTGGGACTTCGACCCGGCGATCTTCTCGCCCCCGTTCTTCGCGGGCACCGGGTTCGTCGGGGTGAAGTACCTCAAGAGCCCCGAGATCGCGCCCGGCGTCGAGGCCGGCCTGACGCTCTTCTCCAACACCACCAACGGCGGCGACTTCGTCGATCCGCAGAACACGACCCAGCTCTATCGCTACATCTCGGGCAACGTGAATCCGGCGGCGGGTGACCCGACCTGCTCGTTCGACCCGCAGGCGACCAAGATCTGCTTCATCCGGCAGCAGTCGCCGTTCGACATGCGGTTCTTCCAGTCGTCCGGGCCGTTGACCCTGGCGCCGGGCGGCTTCGGTTCGATCGTGGTGGCGTATCTGTTCGCCGCCCCGGTCGCCGTCGGCGGCACCGCCGCCTGCCCGTCCTGCGACATCAAGCCGGGCAATGAGACCCTCATCGCCGGCATGGGCGATCCGTTTGCGATCGGCGCCCCGACCGGCCCGGGGACCACGTTCGGCGGCAACGTCAACACGCTGGACTCGATCACCGGCTTCCTGGGCGCGCGGGACCTGAACGACGACGGCGTCCTGACCCAGGATGAGTTCAAGGTCGTGCCCGGCTCGCTGCTGGGGAAGGCGCTCGTGGCGCAGACCGTGTTCGACAACGGCTTCCTGCTGCCGTTCGCGCCGGAGCCGCCGGAGTTCTTCCTGATCCCCGGCGATAACAAGGTGACCGTGATGTGGCGGCCCTCGACCAGCGAGACGCTGGGCGACCCGTTCTATGCCATCGCCTCGCAGGCGACGGTCAATGGTTCGCCGAACGCCCTGTACGATCCGAACTACCGGCAGTTTGACGTCGAAGGGTACCGGATCTACCGGGGCCGGGTGGACGCCCCGAACGCGCTGACCCTGATTGCCCAGTACGACTATTCCGGGACATTCATTTCCGATTTCGCGGGCCAGGTCAACCCGACCCCGACCTGCGCGCCGGAACTGGGCATCACCAGTGGCTGTCCCATCACCTTCGATCCGATTGCTCCCGGCACCCCGCGGACGGCCCACGTCGATGTGCCGCTGGTCGGGCCCATCGTGCAGGTCATCCTGGGCAACCGGCAGGAACTGGCCACCGGCGACGCGATCATCCTGAGCGCGGATACGGCCGTCTCGGGCAAGAGCGGCTCGGGCTCGTGCGCCCCGTCGGGTTGTCCGGATCTGTCGGACACCGGCGTGCCCTTCGTGTACGTCGACGGCACCGTCCGGAACAGCTTCCGGTATTTCTATACCGTCACGGCCTTCGACATCAATTCGTTCCAGTCGGGGCCGGCCAACATCGAGTCCAGCCGGCTCACCAAGCCGGTGGTGCCGCGGGCCCCGGCGTCGAACTATGACAACGTGGGCCAGCTCACCTCGGTCGAGATCACCGGCCGCGGGACGGTGCTGGATCCGACGGCGCCGCTGCCGAC
>JBFXBG010000120.1:0-12566 GCA_050183505.1 Gemmatimonadales bacterium | reverse complement strand
CCGCCGGGGCCCCGCCCACCGTGGGCCGGGGGGTTCCGGGCCGTCCGTCGGCCAGCCAGCCTTCCTTCTCCAGCAGGGCCAGCACGTCCTCGTGCCGGACGTTGCCCGCGGCGGCCACGACGCAGTTGGCCGGATAGTACCCGGCCCGGTGGGTGGCCTGGAGATCGTCCGCCCGGAGCGACGCGACGGTGTCCCGGGTGCCGAGGATGGAGTAGCCGTAGCCGTGCTCGGGCCAGAGCCGGGTGGCCAGCAGATCGAACACCAGGTCGTCCGGGGTGTCCTCGACCATGCTGATCTCTTCCAGAACCACATTGCGCTCGAGCTCGAGGTCGCTCTCCCGCAGCAGGGGCCGGCGCACCAGGTCGGTCAGGACATCCACCGCGCAGGGCAGATCCTGATCCAGCACGTGGGCCTGGTAGTTGGTGTGGTCCCGGCTGGTATAGGCGTCGAGGCTCCCGCCCCGCATCTCGAGCTCCATGGCGAGCTGCCGCGCCGTGCGCCGCTCGGTGCCCTTGAACACCATGTGCTCCAGCAGGTGCGAAACGCCCATGAGCGGACGGGGCTCATGGGCGCTGGCAGAACGGATCCAGATGCCGGCCGCGACCGACCGGACTCCGGGCAGGAGCTCGGTGAGGATCGTGAGGCCGTTGGACGCGGTGGACTGATGGAGTCCCTCGTCCAGGCGGACGGTCTCCACCGTCACTCCTTGGGCAGAAGGGCCTTCCGGGACAACCGCATGCGGCCGCGCTCATCCACTTCGATCAGCTTGACCTTGACGACATCGCCCTTCTTGACGACATCCTCGGTCTTTTCGGTCCGGGCGTGCTGCAGCTCGCTGATGTGCAGCAGTCCTTCGACGCCGGGGAGGATCTCCACGAACGCCCCGAAGGCCGTGGTGCTCTTGACCGGTCCCTCGTAGATCGTCCCGACCTCGGGCTCCGCGACCAGCGACTCGACCATCTTCCGGGCCCGTTCGCCGGCTTCGCCGCCCACGGCGGCAATGGTCACCTGGCCGCTGTCCTCGATGTTGATCCGGGCGCCGGTCTGATCCTGGATGCCGCGGATGGTCTTGCCCTTGGGGCCGATCACGTCGCCGATCCGGTCCGGCTTGATCATGATGGTGATGATCCGGGGCGCGTAGGGCGACATTTCCGCCCGCGGCGCCTTCAGGACCTTGGCCATCTCCTTGAGGATGTGCATCCGGCCCTTGCGGGCCTTCTCCAGCGCGTCCTCCATGATGCCCAGGTCGAGCCCCTCGATCTTGATGTCCATCTGGATCGAGGTGATGCCCTGGGTGGTACCCGCGACCTTGAAGTCCATGTCGCCCAGGTGATCCTCCGACCCCAGGATATCGGTCAGCACGGCGACCTTCTTGCCTTCCTTGACGAGGCCCATCGCCACGCCCGCGCAGGACGCCTTGAGCGGAACGCCCGCATCCAGCATCGCCAGGCTGCCACCGCAGACCGTCGCCATGGAGGAGGACCCGTTCGACTCCAGGATCTCGGACACGATCCGGAGGGTGTAGGGGAAATCCTCGTACGCCGGCAGGAGCGGCTGGAGCGCCCGCTCGGCCAGAGCCCCGTGCCCGATCTCCCGGCGGCTGGTGCCGCGGATCGGCCGGACTTCGCCGGTCGAATAGGGCGGGAAATTGTAGTGCAGCATGAACGACTTGGTGGTCTCACCCGCCACGTTGATGCTGTCGATCCGCTGCTCGTCGTCCGAGGTCCCCAGCGTGACCGCGACCAGTGCCTGGGTCTCGCCCCGGGTGAACAGGGCCGATCCGTGGGTCCGCGGGAGCAGGCCGGCCTCGATGCTGATCGGACGGATGGTGTCCAGATCCCGCCCGTCCACCCGCTCGCCCTTGTCCAGCACCTGGGCCCGCATGACCCGGTATTCGATCTCGTCCAGCTCTCCGGCGATCTCCTTCACCGACTCCGGATGGGCCTCGACCAGTCTGGCCAGGACCTCCTCCTTCACCGCCTTCACGCCGGCCGCGCGGCCCGCCTTGTCCTTGGCGTTGATCGCCTGGCCCATGGCCTTCTCGGCCAGTTCCCGGACCTGAGCCACGATCTCGGCGTTCGGCTCCGGCCGGCTCCACTCGAGCTTCTTCACCTCGAACTTCGCCAGCAGCTTCTTCTGCAGGACTATGAGCTCCTTGATACCCTTCTGCGCCACCTAGAGCGCCTCGAGCATCTCGGCCTCGGAAACCTCCAGGGCCCCGCCTTCCACCATGACGACCGAGTCTTCGGTGCCGCAGACGGTCAGGTCGATGGTGGAGAACTCCAGCTGCTGGAAGGTGGGATTCAGAATCCAGTTGCCGTCCACCCGGCCCACCCGGACCCCGGCGATCGGGCCGTTCCAGGGAGTGGGCGAGCGGCTCAGCGCCAGCGACGCGGCCACCACGGCCACCACATCGGCGTCGTTCTCCTGGTCGGCGGACAGCACCGTCGCGAAGACCTGCACCTCGTTGCGGAAGCCCTCGGGGAAGAGCGGCCGGATCGACCGGTCGATCACCCGGGCGGAGAGGATCTCCGAGTCACTCGGCCGGCCTTCCCGCTTGAGAAAGCCGCCCGGGATCTTGCCGGCGGCGTAGGTCTTCTCCCGGTATTCCACCGTGAGCGGGAAGAACGGCAGGGTCGAGGTGTTGGAGGAGAGGGTCACGGCGGCGAGCACGACGGTGTCGCCGTAGCGGACCAGCGCGGAGCCGGCGGCCTGCTTGGCCATGCGGCCGGATTCGATGATGAGCGGACGGCCGGCGAATTCAGTTTCGATGCGATGCACAGTAGCCTTCAGTAAGTAGAGCGGGAGCACACGAATGCGAAGCGGGCGCCCCAGTGCTCCGTCGGGGCGCCCGTGTCGGACCGCGCAGGTTAGTGCCGGAGTCCCAGCTGCTCGATGAGCGCGCGGTAGGTCGGCAGATCCCGCCGCTTGAGGTAGGTCAGAAGCCGGCGACGCTGGCCCACCATCTTCAGCAGGCCGCGCCTGCTGTGATGGTCCTTGGAATGCGTGCGGAAATGATCCGTCAGGGAGTTGATCCGCTCGGTGAGGAGCGCGATCTGCACCTTGGCCGACCCGGTGTCCGTCTCGTGGACCCGGTGCTGCGTCAGCACGGCCTGCTTGTCAAAACCCATTCTCGCTGTATCCTCATCTAGTTGCGCGAGCGTCACTTATAAGCATCTTTCAGTAGCCTTGTAACTTACACGTCGGCCGAAGCCGAGGCAACCCCCGGGAGCCCTGTGAACACACCCGTCCCCGGTTCCACCGTCGGCAGGTACACCCTGGACCGCCTGATCGGCCAGGGCGGTTTCGCCTGGGTCCACGCGGCCACACGGGACGACGGTAACCCCTTTGCCGTCAAGATCTTAAAGCCGCGATTCGCGGGGGACCCGGTCTTTCAAAGCCGCTTCCGCCAGGAGTTCGAGTTCGCCGCCCGGCTGCGCCACCCGAACATCGTGCACATCGAAGAGGTCGGCCAGGCGGGCGGGACCGTGTTCTTCTCGATGGACCTGTTTCCGGACAGCCTGGCCGCCCGGCTGGACCGGGAGACGACCCTCCCCGAAGCCGACATCCTGGCCGGCGCGGCCCATCTGGCGCGGGCGCTCGGATTCGCCCATGGCCAGGACATCATCCACCGGGACATCAAGCCGCACAACGTTCTCCTGGCGGCTGACGGCACCGCCGTCCTGACCGACTTCGGCATCGCCCGGGCCATCAGCGGCTATGTGGCGGCGACCGGCTTCAACATGACGATCGGCACGCCCCACTACATCTCCCCGGAACAGGCCCAGGGGCGGAAGCTGGACGGACGCTCCGACCTGTATTCCCTGGGCATCACGCTCTACCGCGCCGCCACCGGCCAGCTCCCGTTCCGCTCCGGCGACTGGTTCGAGCTGGCCCGGATGCACGTCGAAACCAATCCCGAGGCCCCCCGCACGCTCCGTCCCGATCTCTCCCGCCGGCTGGAACGGATCATCCTCAAATGCCTGGCCAAACATCCCGATGACCGCTATGCCACCGGCGAGGAGATGCTGGCGGACCTGGGAGAGACCGCCGACACCCGCCGCCGGACCAGCGAGATCAGACTGCCGGAAGGGTTCGTGACCGCCGAGTCGCCGGCGGCGCAGGAGGAAAAAAAGCGGTGGTGGAAACGGCGGTAGGACGGAAGGACGGAAAGGCGGAAGGACGGAGAGGCGGGGGTCTTTGCGGACCTTCCGCCTTTCCGTCTTTCCGTCCTTCCCCCCGTTCCTAGATCCCGAACAGCCTCAGGATGTCGTTGCTGAACGCGAAGACCATCAGCAGCACGATCACCACCAGGCCGAAGGCGGTCAGCCGTTCCCGCAGCCGCAGGGACAACGGCCGCCGGGTAAGGCCCTCGGCCACGAGAAAGACCAGCTGGCCTCCGTCCAGGACCGGGATCGGCAACAGGTTGAGGATCGCCAGGTTGATCGAGATCAGGGCCATGAACGCGAGGAACGGATCCAGCCCCAGCTGAATGCTCTGCCCTGCCATCTGGCCGATCTGAATGGGCCCGCCCAGGCTCCGGCCGGAGATCCGGCGGGTGACGATCCCCCGGAGCGACCGGACGATCGCGGTTGACGCGGTCAGGGTGGCCTCGGTCCCCGCCGCCACGCCTTCCCGGAACGAGAACCGGCGGTAGACCACATCGAGCTTCTGCCCGATCCCGATCTGCCCCACCTCCCGGGATTCGCCATCCGGGCCCACGCTGCGCTCGTTCCGCGGGGTAATGGCCAGCGAGGTCCGGCCCGAGGCGCGCCCCAGCTCGAACTGGAGTTCCCGGCCCGGGTTTTTCTGGATGATCGAGACCATATCGTACCACTGCTCGATCGGCGTGCCGTCGATGGCCACGATCGTATCGCCCGGCTCCACCCCGGCCCGGGAGGCCGGCGTACCGGGGAGTACCTGCCCCACGACCGCCCGCTGCCAGGGGAGGATCGCGTCGCCCACGGCTATCCGCTCCTCCAGGGCGTCGGCATGCACCGGGACGGTGATGTCCCCCTTCCCCGCCACGGAGATCACCAGGTCTCCTCCGGAGGCGAACTGCAGGCCGCTGGCCACGTCGTTCCACGACTTGACCGGCGTGCCGTTCACCGCGGTGATCGAATCACCGGGCTCCAGCCGGGCCAGCCCGGCGGCGTCGGCCGGGAGGGCGGCCACCTCGATGCGGCCCACCCGGGTGGTCGGGAGGACCTGCTCCCCGTTCTTCACCGCCAGGAACACATAGACGCCCCAGGCGAACAGGGCGTTCATCGTGACGCCGGCCAGGATGACGATGATCCGCTGCCACAGGGGTTTGGCCTCGAAGACCCGGGTGGCCGGGACCGGAGCGGTGGCGGCCCCGCCTTCCAGCATGCCGCTGGCCGAGTCTTCCTCCCGGGACGCCATCTTCACGTAGCCGCCGATCGGGAGCCAGGAGATGACGTACTCGGTCTCTCCCCGCTTGAAGGTCAGGCCCTTGACCGGCGCGCCCAGCCCCAGCGAAAACCGGTGCACGTAGATGCCGGCGGCCTTGGCGGCCAGGAAGTGCCCCGCCTCGTGGACGAAGATCAGCACCCCGAGGACGATGACCAGGGCGGCCACACTGATGAGAAACGTCACGACAACACCTTTCGAGCGCTGGTCCGGGCCCAGGCATCCGCGGCGACAACGTCTTCCAGGCCGCTGACGGGTCGGACGTCATGTTCAGTCAGTACGCGGTCAATGGTCTCCATGATTCGTCCGAACGGGATCCGGCCGGCCAGGAACCCGGCCACGGCTTCCTCGTTGGCGGCATTGAAGACCGCGGGCGCGGTGCCGCCGGCCCGGGCCGCCTCGAGGCCCGCCCCGAAGGCGCGGAACACGTCTGCCCGCACCGGTTCAAAAGTAAGCGACCCGGCGGCCACCGGATCGAAACGCCGGACCCCCTCATCCGGCAGCCGGTCCGGATGGGTCAGCGCGTACAGGATCGGCAGCTCCATCGAGGGGAATCCCAGCTGAGCGATCACGCTGCCGTCGCAGAATTCGGTGAACGCGTGGATGATGCTCTGGGGATGCACCACCACCTCGATGGCCTCATAGGGCAGCCCGAAGAGGTGGTGGGCTTCGATCACCTCGAGCGCCTTGTTGGCCAGGGTGGCGCTGTCGACCGTGATCTTCCGGCCCATGCGCCAGGTGGGGTGCCGAAGGGCCTCCTCCAGGGTGGCCCGGGCCATCCGGTCGGCCGGCCAGTCCCGGAACGGCCCGCCGGAGGCGGTCAGGATGAGCCGGCACATCGGACTCTCCCGCCCGCTGATGCACTGGAGCACGGCACTGTGCTCCGAATCCACCGGCACCAGCTCCCCGCCCCCTTCCCGGGCGGCCCTGGTCACCAGGTCCCCGGCCATGACCAGGGTCTCCTTGTTGGCGAGCGCGACGCGTTTGCCGGCCCGGAGTGCCGCCAGGGTGGCTTCCAGCCCGGCGGCACCCACGACGGCATTGACGACGATATCGGCGTCCGCCAGGGTGGCGGCCTCCACCAGACAGGCCGTGCCGCGGCGGATGCCGTTCCCGGTCGCTTCGCCGTCCACCATCCCGACATAGGGCGGCCGCCACTCGGCCGCCTGCGCCCGCAGCAGCTCCTCGTTGCGCCGCGCGGTGAGGCCGACCACGCGGAAGTGCTCCCGCTGGCGTCGCAGGACTTCCAGCGTGCTCCGACCGATGGAGCCGGTCGAGCCGAGGATGGCGACACCGCGCATGTTACCGGATGCCGAGCAGGCGATAGAGAGCGACCGCCGTGGGAAGGACGAAATAGAGCGAATCGAGCCGGTCCAGCACGCCCCCGTGGCCGGGGATCAGGCTGGAGGAGTCCTTGACCCCCGCTTCACGCTTGAGCAGGGATTCGGCGAGGTCTCCGATCTGGCCCACCACCGACCACAGGCCGGCGCAGACCAGGAGTTTCCACACCGGGAACTCGAACCCCAGCGGCTGGAACACCAGGACGTTGTAGAGCGGCGCCGCGGCCAGCCCGCCCACGACACCGCTCACCGTGCCGGACCAGGTCTTCCCGGGGCTCACGATCGGGGCGAATTTGGGTCCCTTGAACGCCATCCCGCCGAACATCGCCGCGGTATCGCAGACCCACGTGACGATCAGCGGAAAGAACACCAGCGCGGTGCCCTCGAGCGACCGGATGCCATATCCGCCGCTGTGGCGGAGAATCACGATGAATGCCGGCAGCAGGCCGGCATAGACCACTCCGAAGACGGTGATGGCCGACGCGGCCAGCGGCTTCTGTCCCGGCGGGCGTTTCCACAGGGCCCAGACCAGGACCAGCATGACCCACACGGCCCCGGCATAGAAGCCGGCGACGAGCATCCACCAGCTCTCCCACATCGCCGAGAGCGCGAGGTAGCCGGCCGGGGCGAAGACCAGGACCGTCACCAGTCCCAGCTCCTGGGCCGGTTCGATCCGCTGCCGGCGCGCGAGGTCGTACACTTCGCGGGTCCCCAGCACGCCCGCGATCGCCACCATGATGGCCAGGGGGTACCCGCCGTACCAGATCAGCGCCAGCACCGCCGGGATGGCGACGACGGCAAACAGGATACGCTTCAGCAGATTCGCGCTCATCGGTTCAGGCCAGGACCCGGCCGAAGCGCCGGTCCCGTCCCTGGAAGTCGCGGATGGCTTCGAAGAGATGCTGGCGGGTGAAATCGGGCCACAGCACCGGGGTCACCCAGATTTCCGAGTAGGCCAGTTGCCAGAGGAGAAAATTGGAGACCCGGAGTTCGCCGGAAGTGCGGATCAGCAGGTCGGGGTCGGGCCAGGGCGCGGTGTAGAGCTCACGGGCGAGGGCCTGCTCGTCGATGTCGGCCGGCCGGAGCGTGCCGGCGGCGGCCGCCTCGGCCAGGTGCCGGGCGGCGCGGGTGATCTCGGCCCGGGAGCTGTAGGAGATGCAGATATTGAGGGCCAGCCGGTCGCCGCCGGCGGTCTCCTGCATGATCCGGTCGACCGCGCCGCGCGCACCCGGCGTCAGCCGTTCGAGGTCTCCCAGCATGGTGACCGTCACGCCCTGCTGCCGGAGCTCCCGCGCCTCCCGCGCGATGTACTCTTCCAGCAGGGCCATCAGGGCATCGATCTCCTCGGGGGGGCGCTGCCAGTTCTCCTGGCTGAAGGCGAAGAGCGTCAACACGCCCACCCCCGCCGCGAGGCATCCCTCCACCGCCTCCCGGACCGCCTTCATCCCTTCCTGGTGGCCCAGCGGGCGCGGCAGGGAACGGCGCTGGGCCCAGCGGCCGTTGCCGTCCATGATGATGGCAATGTGCGCCGGGATCTCGCCGTTCAGCCGGATCTGCTGGAGGAGGTCTTCGCTCATAGGGATCAGACCGCCATGATCTCCGCTTCTTTGGCGTGGATGATCTCGTCGATCTGCTTGATATGCTCGTCGGTGTGCTTCTGGATCTCTTTTTCGGCCCGCGACTTGTCGTCGTCCGAGACGTGCTCGACCTTCTTGATCTTGTGCAGCGCGTCGGTCCGGGCGTGCCGTACGGCGACCCGCCCCTCCTCGGCCAGCTTGTGGATCAGCTTCACCAGTTCCTTGCGGCGTTCCTCGGTGAGCGGCGGGATCGGGACCCGGATGATGTTGCCCTGACTCGCGGGATTGAGCCCCAGATCGCTGTCCCGGATGGCTTTCTCGATGGCGGCGGTCAGGTTCTTGTCGAAGGGCTGCACCGTGAGGAGCCGCGGTTCCGGCGCCGCCACCATTCCCACCTGGTTCAGGGGAACCTCCGCGCCGTAGGCCTCGACCCGGACCAGATCCAGCAGCGCGCTGGAGGCCTTGCTGCTGCGGATGTGCTGCATTTCCCGCCTGGTGTTCTCGACCGCCTTGTTCATCCCCTCGCGGGCGTGCTTGATGAGATCGGGTAGGTTGCTCATCGAACGATCGTCCCCACCCGCTCGCCATGCAGGATCCGCTTGATGGCGCCGGGCGTGTTGATGTTGAAGATGATGATGGGCAGGCTGTGTCCCATGCAGAGGCCGAAGGCGTTGGCGTCCATCACCGCGTAGCGGTTGACCAGCGCCTCCTGAAACGACAGTTCCGGAATGAATTCCGCCTTGGGGTCCTTGCGCGGATCGGCGGTATAGACCCCGTCCACGTTGGTGCCCTTGAGGATCACGTCCGCTTCGATCTCGAGCGCGCGCAGCACCGCGGCGGTATCGGTCGAAAAGAAGGGATTGCCGGTCCCCGCCGCGAAGATCACCAGCCGGCCCTTCTCCAGGTGCCGGATGGCCCGGCGGCGGATGTAGGGCTCGGCCAGCGATTCCATGCGGATCGCGGTCATGACCCGGGTCTCCACGCCCTTCTTCTCCAGGATGTCCTGCACCGCGAGCGCGTTGATCACGGTGGCGAGCATCCCCATGTTGTCGGCGGCGACCCGGTCCAGCCCTTCCCGGCTGGCCGTGCCGCCGCGCATGATGTTGCCGCCCCCGACCACCAGACTCAGGCGGACCCCCATTTCGCTGACATCCTTGAGGGCATCCGCCAGCGTCCCGACCACCCGGTAGTCGAGGCCGAACCCCTTCTCCCCGGCCAGGGCCTCTCCCGACAGCTTGAGCAGCGCGCTGGACCAGGCGGGTTTCATCAGGCTTCCCCGATCTTGAACCGGGCGAACCGGCGGACCTGCACCGCCTCGCCGACCTTGCCGGAGGTTTCCTTGATCAGCTGGCCGATCGTCTTGGTCTCATCCTTGACAAACTTCTGGTCCACCAGCACCCGCTCCTCGAGGAACTTCCGGATCTTGCCCTCGACGATCTTCTCGCGGACGTTTTCCGGCTTGCCCTCCGCGGCGACCTGTTCGACGGCGATCCGGCGCTCCCGGTCGATCACCTCGGCGGGGATCTGATCGGCCGTGACGGCGATCGGATCGGCCGAGGCCACGTGCAGAGCGATCTCCCGGGCCAGCTGCTTGAAATCCTCGGTCCGGGCCACGAAATCGGTTTCGCTGTTGAGTTCCAGCAGCACGCCGACCTGGCCGTTGTGGTGGATATAGCTCACGATCACGCCCTGGGAGGCGCTGCGCCCGGCCCGCTTCTCGGCCTTGGCGATGCCCTTCTTCCGGAGCAGCTCGACCGCCTTGTCCTTGTCACCCCCGGCCTCTTCGAGGGCCTTCTTGCAATCACCGATCCCCGCACCGGTCCGGGCGCGGAGTTCGCTGATATCCCTGGTTGAAATCGACACTGTTGCCATGTGCTTCTGTCCTCTGGGTTTGGATATTAAGACCGCCGCCCTTGGCCTGGAAGCCAACGAGCGGCGGCGCACTTCCCGGGCACGAACCGACCGGTGCCCACACGAGCCTTACGCGTCGGAGCCGCCCACCTGGGTAGGGGCCGCGGTCTCGGCAGCGCCTTCGGTCTCGGACTTGAGCCGCGCCGCGATCGCCTCCGGCTTGGGCCGGCGCTTCCGGCGGGGACGCCGCTTGCGCCGTTCAGCGTCGGCATCGCCCTCCGAGCCGGCGTCGGTGCTGTAGGTCTCGGCTTCGAGGTCCTCGACCACCTCCCGCACCGGCATCTGGGCCCGGGCTTCGCGGATCGTCTCGCAGAGCGCCGAGGTGATCAGCGAGACCGCCCGGATGGCGTCGTCGTTGCCGGGGATCGGCACGGTGATGACGTCCGGATCCGCGTTGGTATCGACAATCGCCACGACCGGGATGCCCAGCTTGTTGGCCTCGGCGACGGCAATCCGCTCCTTCTTGGCGTCCACCACGAACAGCGCACCCGGCAGGCGGCCCATGTTCTTGATGCCTTCGAGGTTGCGGCCGAGCTTCTCGCGCTCCCGCTCGAAGAGCAGCTTCTCCTTCTTGGTGTAGCTCTCGAACTCGCCTTCCTGGCTGCCCTGCTCCAGCTCGCGGTACCGCCGGATCTGCTTCTTGATGGTCTGGAAGTTGGTGAGCATGCCGCCCAGCCACCGCTCGGTGACGTAATAGGCGCCGCAGTTGTCCGCTTCCTGCCGCACGATCTCCTTGAGCTGCCGCTTGGTGCAGACGAACAGGACGTTCTCACCCCGGAGCACCACGCTGCGGAGCTGTTCCTGGGCGGCGGCAATCTGCCGCAGCGTCTTCTGCAGATCGATGATATAGATCCCGGAGCGCTCGGCGAAAATGAACCGGCGCATCTTGGGATTCCAGCGGCGGGTCTGATGGCCGAAATGAACTCCGGCTTCGAGCAGGTCCTGCAGTTGCGGTTGCGCCATGCGTATCCTGAGACTTCCTGATCCAGAGGGTTGAACTGCCACCGCCTTCGTCTCTCCGTCCAACCCCGCGGGGCACCCGGGCGGAGATCCGGCGATGTGAGAGATTGTTCCGGCCGGCCTCCCTCGGGAGTCCGGGGCCGGGTCCTACCGCTTGCTGAACTGGAACCGTTTGCGGGCGCCGGGCCGGCCGGGCTTCTTCCGCTCGACCGCGCGGGGGTCCCGGGTCAGCAGACCGTTGCCCCGGAGCTTGGCCCGGTGGGTGGCATCGGCTTCCACCAGCGCCCGGGCAATCGCCAGGCGCAACGCGCCGGCCTGCCCGCTCACGCCGCCGCCGTCCACGTGGCCCCGCACATCAAAGGCGCCCAGGGTGTCGGTGGCGGTAAACGGCTGCTGGATATGCTGCACCAGCGAGGGCCGGGGGAAGTAGTCACCCAGGGTCCGGCCGTTGATGTCCCACTTGCCGGTCCCCGGCACCAGGTACACCCGGGCCACGCTCGTCTTGCGGCGGCCCACGGCCTGCCAGCGGAACTCGTTGGTCGTCATGCACTCACCCTGGAGGCGATCGTAAACGGCTTGGGCTGCTGCGCGCTGTGCGGGTGGTTCGCGTCCGCATACACCTTCAGCTTGCCCCGCAGCCGCTGCCGGGACAGCGAGTTCTTCGGCAGCATGCCGAAGACCGCCTTCTCGATGATCCGCTCCGGATGCCGGGCGAGCATGTCCCGCGCCGTGGTGTGCTTCTCGTGCCCCATGTAGCCGGTGTGGGAGAAGTAGGTTTTCTGATCCAGCTTCCGTCCGGTGAGCCGGACCTGGGCCGCGTTGATGACCACGACAAAATCGCCGCCATCCATGTGCGGCGTGAACGTCGGCTTGTGCTTGCCCCGGATCAATTGAGCGATCTGGCTGGCAAGCCGGCCCAGCGGAACCCCCGCGGCATCAACCAGATGCCACTCGTTCTGCAGGTCTTCCGGGGTGGCGGTAAACGTCTTCATGTACCGGACACTGCTTCGAAAAGGTCAAAAGGCATCTAAAGTGGCACAGACTCACAAGATATCCAGTGAAGGCAGGTGGGGTCAAGTGGGCGGGCAGGCTTGCCAGGCTTGCCAGGCGGGCAGGCTTGCCAGGCGGGCAGGCTTGCCAGGCGGGCAGGCTTGCCAGGCGGGCAGGCTTGCCAGGCGGGCAGGCGGGCAGGCGGGCAGGCGGGCAGGCGGGCAGGCTTGCCAGGCGGGCAGGCGGGCAGGCGGGCAGGCGGGCAGGCGGGCAGGCGGGCAGGCGGGCAGGCGGGCAGGCGGGCAGGCGGGCAGGCGGGCAGGCGGGCAGGCGGGCAGGCGGGCAGGCGGGCAGGCGG
>JBFXBG010000119.1:0-12700 GCA_050183505.1 Gemmatimonadales bacterium | reverse complement strand
CACCAGATGATACTTGATGTCGAACCGAGTGTGGGCGGAGGTCCGATAAAGCTCCATGACGTTGAAACCTAAAGGGGTCGCCTGAAGGCGAGGGCTTCACTCCCTCCCATCGGGAGACAGTGAGAAGGGAGAAGGGAGAAGGGAGAAGGGAGAAGGTGGAAGGGAGAAGGGTGAAGTGTCGGCTTCACCTTCGACTCACCCGCCGGGGGTATACTGGACTCCGGTTTCGATCGCTCCCACGAGCGATTCCATGTTCCAGGTGCCCGCGTACCGGGCGCCGTTGATGAACAGGGTCGGAGTGCCTCGGACCCCGCTGCGCCTTCCGCCCAGCTGGTCCGCGCGCACCCGGGGAGCGTGAATCCCGCTGTCCAGCTCCCGCTGGAGTCGCCTGCTGTTCACCCCCGCCTTCTTTGCCATCCGGAGAATCGCGGCGGCATCCAGGCTGGAGTTGTCCTCATAGACGATATCCAGCAGCTTCCA
This sequence comes from Gemmatimonadales bacterium, assembly GCA_050183505.1. Classification (GTDB taxonomy): domain Bacteria; phylum Gemmatimonadota; class Gemmatimonadetes; order Gemmatimonadales; family GWC2-71-9; genus JBFXBG01. The sequence goes on along the minus strand of JBFXBG010000119.1, from coordinate 12,220 downwards.
GAAGCGTCCCTGGCCCGCTGCGGCCTCGGCGGCCATGGCGGCCATGGCCGCATGCGGATGCACGTCCTCCAGCGGGAAATGCCGGAACACATGCCGGACATCACCGGCCAGCTGCTCGCGGATCTCCGTGAAGAGCGGGTGGACCAGGGCGCAGTGGGGGCATTGGAGGTCGCCGTATTCGACCAGCGTGATCGGCGCCCCCTCCGGGCCGATCGCATGGTCCCGCGCGGTGACGGGAACCACCAGGTCCGGTGTCATCCGCCCTCCCGGACCACGGTCTCCGCCGCAATGAGAAACGGCGAGCATTCCTCGTACAACTGGTTGATGATCTCCTCGGTGGACGAGGCCTTCCGGGTCCGGACGGCGTAGTCGAGCGTCTCCTGCAGATTGTCGGCCGCCGTTTTCTTCACCTTCTTCTTGTTCTTCTTCAAACGGTACTTCTTCGTGGTCCGGGCGAGGACGGCCTCGACCATCGGCTGGATCTTGTCCGGCTCGGTGACGTACAGCCGGAGAGTCTCGGCCGGCTTGCGCCCTTTGCGTCCGGTGAAGCTGGGCTCGCCGCCGCCGGCATCCAGCAGGGGCGTGTCCGCGGAGACGGCTTCAGCCGGCCCGGACCCGGTCAGGGGCACGATCGTGCCGGGCTCGCCGGGCCGGGCGGGCATACAGAGCAGTCCGAAGGTCCGCTCGTGGTCCGCCGTCAGATCCAGTTTCCACAACAGCAGTTCGAGCAGGGCGAAGAACACCGACAGGAACGCGGCGATGGCCAGGTGCCCGACTCCGGACGCGAAGCCCAGCCCCACGGCGGCGAAGATATAGACCGCATCCCGGGAGTCCTTCAGGTTGTTGCGGAACCGCACCGCGGCCACGATGCCGGCAAGGCTGAACGCCAGGGCGAGGCTGTTCTCCACCACGATCAGGATGGCCGTGACCACGACCGGCAGCATGATGACGGTCTGGACCAGCGACTGATCGTACTTGAGACTGCTCCGGGTCCGGACGTAGACGAACGCCACGGGGATGGCCAGCAGGAACGCCCCGGCGACGGCCGCCGCCCCGAAGCCGAGCGGGGGCAGTTCCCCCAGCAGCGGGGCCCAGAACCCGCCCGGCATGCTGTCGGGGCTCATCTGCGCCACGGCGGGGCGCCACCGCTCGGTGAGCAGGATGAACAGGGAGATCAGGGGAAGCACCACCGCGTAGTACAGGATCAGCCGCACCATGGTGGTTCGGCCGATCACGCGGCTGCCGCTCTGAATACCGAGGGCGGAAACCAGGCGGCTGAGCTGGGTAGGAGACGCCATCACCAATTCGGGTTCGGGAAGCCGGATGCCGGGCCGCGAGCCGCGGGTCACCCTCCTAACATCATGCGGTCCCGGCGGGTTCCCTGCCAGTCGGCCCGGCTAGAGCCCCAGGCTCGGCCTGAACCGGGGGGCCCGGCGGTGGCGGGTCAGCTGCTCGAAGGCGAAGGCCAGGCGGATGAGCGTCGGCTCCGACCAGGCCCGGCCGAAGAAGGACACCCCGACCGGCAGGCCGAACACCGCGCCGACCGGTACTGTAATGCTCGGGTACCCGGACACGGCCGCGGGGGTCGAACTGTCCCCGCCGAAGTGATCGCCGTTGACGTGGTCGGTGGTCCAGGCCGGGCCGCCGGTAGGGGCGAGAAGCGCGTCGAGGTTGTGCCGGTCCATGACGGCGTCGATGCCCTGGCGCCGGGACAGGTCCAGATTCTCCGCCAGTGCGTCGAGGTAGGTCTGGTCGGTGAGGGGGCCTTTGGTCTCCGCCTCCAGGAAGGTCTCCTGGCCGAAGAAGGGCATCTCCCGTTCCCGGTTGGCTTCATTGAAGGCAATGATCTGGGCGAGTGACCGGACCGGACTTTCGGCCAGACCCGCCAGGTAGGCGTTCAGATCCGCCTTGAACTCGTAGTGCAGCACGATGTGTTCGTTATGACCGTACTTGTCGATCGTCTCGATGTCCGCCGGGTCGACGATCACCGCGCCCGCCTGCCGCATCGCCGCCATGGCCTGCTCCATGAGCCGGTCCACCTCGGCATGGAAACCAAACGTCTGCCGGACGATGCCAAGCCGCGCCCCGCGGAGGCCGGCCGGGTCGAGGCTGGATCGGTAATCCGTCAGGCCCTTCGTGGCAGCCGCGGCGGTCGCCGGGTCCCGTGGATCGGAGCCTGCCAGCACCCCGAGCAGCGTGACGGCATCGGCCACGGTCCGGCCCATGGGGCCGGCGGTATCCTGACTGTGGGCGATGGGAACGACCCCGGCCCGGCTCACCAGACCGAGCGTGGGCTTGATGCCCACGATGCCGCAGGCGTTGGACGGGCAGACGATCGACCCGTCGGTCTCGGTCCCCACGGCCACGGCACAGAAGTTGGCCGACACGGCGGCGGCGGAGCCGCTGCTCGAGCCGCACGGATTGCGGTCCAGTGCGTAGGGATTCAACGTCTGGCCGCCCCGGCCGCTCCACCCGCTCGACGAATTGGTCGAGCGGAAGTTGGCCCACTCGCTGAGGTTGGTCTTTCCGATGATGACCGCCCCCGCCTCCCGCAGCCGGGCGACCAGAAACGCGTCCGCGGCCGGACGCGCGCCGGCCAGCGCCAGCGATCCGGCGGTGGTGGCCATCCGGTCGGCGGTATCGATGTTGTCCTTGATCAGCACCGGGATGCCGTGCAGGGGACCGCGTACCCGCCCGCGTCTCCGCTCCCCATCCAGCCCGCGGGCGATCGCCAGGGCTTCCGGGTTGATTTCGATCACCGATCGAATCGACGGCCCGTGGTGGTCCAGTTCGGCGATGCGCTGGAGATATGCCTCCGCCAGCGTCCGCGCGCTGAAGCGCCCGCTCTCCTGGCCCGCCTGGAGGTCGGCAATCGTCAGCTCTTCGAGTTCGAAGGGAATTGCGCGGGCCGGGGCCGGGGGTGGCCGGGACGGGTGCCCCGACGGGCGGATCGGCGCGGCCAGGGCACCGGCAGCGGCCAGCTGCAGGAAGTCGCGGCGGTTCAGTTCACGGCTCATGGGAAGGGCTGCTCGATGGACGGGCTCTGCGGGGTGAAGAACCGCGGCCCGTCTTCGGTGATGTAGAGACAATCTTCCAGCCGCACGCCGAACTCCCCGTAGATCACGATCGTCGGCTCGTCGCTGAAGCACATGCCGGGCTGGATCGGGGTCCGGTTGCCCCGGACGAAATTGGTCCATTCATGACCGTCGAGACCGATCCCGTGGCCGGTCCGATGCGGCAGCCCGGGAACCTGGTACCCGGGGCCGAACCCGGCGTCCGTGATCACCTTCCGCGCGGCATCGTCCACCGATCCGCAGGTGGCGCCGACCCGGGCGGCCGCGAAGGCCGCGTCCTGCGCCCGCCGCTCGAGGTTCCAGATCTCCACCTGCCGCCGGTTCGGCGTGCCGAAGACCGTGGTCCGCGTGGTGTCCGACTGGTAGCCTTCGACACTGCAGCCGGCGTCGAGGAGGACGATGTCGCCGCGGCGGAGCCGCTGCGGCTTGACCGTGCCGTGCGGAAAGGCCGACGCCTCGCCCAGGCCGACCAGGGCCCACGGCTCGGCGCCGCCGAGGCGGCTCTGGGCCGCGGTCATGTTCTCCGACAGCTCGTACTGGGTCATCCCCTCATGCAGGGTCTGGAACGCCGCCTTGAAGGCCGCGACGCTGATATCCGCGGCCCGCTGCATGAGCGCCAGCTCGGCCGCGGATTTGAACATGCGGCAGCCGGCCGTCACCGGATCGGCACTCACGTATTCGGCCCCGGCGAGTTCCTTCCGGAGCCCGTCGAAGATGAAGTACCGCACCTGCTCCTCGATCCCGACCCGGCCGGCCGCGACGCCACGGTCCCGGAGGATACCGGCCATCACCCGGTAGGGACTCTCGTCCTCCTGCCAGACCCGGACGTCGTCTCCGAGGCGGATGAGCTCCCGGGCACGCTGCTCCTCGAACCCGGGACAGACATACGCCAGCTCTCCACGGGCCGGGATGACGGTGACGAACGGTCGCTCCGAAGGCCACCATCGCACGCCGGTGAAGTACCAGGCGCTGGACCCCGGTTCGAGCACGATGGCGCCGATCCCCTGCTCGACCATCAGCCGGCGGGCGCGTTCCAGACGTTGCCGCCGCTCGTCGTCGGTGATCGCCACGATGCCGTCGGTCATCGGCTGGAGCGATCGAATGGGTTCGGGCAGGTTGCAGGGGTCGGCGGCGGCGACCGGCAGCAGTGGATCCCGCCGCCGGCCGAGCGTCGCCGCACCGATCAGGCCGGCGACCACGCCGGTGAAGGAGCGTCGGTTGAGCATCATGGCCCCGTTTGGAGGTGAAACAGGAACGCCGGCACCGCGCGGGCGGCGCCGGGCAGGCTATCTGGCCAGATTCAGATTGACGTAGGCGTCCTCGCCGGTCACTTCCCGGACCACATACGGCTTGAGCCATTCCGGCGGCTCGACCGCCTCATCCGGGGAAGACAGTTCGACTTCGGCAAGAACCAGATCCCGGTCGGTGAATTCGTCGATTTCCCAGGTGAGGTCGTGGTCCTTCACCTGATGGCGGCGCTTCTGCACCCGCCGGCCTTCGGTGAGCGGCCAGAGCTGCTCGAAGAGCGAGGCGGCCACCGCTTCCTCCACCTCGAGCCGGTCGATGCCGCGGCCGGCCTTGATCGTGCGCCAGCGTTCTTCGTCTCCGCCGGCACCATGCACCCGGCGCAACCGTTCGGCGATCCGCTGCCCCGGCAGCCAGCCCTGCTCGATCCGGACCGACGGCGCCATGTGCGCGGCCGGGGGCAGCGTGGCCAGCAGGTACTTCCGCTCGACCTCCCGGCTGCCGTACGCACTGGTCATGAGCTCGCGCGCCAGATCGGCGGCCGCCGCGAAAAAATCGTCCGCGGCTCCATGGAGCCAGCGGGCCTCGGCTTCCCGGAATGCCTCGGTACCGCGGACCCGGAGCCGGCGGGAGAGGGCCAGCAACCCGGGACGCGGGTCGGGGACGAGCGCATGATCGGGATCTTCCCCCGGCTCGCGCCGCTTGAGGTGGCGGGCCAGGCGGCGGGCGTAGTCCCGCGCGGCGGCCTTGCCGGCCCGGCGGAGTTCTTCCTCGAAGACCTGGGTATCGTGCAGGTCACCCAGAACGTCCTGCAGGTCCTTGAGCCGGGCCACCGGCGGCCCGGCTGCCTCGACGGCTACCTCCACCGGCTCCAGGACGTAGCGCAGGCGCTTGGCCGCGATCCGGGCCCGGTGAATGGTCTTGCGGTCCTGGGCCGTCCGGATCCCGGCCAGACTCTCCTCCAGCACCCCCGCCAGGCGTTCGATCACCCGGCCGACCACGACCGCCCCGCTCTGGTCGACGCCGTGGTGATCCAGCCGTACCCGCACCGTGAACCGGGTGAATCCACGCTTCAGCCGCCGGGCCAGCGGCTTGAAGCGGGACCGGACTTCACGCATGAGCCGGCGGTCGGCCTTGACCTTCTGCCGGTCCATCCGGTCCACCAGCCAGAACACCCCCTCCTGTTGTCGTGGGGTCAGATCGACTGCGGCCTGGAGGGCCCAGGCCCGGTGGACCTCGAGGTCCCGGCTTCGGCGGGTGGCATCGGAAAGCCGCTTGAGTGAATCACGGGCCGAGCCGCTCACGGCTCCCGCGAGCGGCTTCCGGAAGGCGCGGAGCGTGGTCCGGATGCGCCGCAGCGCGACCCGGAAATCGTGGAGCGCTTCGACGTCATTCGGATCCTTCAGGCGCGGCCGGGCCCGAACCGCCTGATCCAGATAGTGGAGCGCAATGAGCCGGGTCGTCTCCGCGCCATGACGTTCGAGCAGGTGCCGGGGCAGATACATGACAGGCTCCGCGACAGGGGGGCAGGTACAAAGTAGTCGCGGAACGGAAACGGCGCGAGCACGATCGGACGGCGGAACGCACCGGTGGCCGGTGCGCCCGGGCCCGCCGGATCATCGGATCGGCCTACACCCGGAACAGGTAGCTCATCTTGATGAAGAAGCCGTCCGAGGTGCGGCGGAGCCGTGCCTGGTTGAAGGGATTGGGCTCCTGCAGCGTGCTGCCGTACCCCGCGAAGAGTACTGTCCCGGGCGTCGGCCGGAACGCGAGCAGCAGGTCTCCCCGGAAGCGGCTGCGGTCGGTCGGGGTGGTCCGTACGTAGTCGCCGGCGCCGGGATTGAAGATCAGAATCGGATAGCCGGTCCGGGAATCGTCCCGCAGGGAGTCGGTCTGCTGGGAGAAATACTCCCCCACGAACCGGATGAAGAGCGGCCGGCTCAGCTGATACTCCAGCTTGAGACGGGGAAGCTTCTGCACATCGACCCGGCTGCCGTCGGTCCGGCGGTTCACCTGCTGATGCTGATAGTTGAAGTTCACCCTCAGCTGGTCGGTCGGCCGCCAGTTGATACCGGCATTCAGGATGATGATGCGCCCGGAGGCCCACTCGAAGAAGTTCTCGTCGTTGCCCACCAGTGCGAACGCGCTGGCCGAGAAGTGCTTGAAGGACGGCGTCCCGAACGACACGACCCAGTCGAGGTTGGGAATCCGGGGGGTTCCGGTGAACGGAATGGTGTCCAGGCCGCCACCCGGGGCCGGGGCCTCGAGGGCGTAGCCGGTGTAGATATCGGGGTCGTACCCGAAGGTCTCGATCAGCACCGAAGCGCCGACGTTCCAGCCGCCCCGGAGCAGCGCGTTTCCGTTGAGGTGCAGTTTCTTGTCCTGCGCTTCCCGGCCGTGAATGAAGTCCTGGTACTTCCAGGTGCCGTCGAGCTGGACGTCGCCGGTGATCTGTTCCAGCAACGCCCCGGCCTGCCCCCGGCCGGTCAGCGAATGCGTCAGGTTGACCCGGGCAACGCCCACCCGGCCCAGGAACCCGCTCTGCGCCCGGAAATCATCGTCCACGCCGAAGAAATAGTAGCGCATGCCGAAGGTCCGGCCGCTGCGGATGAAGCGGGCCATCCAGAGGGGCGCGTCGGTCGTCGTCCCCGCCGTACGGGTCCGGCTCCCGGCGACCTGCACCTGGGCGCTGTAGATCCGGCCGAAAACGAGCCGGCCGTCCACGCCGAGGACCCGGTTATAGTCGTCCCCCTCGATCCGGTCGGTGTAGACGAGCCCGGCACGCGAGCCCGCGCCGATATCCCGCTGGACCCGCAGGATGTTGAACAGGGGATGCTCCAGCCCGTTGCGGGAGACTTCCCGGTCGTCCACGGCGCCGAGGTAGCCGATGTCGGTTCCGACCGCCTTGCCGGTCAGCTTCACCGCCGCCACCGGCTGCACCACCCGGCGCGTATAGACCAGGTTGTTGGGGGTATTGAACTGTTCGATGCCGTCCAGGAAGAAGGGCCGCTTCTCCGGGAAGAACAGCGCCTGGCGGGGATCGAACATGAACTGGCCGGCATCGCTCTCGACCTGGGAGAAATCCGGGTTGGCGGTGCCGTTCAGGGTGAGGTTGTTGGTCACGCCCCAGCGGAGGTTGCCGCCGATCTCCGGATTGCCGGCCTCATAATCCCAGCCCCCCCCGGTGCCCGGTGTGCCGTCGAGGCGGGCGGTCAGCTCGGGGTTCAGATCCAGCACCAGCCCGCGGTGAAGATCATGCAGTCCGGTCAGCGTCCCCGACTGCCCCAGGAACGAGGCGCTCGCCCGCCGCGCCGGCGTCCAGGTATCCTCGAAGCCCGAGTGCTGAACCTGACGGATGATGTTGAGCGACCAGGCCTGCTCCCGGGCCGGCTGATAGCGGAGGCTCTTGAAGGGGATCCGCACCTCCACTTCATACCCGTACGGCGTGAGCCGGCCGTTGGACTGGAAGACGAAATCCGGGCTCAGGTCGGTCGGCTCCCTGGCCCCGACGATTCCACCGCCCATGCCGCCGCCGGTCGCCCGCCCGGTCTCGACCAGGGTGCCGTCGGCCTGGACGCCCAGGGGGTTGACCACGAACACGGTCGCCTGCCGCCCGTCGTTGAACGTGCCCAGCAGGATCTGGATGTTGTCGTCGGCAAAGATCCGGTCCCGGTCGGCGAGCGTGGCATGGACCGAGCCGTGCGGCTCGTACGCCCGGATACCGAAGTAGATCGCGCTGGGTCCGTACCAGACCCGCACTTCGGTGGAATCGACCGCCGGTATGCCGTCGTTCGGCGTGAACTGGGAGAATCCGGTCAGCAGCGCCGCCCGCCGCCACACGCTGTCGCTCAGGACCCCGTCCAGGACGATTTCGCTTTCGAACCGGGGGATTCGTACCTCGAGCTGATTGCGCCGGCCCAGGTAGATCTCGCCCGAGTCCGGTGGAGCAGATGGGGTCAGGGCGGCCAGCAGAAGCGGGAGCAGCAGCATGCGCCTCGTCCCAGGTGGAAACGGTCGGTCACGGCAGTTGAGACTGGAGAGGCTTACGAAGAGAGCACGGAGGGAGTTTCGGACGGATGGACGTATCGGTGAACGGAAGGTGGTGAGCGGCGAGTGGCACCCCGGAAGCGCGGATGGGCGACCCGGGAGGAAGGCGCCGTGCGGAATGGGGACCCCGGACGGAGCCCCCGCCGCTCGCTTCCGCGCCCCCTATCCTACCTTCTCGCCCTGTGCGACCGCACGCACGATGTCACTCTGGGAGATCACCCCGACGAGCTCCTTGTCCTCTTCCACGAAGAGCCGGTGTACACCGAGGTACAGCATGACCTGGGCGGCTTCCCGGACGTCTTCGTCCGGCGGTACCGTCTGGGGCCGGGCGGTCATCACGTCACCGACCGACGTATCGTAGAGCAGATCACGGCTCCGCGCATGCGCCGTGGTGCCCTCGGCCAGCGCGGCAAGGACATCGCTGGTCGAGAGGACACCGACCAGCACCCCGTGCCGGTCGACGACCGGGAGCCCGGAGATGTGGCTGTCCGCCAGGGTGACGACGGCGTCCGCCAGCCGGGTCTCGAGCGAAACGGTGATCACTTTCGGCTGCATGATGTCAGCGACTTTCATGGCTCCCTCCGTACGGTGATCCCTGCTCCGGATTTGAAGGGTAGGGCAGCGGCCGTGAAGGGAGCTGCAAGGAGAGATGAAAGGACTGAGGACTGGGGACTGAGGACTGGGGACTGAGGACAGGAGGCTGTGGGAGTGCCGGGTGCCGCCGGCAGGCCGTCGGGCCACCGGGCCGCGGGCCCCCGGGCCCGTCATTCGGTCCTCGGTCCTCAGTCCTTAGTCCTTCTCCACTTCCAGCATGTGCGCCTTGCGCCCGCCCCGCTCCAGGGCGGCATCCGGCACGGCGCCACCAACCAGGAGGCGCGCTAGGACCAGCGCCCGGTCCACCAGCCCGGCCGCGGCCTGCCTGAGTTCACGCGACTCCCGGACTTCGACCACGTTCCGCTCCATATCCTCGGCACTCCAGCCCCGGGAATGCGCTATATAGGGAAACTGGGGAAAGAGACAGCCGACCTCGGCGAAGAATCCGAGCAGCTGGCCCGCCACCGCCTGCACGTTGTCCTGGCCACCGACGATGATGAAGCCGGCCACCTTGTTCTTCAACAGCACCCGGTTGGCGATGGTGACCTGGTTCTGGACGCAGTTCATCCGCTCGACCATCCGGTAGTAGAGGGCGCTCGCGGCGCCCCAGCGGATCGGGGTTCCGACCAGAATGACATCGCCCCAGTGGACCAGCGCCTCGTATACCTGGTCCATCTGGTCCTTCGGATCCATCTGAGTGATGGAGCAGGGCCAGGTACAGGCATGGGCGCTCTTGGAGTAGTAGCCTTCGCAGGAGCGGAAGCGGAGGTCGTTGAGCCGGAGCAGCCGCGTTTCCGCGCCGTCGGCCGCGGCGTGGCCCAGGGCGGACACCAGAAGATCGTCGGAGCCCGAGTACCGGGGGTTGGCCTGGTCCATCGCGGTGGTGGAGATCCCGACCACCCGGAGCGGACCCGGCGCCCGTTCGGGTTTGCGCGCCAGGGGATGCGGCGGGTGGTGGCCGCGCTTGCGCTTGGTCGCCGAGTCGAGGTCGACCAGCACCCGGCCGTTCTCGACCTTCACCGCATAGCGCGGTGCGGTATCCTCCTCGAACCCCGGTTCGCCGACCCCGGTGGTCCGGTGGTACTTCCAGTTGTGCCAGGGGCAGACCACATAGTCCCCGTCCAGTCGACCCTCCCCCAGCGGCCCTCCGACGTGGTTACAGACGCCGGAGATGGCGCCGAATTCGCCATCCCGGCAGGTCAGGGCGATGCGGACCCGGCCGATCGTGAACGGCTGGACCGCGCGTTTGCCGAGTTCATCGGCGGAACCGAGATCGTGCCAGGACATGGGAGTAGAGAGTGAGAAGTGAGAAGTGAGAAGTGAGAAGGGCGCAGGGTGAAGGCCTGAGGCGCGGGCGGCCGGGGTCAGGCCAGCAGCGTCCGGCAGGTCTCCGTGGCGGCCGAGAGAAACGCCGACACCTGTTCCATCTGGCCGTCGGTGTCTCGCGCCGACATGAGTTCGGTGCCGGTCAGGACGGCGCCGAACCACTCCGCGGTATGCCAGTGGCCGGCCGGCAGTCCGGGGCCACGCCGGTCCGGCGGCGACGGCCAGGGCGTCACGTAGAAGTACGGCTCGCCGTAGCTGGCATCGCCCGGGCTCATACCGAGCCCGATGGTGCGCGCGGCCTCTCCGCTCCCGCTCAGCGTGATCAGTGTTCCCAGATCGAAGTGGTGGGGCCAGCAACGCACCTCCGAGGCTCCGGGAGTCCGCCGGGCCAGGGATGTCAGCAGTGTGTGGGCATCGTCGTAGTACCGCGCCAGCTCCTCGAAACTCCAGGCCGGCTCGGCACTGAAGGCCGCCCCGGAGCCGATCGGATGGGCCGGGATATCATAATGTTTCCCGGCCCGCAGGGAGGTCGGGTCGCCCCCGGCATCGGCCACCCCGGCCGCAAGCCAGGCGAGTGCCTCCCGCGCGGTGTGCCCCGCCAGCGGCAGCGTCGACCAGGGCGCGCCGCTCTGGTCCAGCAGGAGCAGCGTCAGATCACGGAGCCGGAGGGCGCCCCGGAACGGCCTCCCGGCCGGAACCTCGCGGGAGACGAGGGCCTCCTGCTCCGGCAGCCAGCCGAGGTTGGTATGGCTGTCGTCCGGACGCGGGGGCAGATACGAAATGCCGAGGGATACGACGACCTGCACCGCGTGGTGGCTCTGCAGCCGCGCCGCGGTCAGGGCCGTCGGGCTCACCCCCCCGAGGGTCTGCCAGGAAACAGCACCAGGTTTCGTCATGAAAGGGTCCGCAGGAACTCTATAGCTACGCCGCGCCGCTGGACCGGTCAAGCGCCGCACCCCGGTGGGCCGCGGTGGCCCCGCTCCCCGGTGCCTGATAGATTACGCGGATCAAGCCCGCAACGTCAGGCCCTAGAGGACGGAGGTCGCGTCATGGCGCCGCTCAAGCCGATCAATCTCAAGGCATTCGTGCAGGAACACCGGGACCTTCTGAAGCCCCCGGTGGGCAACAAGATGGTGTGGCAGAATTCCGAGTTCCTGGTGATGGTGGTCGGAGGTCCGAACCAGCGCAAGGATTTCCACATCGAGGACGGTGAAGAGTTCTTCTTCCAGATCGAAGGTGACATCACGCTCCGCATCATGGAAGACGGCAAGGCCCGGGACATCCCGATCCGGGAAGGGGAGATGTTCCTGCTCCCCGCGGGGATTCCCCACTCGCCTCAGCGGCCCGCCAACACGGTGGGGCTGGTCATCGAGCGTCAGCGGAACGAGGTCGAGGACGATCACCTGCGCTGGTTCTGTGAGAACTGCGGCGAGGTGCTCTATGACAGCTCGTTCCACCTCGAGGACCTGGGCAAGCAGCTGAAGCCCATCATCGAGACCTTCTACGCGCGCGAGGACCTGCGGACCTGCAAGAACTGCGGCAAGGTCATGCAGGTCCCCGCCCCGGCCGCGGCGAAGAAGTAACCTCAAGGGGCGCGGCTGCCGCGCCCCGCTTCGCCATGCCTCTCAAGATCGACCTTCACACACATATCCTGCCCCGGACCTGGCCCGATCTCTCGGCCAGGTACGGCTATGGCGGTTTCGTCCAGCTGGACCACCACGAGCCCTGCCGGGCCCGGATGCTGATCGACGGCCGCGAATTCCGGGTGATCGGCGACAACTGCTGGGATCCGCGCCGCCGGATGGAGGAATGCGACGCGACCGGGGTGACGGTGCAGGTGCTGTCCACGGTGCCGGTCATGTTCAGCTACTGGGCCCGGCCCACGGACGCACTCGATCTCTCCCGCCTGCTGAACGATCACATCGCCGAAACCG
>JBFXBG010000118.1:0-12754 GCA_050183505.1 Gemmatimonadales bacterium | reverse complement strand
ACCTCGGCCAACACCATCTTCCTGCAGTCCACCGCGCCGCTCTACATCCTGCTGCTCGCCCCCTGGCTCCTGAAGGAGCATATCCGGCGGCAGGACCTCGGCTTCATGCTGCTGGTGGCAATCGGGCTCACGATGTTCTTCGTGAGCCGGGAGCCCCCGGTCCGGACCGCGCCCAATCCGGTGCTTGGCAACCTGCTGGCACTGGGGAGCGGGGTCAGCTGGGCGCTCACCGTGATGGGCCTGCGCTGGATCGGCGCCAGCCGGGAGGGCGGCGCCAGCGGGGCGGAGGCCGCGGTGGTGGCCGGGAACCTGATGGCCTTCCTCGGGACCCTGCCCATGGCCTGGCCCTTTGCCCAGGGCAGCACCGGAGACTGGATCGTCATCATCTACCTGGGCGCCTTCCAGATCGGCGCCGCCTACATCTTCGTGACCGCCGCCATCCGCCACGTCCAGGCGCTCGAGGCCTCGGTGATCCTGCTGGTGGAACCGGCACTGAACCCGGTCTGGGCCTGGCTGGTGCATGGTGAAAAGCCGGGTGCCTGGGCCCTGGCCGGCGGCAGCCTCATCCTGGGAGCGACGCTGGTGAAGAGCTGGGTGGATGGGCGACGGGTGAGGCGCATTGATTGATTGGATGATTGAATGATTGGATGATTGGGGATGGTTTGGAGCTCACCGAATCCCGGCTGCCCCTGCCGAAGCCCGGGGCCACGGCCAATCATCCAATCCCCAATCATCCAATCATCCAATTACCAGTTATCATTTTCTCCATGTCGGTTGCCTCCTCCACCGTTCTTCTCGAGACCGTGCGCGTGCGGGACGGGTCGGTCCCGCTCTGGCCCTACCACCGGGCCAGGCTGGAACGGAGCTGTTTCGAGGTGGGAATCCTCTCCCCGCCCAGGATGGAAGTGCCGGTGGGAGAAGACGATCTGGTCTGCCGGTTCGAGATATCCCGGGACGGGGTCCGTTGCTCCAGCCGGCCGGCCGGGCCGGCGCATCCCGTGCGGATCGTGACCGCCCGGACGGTCCACGAGCCCTATCCCCACAAGACCACCGCCCGGGACTGCTTCGACCGGGCGGCCGAGGAGGCGACGGTCGCCGGGGCGGGCGAGGCGATTCTGCTCACACCCGAGGGGGCGGTGGCGGAGGGGACGTCGTTCGCCATCCTGTGGTGGGAGATGAACCTGCTGTGCGCGCCGCCGCTCAGGCTGGGGATCCTGCCCTCGGTGGGCCGCGCCCGGGTGAAGGATCTGGCGCATTGGATCCAGGAAAAGCGGGTCCGGCGCCGGGAACTGGCGGGCCGGCCGGTGCTGCTGGTGAACGCGGTCCGGGGAATCGTGGAAGTGGCGTCCTGGGACGGACATCCGGTGCCGCGGCACCCCCAGACGGCCCGGCTGGTCGAGGCGTTTTGGCCTTGACCGGGCCCGCCGCGGTTCTTAGCTTCCCCCGGCTCCGGCAGCGGGTGTGCCAGGGGCTCGTGGTGGTTGTAGCTCAATCGGTTAGAGCGCCGGACTGTGGCTCCGGAGGTTGCGGGTTCAAGTCCCGTCAGCCACCCTGGGGGCGGAAGGGCGGGCAGGCGGACCGGCGGGCGGTTGTCCCGGCGCAGTACCCGTAACCGTCTGACCGCCGGACCGTCTGATCTAGGTCCGTAGCTCAATTGGTAGAGCACCGGTCTCCAAAACCGGGGGTTGCAGGTTCGATTCCTGCCGGGCCTGTGGAACAGGACTGAGCCAAGAGGACTGAGGACTCAGGTTGGTGCATGGCGCTATCGTCTAGGGGCCTAGGACACAGCCCTCTCAAGGCTGGAACACGGGTTCGAATCCCGTTAGCGCTACTGGAAGGACTAAGGCGAAAGGACTGAGGACGAAGACCGGGTCCGAAACGCGGTTCCTCAGTTCCTCAGTCCTGTCTGTTAGGGGCCCCATCGTCTAACGGTTAGGACACCACTCTTTCAAGGTGGGAACAGGGGTTCGATTCCCCTTGGGGCTATTGAAGTGAGAAGTAAGAAGTGAGAAGTGAGAAGGGGCTCCGTGAGGATCCGGGCTCTCGATGCGGAACTTCTCGACTCCTCGACGTCTCGACTTCTCGACCGGGGCGGTAGGGCGGTAGGGCGGGAACCAGGCGCCGCTAGCTCAATTGGCAGAGCAAGTGACTCTTAATCACTAGGTTGTAGGTTCGATTCCTACGCGGCGCACTCTGTAGCACACAACGACTCCAATCCAGACTGACTTCCCGTCCCACGGCACTGCCGTGGGACGTTTTCGTATTCAGGCATGACGGCAGGTGGTATCCCCGCCTGGAGTTCCCCCCGGGACGCGTCGACGAGCGTCGATCTCGCGCCCCGTCACGCGAGTCAGGTCTTCGTCCGCCCCGCCGAACCCGGGCCTGGCCCGGGGGACCGGACCCCCCTCCTTGCGCGCCGGAGGCGCGCCAGCATACTGGTCATTGAGGCCCGGACCGCGGGGTACCCCATGGCCAGCACGGACAAGCCGAACCCGAAGACGCCGAAAGCGGGCGGGGACGTCGACCAGGCCCTCGCCGCCTACGAACGTTTCCTCGCCCGCCGCCGCGACCTGGAAGACGGCGCCCGGCGCGGGTACCAGACGATCGACCAGATCATCCTGTCCGGTGCCGCCGGCACCCTGGCCCTCTCCATCACGTTCCTCACCGACATCGGCCCGGCCACCCGCTTCACCCGGTGGCTGGTCTTCGGCGGCTGGCTCCTGCTGCTCATCACCCTGGGCCTGGCGCTCTGGTCCCACCGCAGCAGCAGCCGGGCCTTCGAGGCGGCCATCGACCAGCTCGACCGGGAATACACCAGTGGGCGCCGGGACCCGGACTGGAAGAACCGGCACGACCAGCTGACCCGCCGGCTCAACGGAATCATGATGGCCGGCTTCGTCGCGGGCATCGCCCTGCTGGCACTCTTCGCGTTCGTCACGCTTCCCACGACCGGGAGTTCTGATGACCGGGCCGCCACCCAGGCCGACACCCTCCGGGCCGACGCCCCCGCCGCCGACCCCGCCGGGGCCCGGGGGCGAACCGGTCCCGCTTCCGCCGCCACCTCCCAGGACCCCGCCGATCCCCAAGTGAGGGCCGAGCCATGAGACCGCTGACAGCAGAACGCCCGCCGGACTGGTACCCGAGGAAACCCGGCAGGCAACTGCCGGACTTCGGGGTCCCGGTCCTGCCCGATCCGCCGCCGTTCGAACCGCCGGCCGTTCCGGACGAGGAGGAATCGGAAAACGAGGAGACCGACAACAAGGATTCCGTTGGGGCAGGCTGATTCCCACAGTGAGGACGACATGCTCAGGATCCGATACCTGACAGTCCTGATAGCGCTGCTCATTCCGTCCGCCGCGACGGCGCAGCTCGGTTTCGTCGAGAAGCTGTTCGACAAGGTCGAGGACATCAACGGATACGTGGTCCTGGGCGGGGACTTCATCGGGAAACACGAGCTGCGGGCCCCGGGAGGCCTGAACGGCCTGGGGTTCGAGGTCTCGTTCACCGTCGCCTCCCCGGGCTGCCGGATGCTCCAGGAACACGGCCAGGGAGCCAGGCCGGGCTACCAGTCCTGCCTGCCGAAGCACGACTATCCCACCCGCTGCTCACCGGTGGCCTGCAAGGGGCAGATGCAGATCAAGCATGGAGACACCACACTCACCCTGCCCTACGACAGCACGCCCCCCTTCCACGTCGACACGCTGAGTTCCTGGGTGCTCTCCGCCGCGCTCGGCTACTCCCAGCTGTCCGGCTTCAGGAGCCGGCTCGCCGGTGTCCGGATCCTCGGGGCCATCGAGGACCTCCCGGTAGTCTCGGGATACGCCGCCTACAACCTCAACCCCTGGATCGCGCCGTACTTCGGCCTCCGCGCGGGTCTCACCCGCCTGAGCGGTTTCACCGCCATCATCAACGACACCGCCTATCAGGCGACCGGGAGCTCCTACATTGCGGGACTCGCCGCCGGCGTCGCTGTCGGCGGAGACCGGGTGCAGGGCTTTCTCGAGGGCGGACTCACCTACCGCGCGTTCCCGTCGCTCAACTGGGGAAAGGGCGCGTTTCCGGCATCGCTGCCCAAGGAACTGTCGGTCTCGACCGTGAGCCTGGTCTTCGGGATTCAGGTAAGTCCCTCGGATTAGGGCGCGGGGTCGCGGGGCAGCGGATCGTTCCTTCCCGTAGCTTGGCTTCCCGGTCCTCCGGTCTCCTGCAATCGCTTGCAGAAAGTTCGAAAACTGACGAGCAGAACGCGAGGCCTTATCCGGCTTCTTTGACGGGTCTCCCGGACACGGTTCCGCACAATCGATTCAGGCAAAGCCTCTTACCCAAAGGCCCACAGGCTGGCATAGCCCGTGCGGCCTTTTTCTCTGCCCCGCAGACACTGACCATTCCCAGGTCAACTTCATGCCCAAGTTCTCGCACGGCAGCAGCCAGGATCCGATGGAGCGTGAGGTTGACCGGCTTCTGGCTCAGCTTCCCTACTCGGGATCCGCGGCGGGCCGGGACCCTCAGTCGGCCCCCCGGCCCTCGGCGCCGGCCGCCGGCCGTTCGAGTCAGCCGATGGTGGTCTCCTCGGCCGGGCCCAGGGGCGGCAGCCCGGCCGCGCTCTGGGGCCGGGTGGGTCTGGGCCTGGTCCTCGGTGCCCTGATGATCGAGTGGCCGTACCCCACCCGGTGCGGCTGGCCCCTGCTGGGCTACTGCGGCGCGGTCGTGATCGTGCTGCTCACGGGCGGGTGGATCGCGCTGGTATCCTGGAAGCTGCGCAGTGGTCTCGCGCACGTGCTGTCGCTGATCCTGGTCTACTGGGGCCTGGTGCTGGGTGCCGAGCAGGTGCTCCCACGGATCGGGTACGCCTCGGAACGTGCCAGCTGGCAATGCCGGTCCGACCCGGTTGCGCCGGGCGCGGGGAGGGGGTGGCCGGCCGCCGCGCCCAGAACGCCCCAGTTGCCGGCGGTACAGGCGTCCTTCCTCGAACCCAACCGCTAGATTCTCAGGGCTCCGGCCCGTCGCCCGGTCGCCCCGTCTGCGGGGTTCCGGCAGCCCCACCCGCCTCCACTCATGACTCCGGGTAGTGCGAAACCGCGGATACACGCGGGACGGCGCGGAAGAACACGGATGCAAGTCGATTCGTTTCCGCGTTCACCCGCCGTGACTGCAATTCATGACTCCGGGTAGAGCGGAACCGCGGAGACACGCGGGACAGCGCGGAAGAACACGGATGCAGGTCGATTCGTTTCCGCGTTCATCCGCGGTGACCGGCCTGACAATGGGCCTGGAGGGCCTTCCGGACGGCGGGTACGGAGTGGTAGTATCTTCTGCAATTCATGGCTGGTCTCTCACTCCTGTCCCGGTCCGTCAGGTTCCGATGGCGTCCCACACCTACGAAAACGACTCCATTACCGTGACCTTCGACGGGGCGCGCTGTATCCACGCCCGCCGGTGCGTCCTCGCGCTGCCGGCCGCGTTCCGTGAGGGTGTTCGCCGCGGCTGGATCCAGCCCGGTGCGGCACATCCGGACGAGATCGCCATGACCGTCATGCACTGCCCCTCGGGCGCGTTGCGGTATCGCCGCGGCGACGGCGGGCTGGAGGAATCGAAGCCGGCCGTGAATACGGTGCAGATCACCGAGGACGGTCCGCTGCATGTCCGGGCCGACCTCACGCTCGACGGCCAGCCGATCGGCTACCGTGCGACGCTCTGCCGCTGCGGCCTTACCCGGAACGCCCCGTTCTGCGACCTGTCCCATACGAAGGCCGGTTTCCGCGCCACCGGGCAGCGTTCGGGCGGCGAGGTCGAGCCGCTTCCCGCGCGCGACGGATCGGTGGACATCCGTCCCGTCCGGAACGGGCCCCTGAGTCTCATCGGCAACATGGAACTCATCACGGCCTCCGGCACGGCGTTCACCACCCGGACCAGCGCAAAGCTCTGCCGCTGCGGCCGGTCGGAGAACAAGCCGTTCTGCGACGGGTCCCACCAGGCGGCCGGGTTCACCGCCCCGGGAAGCTGAGCGTGGCCGGGGAACCGGGAAGCCGGGGGAACGGGGAAGCCTTCCGGATCGAACTCAGGGAGGAGGACACCGGCGGTGTGTTCCAGGTGTTCGCCGACGGGCAGGACGCGCCGGCCGGAGAGATGACCTTCTCAAAGACCGGCGACCATCTCTGGATCATCGATCACACCGGTGTCCGGCCCCCGCTGCAGGGGACCGGCGCCGCCGCCGCGCTGGTGCGCCGTGGGGTGGAAGAAGCCCGGAAGCGCGGGATCCGGATCTACCCGCTCTGCCCCTATGCCCGAAGCCAGTTCCAGCGGCACCCCGAGTATCAGGACGTGATGCAATAGCGCGCCCGCCCAGCCGACCGCTTCCATCCCCGCCGGGACCTCGGTCCTGCTCTTGCCAGGCCGCTCCCGGTTTTGCATTGTTGGATCGGGCGGCGATCCCCGCCCAACCTCTCCGGCCCTTCCCCAGCAGGGGCCTGCCACAGAGGCAAAGGGGGGCAGACTCCCGGATCGGCATGTGAGGCCTTTGCGTCGCCACGGGGCGCCGCTGCTGGGGGGTGCGCTGCTGTGGCCTGACCAAAGGACCGCACAATGCCGACCAACAAGGACTTCAAGCGCCTGGTCCGCCGGCGCATGCAGAAGACGGGCGAATCCTACACCACCGCCCGGATCCATCTCCTCAACAAGACACACCGGCCTGCAACCCGCCGCTCCCCCCAGGCGCGGGCAGTTGACTATGCCGTCCTCGCCGGCATGAGCGACGCCGCCGTGAAGAAGGCCACCGGCTGCGACTGGGAGCGTTGGGCGTATGCCCTCGACCGGGTCAAGGCACATGAATGGCCCCATCCCCGAATCGCCCGGTACGTTCACGAGAAATTCCGCACACCGGCCTGGTGGGCCCAGATGGTGACGGTCGGCTACGAGCGCATCAAGGGGCTGCGGGCCATCGGCCAGCGGCGGGACGGAGCGTTCGAAGCCAACAAGAGCCGGACCTTCGCGGTGCCCGTCGGGCGGCTCTATCGGGAGTTCGCGGAGAAACGTCGGCGCGACCGCCGGCTGTCGGGCCTCCTGGGCGTCTCCGTCCGCTCTTCGAAACGAGACCGGAGCATCCGGCTTGCCTGGCCGGACGACACCCGGGTGGAGCTCTGGTTCACCGCAAAGGGCGCCGGAAAGAGCCAGGTCCAGATCCAGCATTCGCGGCTCCCCGACTTGGCCGCGGTTGCCCGAATGAAGGCCTTCTGGGACGAGCGGCTGAAAGAACTGGGGCGGGATCTGCCGGGGCGGTGACAAGCGCTGAACGGTGAACGGGGCTGGATCGTCCCTCAAGACGCGGACGCCAGTCCCGCTCACCGCTCACCGTTCACCGTTCATCGTTCACCGTCTAGAATGCCACCAGCCCGTTGGCACCCACCGGCAGCCCGGTGGTCTCGCCGACACTGGTGAGCCGTCCGTCGGGTCCCACCTGGAACCCGCTCAACGAGTGCCCCCCGCTGTTCAGCGTATAAAGGAAGGACCCGCCGATGGCGGCGTCGATCGGTCCGGCACCGGTGGTCCCGGCGGCCGGAGCGAGCAGCGTCAGTCGGGCCGACCCGGGGCCGACCCGGTAGGCGCTGACCGACGCGCTGCCGGTATTGGTGGTGTAGGCAAACCGGCCATCGGGGGTGATCGCGATCCAGCAGGCCGCGGTCTGTGTCGTCCCGATACTGGCGCTCACCAGGTCGAGACGCCCGTCCCGGTGCAGCACATAGGATGAGGCGGCGCTGGCCCCGGGGGCGCCGCCGAACGCTTCCGAGACCACGAGTGCCCCCTGCTGATTGAACGCGAATCCGAACGGCGTCATGCCGCTCGAGACGTGCGCCGCCGGAGCGCCCGCGGTTCCGTCCGGACCGACCGGGTACAGGGTGAGCATGCTGGTGCCCTTCTCACTGACGACCAGGAATGTCCCGGCCGGGTTGAACGAAACCTCGGCCGGACCGACACCGGCACCGCTCAGGGGCTGGACCGAATTGGGGAGGGGCGACAGGTGGCCCGCCGGATCGACCCGGAACCCGGCGATGTTGCCGGCGCCGCCCCCGTTGAGGACGTAGAGAAGATCGCCGTGCATGGTGAGGCTCAGCGGCATGGTGCCGCCGGACGGGACGGTCTCGACCAGTTGCGGCTCGCGGCCGGCCAGGCGGAAGACCGAGATCTCATCGCTGCCGGCGTTCACGGCGAAGAGAAACCGCCCGTTCCCGCCTGAAATCAGCCCGCCCTGGTTTCCCAGGCCCGCGCCGGTGCCGAGCCCGCCGGTAGGGAAGACCCGCGGCCCGGTCAGGGAGCCGTCCGGCAGCCGGGCAAAGCCGAGGATCGCGTTGCCGTCTGCAGCGTTGCTGGTGGTGTAGACGGCGCCCCCGGCGGATGTGGCGTTCAGGGAAGGGCCGCCGGCCTGCGCGGGGCCGGTCACGTTCTGATCCTGGGAACAGGCCGCCGCGAACAGCACTCCGGCGAGGACCAATGGCAGGTGACGCGTTCGATGCATGGGGAAACCTCCCGGCTCAGGATGGAGAGAAACGGAAGCAGACTCGTGCGGAGAACGAGCCGGTGCGCCATCCGGTTCTGCCGGGACGGCGATGAAAACCGATCCGGCGGTGAACTCGTTCCCGGGGATTGAGCACCTGTCTGCATCCTCTGGCCGGTGTTACTCGCTGGAGCCAATTGCGAGGTCGTCGCGGGTGCCACAGCAGTGCCACCCGCGTCCTCCCCACCTTCCGCCTTTCCGCCCTTCTGTCCTTCCGCCTTCTCTGGTACCAATCTCACCTTTCTCTCACATGCCATCGACCGGCATCGTCGGCGGTTTCGTTTCTTCCGCCCTCCCTTTGCATCTCTCGGACAGTTCCCTGACACACGCCTGACTCACTGGTTCGTCATCATGCGTGTCGGTGCGGGGCGGGTTGCCCGGCCGCATCGTGCTGCTGCGCGCCGATCCCCACCATGTCCGCTGATTGCGTAACCCGTTTTTCAGGGAGGAAGACCGTGTTCCCACAGCTACGTGCGCAGGTTGCAAGAGTCGCGCAGGTCGTGGTGCTGGCCCTGCTGCTGGCCGCCCCGACCCTCGCGGCCAAGCCGTCGCCGGAGGCGGGCGCGGCCCGTCGCGGCTTCCGGCTGTTCGCGCGGCCGCTTGGCGCCATGACCATCAACCGGGTCTATTGCGGACTCGACTCCAGCGGGCAGGTCTGTTCCGATTCGCTGGGGAGTTCGACGATCGGGGGAGGCTTCTGGCCCAAGGGCACGGCGGACCAGTACGTCTTCAACTCCGGTGTCCAGATCGCCGGGATCATCGGATCCGACGGCGGTCCCTGGGCGGGGGACACGACGGGCGCGTTCTTCTTCGATCCGAAGGGAACCACGCCGCACAGTGAACAGTTCCAGCCCATCTACAACACGACCAATCTGGACGACGCGGCCTTCATCGCCGCCGGCGCCGATCCGGTGGCGCTGGCGGCGCGGGTGCCCAAGGGCGACGCCACGGCCACCCTCTACAACGACCTGCTGCAGGGGCGGGTTGCCGCCTCCCAGGGCGATGCCTGGTGGCTGTCGTGGGACGGCAACCCGGGGCTGCAGGCCGGGCGGCCGCATCCGATGGGTGTCGTCGTGGAGTCCCGCGGGCTGGGATGGAACTTCCCGGCCGGCAACGAGGACATCGTCTACTTCGTCTACACGTTCTACAACATCACGTCGATCAACCCCGCCGACTATGCCGCCGTGCGTCCCGGCATGCGGGATATCCTGATCCAGGCTTCGCAGAGCTTCCAGCAGCGGTCGGAGGCGGCCTTCGGGGTCCAGATCCCCGACGGCGGCTACACGATCGAGAATCTCTTCGCCGCCTTTGCCATGGACGCCGACGTGGGCGCGGCCGGGGTCAACTACGCCTCGGTCAACGTGCCCTTCGCGCTGGGCTATACCTATGATCGTGGCTTCTCCCAGGCCAATGGCTGGACCTTCGATCCGGCCATCTTCGGCCCACCCTTCTTCCCGGGTGCCGGGTTCGTCGGGGTCAAGTACCTGAAGAGCCCCGAGATTGCCCCGGGGGTCGAGGCCGGGCTGACGTTGTTCGGGACCACGACCAACGGCGGCGGCGACTTCAACGATGCCGCCAACACGACGCAGCTCTACCGTTACCTCTCGGGCAACATCAACCCAGCCGCCGGCGACGGGACCTGCTCCTTCAATCCGCAGGCGACCAGGATCTGCTTCATCCGGCAGCAGTCCGCGTTCGACATGCGATTCTTCCAGTCGTCCGGGCCGTTGACCCTCGCGCCGGGCGGCTTCGGTACCATCGTGGTGGCGTATCTGTTCGCCGCCCCGGTCGCGACCGGCGGTACGGCCCAGTGCCCCAACTGCGATATCAAGCCGGGCAACGAAACGATCATCGGCGGCCTCACCGATCCGACGGTCATCGGTGCGCTGTCCGGGGTCGGCAGTTTCGCCGGAAGCGGCAACGTCAATCTGGTCGACTCGGTGACCGGCTTCCTGGGCGCGCGGGACCTCAATTCCGACGGCATCCTGACGCAGAACGAGTACCAGGTGGTCCCGGGCTCGCTGCTGGGCAAGGCGACCGTGGCCCAGGCCGTGTTCGACAACGGCTTCCTGCTGCCGTTCGCGCCGGAGCCGCCGGAGTTCTTCCTGATCCCCGGGGACAACCGGGTGACCGTGATGTGGCGGCCATCCGTGACCGAATCGCTGGGCGATCCGTTCTATTCCATCGCCTCGCAGGCCAGTGTCGGTGGGTCTCCCAACGCGCTCTATGATCCGAACTACCGGCAGTTCGACGTCGAAGGCTACCGGGTGTATCGCGGCCGGGTGGACGCGCCCAGCTCGCTGACGCTGATCGCCCAGTACGACTACTCGGGGACCTTCATCTCCGACCACGCAGGGCAGATCAATCCCACCCCCGGGTGTGCCCCTGAACTGGGCATCACCGGCGGGTGCCCCGTCACCTTCGACCCGGTGATTCCGGGAGTACCCCGGTCGGTCCACGTCGATGTGCCGCTGGTGGGGCCCATCGTCCAGGTGAAGCTGGGGGAACGGCTGGAACTGGCCACCGGCGATGCGATCATTCTGGGCTCCGACACGGTCACCTCAGGCAAGGGCACGTCGGGATCGTGCAAGCCCTCGGCCTGCCCCGACCTGTCCGACACCGGCGTGCCCTTCGTCTATGTCGACAACACGGTCCGGAACAGCTTCCGGTATTTCTATACCGTCACGGCCTTCGACATCAATTCGTTCCAGTCGGGGCCGGCCAACATCGAGTCCAGCCGTATCACCAAGCCGGTGGTGCCGCGGGCCCCGGCGTCGAACTATGACAACGTGGGCCAGCTCACCTCGGTCGAGATCACCGGCCGCGGGACGGTGCTGGATCCGACGGCGCCGCTGCCGACGATCGATGCCACCACGGGTGAGTTCAGCGGGCCGTTCCCGCCGGCCGCCTCGTGGACCCTGGGCTTCGGCGATTTCGTGGCCTCGGTCCTGAGCCAGCCGGGCAGCTTCTCGGCGCGGCTCGACAGCATCCAGCTGGGCTCGCCCTATGGCAACCTGCCGCACACCTACTGGTGGACGGCGATCTCGGGCAGCTCCAGCACGGTGTTCTCCACCTCCATTCTGCAGACCCAGGAAATCGGGGCGCGCAGCGGCGCGGCGCAGTTCTCGGCCGTGCCGGTGGACGCCAGCCTGGCGTCGCGGTACGGCGGGGGCAGCGGGTACTTCCTGCAGGGCCAGGTGCAGACCACCCTGAGCGGTCCCGACTACGCCAGTCTGTACGGCCGCGGCTGCGTCAACAGCCGGGCCGGCTTCACCGCCGCCGGCGCGGGCAACTGTGCCTACAATGGCTCGCGCTGGTTCGACGGGCCGTCGCCGGCGAACAACGAGAATACCCCGGACCCGATCAGCGGGAACCAGGCCAACTTCTCGGGCACGCCGGTCACCAACTTCAACAACGCCGGGTCGCTCACCGGCGTGGTGACGATCCATAACACCCAGGCCTACCAGTCGGTGGGCGGCGCGGAGTACCGGCCGGTGGAGGGCGTGAAGTCGGGCGCCCGGCGGGCCGCGGACTTCAACGTCTACTGGGGCGCGGGCGGCACCGTGGATTCGGTGATCGATGTGACCCACAATGTGGTGGTGCCGTTTGATACCGCCATGGGCGGGACGTGGGGCATCCTGAACCAGTCGGCGGCCCAGCCGGCGGCCGGGTCGTATGACGGCCGGACCGAGCTGACGGCGACCGACATGGGCTGCGTGGAGCCGCTGCGCAGCCTGGGCACCGGTATCTCCTGCGGCAGCGGCGGCCCGCTGTACAAGCTGAGCCGCACGGCGGTCCCGGGGCCGATCTCCTTCTTCAGCCCGGCGCTGGCCAACGCCGCCAGTTCGCCGGTGGCGGCCAACAACGGCATCCTCTTCTACCTGGCGGGTGACTGGTTCACCATGGAGTTGCAGGGTGGGGCGGTGCCGGCCTCCGGGACGGTGTGGTCGCTGCGCTCCTACGTGGGGGCCATCACGGGCGGGAACGGCGACGGCGGCAACTACGGGCCGTACGGCTATTCCAACCCCGAAGGCGTCCTGCCGATGACGGCGGTAGGGGTCGAGCTGCAGGTGAGCTACGACGTCACCAACCAGGTGCTGGCCCCGACGGACAACGATCTGTCGAAGGTGCACCCGGTACCGGATCCGTACTACGTGACCAATCAGTTCGAGCAGTCCACGGACAACAAGATCATCAAGTTCGTGAACC
>JBFXBG010000117.1:0-12933 GCA_050183505.1 Gemmatimonadales bacterium | reverse complement strand
CACTCCGCACCCCGCACTCTGCACCCTGCACCCCGCCCTATCCCCCTCCCCCCACTCCTCCAGTCTGGTCGTCCGCCGGAGCGCTTCGGGATGCCGCCGGAACCAGGACATGACGAGCAGGACCTCGTCCAGCAGCTCGGCGCCGTTGGCTTCGATCGCCGGAGGCGGCTGAGCCATCTCATCCCGAACCACCGCGCGGAAGGCCTGGTCCTCGATCGGGGTGGCGGGAAACGGGTAGTTGGCCCGGACCAGCCCGCGCCGGACGAGGTAGGCCCGGTCGTCTCCGAAGTCACCCGGGTCTCGATAGACGAAGGTGAGGAGGTCGATGGCGGATCGGGCCCGGGTTGAGGCCGCGAGCAGCCATTCGAGGGACTCGAACTTCTCCCGCCACCGGGCCGCCTGTTCGAAGCCGGTCTCGCGTGAGGCCGCCTGCATGTTCGCCACCACGCGATCGATCGGCACAATGGTGCGGCACTCCAGGAACGCGATGGCGGCCGCGACCCGGGACCGGTACTCGGCTTCGGTGACGAGACCGGCACAGGGGCCGGCGCAGAATCCCAGGTCGTACCGCATGCAGCCGGCCTGGAGCGGTTTGCCGAACAGGTCGAGCTGCTCGGCGAAGACGATCGGCATGTTGAGGGCGCAGTCACGCAGCCCCAACATGTCGTTCAGCGTGCGTACGCCTTCCTGGACCCGGCCCACCGACGTGAACGGGCCGAAGGCGCGGAGATCGCCCGTGCCGGCGGCGCTGCTGCCGTACACCTTCGGGGCCGGACCGCCGCTCACGCGTATGAGGGCGACCCGGCGGCTCCGGTTCATCTGAAAATTGAGAACCGGGCGGAACCGCTTGATCTGCCGCAGCTCGGTGAGATGCGCCGCGAATTCGCTGGGTACGTAATCCCAGTCTATGGTGCGGGCGGCATAGAGGATCCGGCCCTGCTTGTCGTCCGGATAGGCCGCGCGAAAATAGCTCATGAGCCGCGCGCGCAGCCGTTTCGCCTTGCCGACGTAGACCACCCGGCCGGCGGGGTCGATCATGCGGTAGACCGCCGGGCGGTTCTCGGCCAGGCGCGCGACGCGGGTGCGGAGCGCGCCGAGGTCGGTGGCGGGAAGCGGGAGGAGACCGGAACGCGGCATCGAGTTAGCGTTGACAGCGGTGGCAGAATACCGTCTGCCGGGCGTCGATGGTGTGGGTTTCGGCGAGCCGGGTCCCGCAGATCCGGCACGGTTCTCCCGCCCGGCCATAGACGAACAACTCGAGCTGGAAGTTGCCCGGCTGGCCGGTGCCGGTCTGGTAGTCCCGGACGGTGGTGCCCTCGGCCTCGATGGCGGCGGCGAGAATCCGGCGAACCTCCCGGTAGAGGCGGGCGCTGCCTTCCGGATCGATCCGGTTCGCCGGTTTGGAGGGGTCGATGCCGGCGGCGAAGAGAGCCTCGTTCGCGTAGATGTTCCCGACTCCGGCCAGCCGGCGCTGGTCCATCAGGACCTTCTTGATGGCCTGCCGGCTCTTCGCCAGGGTGTCCCGGAACGCGTCCGGGGTGAAACCCGGCGCCAGCGGTTCCGGCCCGATCGCGGCGTGGTAACGTTCCCAGGCTTTCGGCGCCAGCAGCAGCACCGTGCCGAGCCGGCGGACATCCCGGTACACCAGCACTCCGCCCCGGTCCAGCCGGACGGTGAGCACGTTGTACCGGGCCGCTTCCCCGCGGGGCTCGCGCCGGTGGATCACCAGCCCGCCGGTCATACCCGGCTGGACGACCAGCCGGGCCTCCCCGAGGTCGATCACCGCGTGCTTGGCCCGGCGGAAGACGTCCCGGACCCGGGCGCCCGGCAGGGACGCGAGCAGGCGCCGCCGGGAGACCCCGCGCAGGACGTCCGCGTGCGTGAGCGTAGCACCGGTGAAGCGGCGGCCAACGAGATGTGGGCGGATGTCGCGGACGATGGTTTCGACTTCGGGAAGCTCGGGCACGGAAGGAAGATAATTCGATCCCGAGCGTGGAAGGTCGAACTGTGGCGAGAAGTGAGAAGTATGGGGTCCCCTCTCACCTCTTGCCTCTCACCTTCGCACCTCTCGCCCCATCAGGCTCCCTCGATCAGCCTCCCGCCCAGCCCGTGATCCTGCGCCATCAGGATCAGCGTGTGCCGCAGGATCTTCCTGGCGCGGAACAGACGGGAGCGGACCGTTCCGATGGGGCGGCCCAGGATGCGGGCGATTTCCCGGTAGGGCAGATCGAGCACGATGGAAAGGGCGGCAACGGTGCGGTATTCGTCCGGCAGCGCCCGGATGGCCGCACTGATGTGTTCGACTTCCAACGCGGCCAGAACTGCGTGGGCGGGGTCGCTGCTGTGGGGGTGAACCGTCCCCATCGGGCCATGTCGCTCCGCCAGCCACACCGCGGAGCCGGTCCTGCCTTCTCTCCGCGCCGCCCGACACCGGCTGTAGAACCCGTTGACCATGATGCGAAGGAACCACGCCTTGAAATTCGTGCCCGGACGAAACTGGGCGAAGGCACGGCAGGCGGACAGCGCCGTATCCTGCACGAGGTCCTCGGCGTCGGCCGGGTTGCGGGCCAGGTGCAGGGCAAACCGGTAGGCCGATGGGAGAACCCCCGAAAGCAGGTTATCGAAAGGAGCGGAGGCGGCCGAGGTGCGTGGGGTCTGGGCCGCGGCGGAGGGCGCGAGCGAGGTTGCCATGGAGGCCTGCCTTCGACGAAGCAATGGAGTGTGGGCACCGGCCAACCGTGCACACGACATGCCCGGCCGCTGGTCCTCCATGCTCGCCTAATGTATTGCAATGATTACATTTACAGTGTGAAGGCCGTTCCGCGGCGAGGGGTGTGTCCCAACTTCTTGGGAGCCTCACGAAATATTGGGATTTCCGGTGGGACGGTGGATCCCCAGCCGTTTCATCCTGGCCTCCAGGGTGGTGGGTTTGACGCCGAGGAGGCGGGCGGCGCCGTGGTTGCCGCTGACCTTCCAGCCGGTCTGCTGCAATGCCTCGAGGATCTGGTTCCGGATGGCCTCGTCCATGGTGAGGATCGGGGCCCGGGTCCGCGGCTGCGGCTGAGGCGCCAGCCAGTCCCCGATCTCCAGCGAATCTCCCTGGCTGATGATGACCGAGCGTTCGATGATGTTGGCGAGTTCCCGGACGTTGCCCGGCCAGGCATAGGCCACCAGCCGATCCATGACGGCCCGGGGGATCCGGCTGATCTGCTTCCCCAGTTTGGCGCTGTGACGGGAGACGAAATAGCGGACCAGGAGGGGGATATCCTGGCTGCGTTCACGCAGCGGCGGGACCATGATGGGGAACACGTTCAACCGGTAATAGAGGTCGGATCGGAACTCGCCGTCCTCCACCGCCTGCGCCAGGTCCACGTGGGTGGCGGCGATCATGCGGACGTCGACCCGGACGGTGCGGGAGCCGCCGACCCGTTCGAACTCGCCCTCCTGCAGGACCCGGAGCAGCTTGGCCTGAAGATCGACGGGCAGGTCGCCGATCTCGTCCAGAAAGACGGTGCCGCCGTCCCCCAGTTCGAAGCGGCCGATTTTCCGGGCGACGGCCCCGGTGAAGGCGCCTTTCTCGTGGCCGAAGAGCTCGCTCTCGACCAGCCCGGGCGGAATGGTCGCGCAATTGACGGTCACCAGCGGACGGTTGCGGCGGTTGCTGAGCCGGTGAATGGCGCGGGCGATCAGTTCCTTTCCCGTGCCGGTTTCACCCGAGATCAGGACGGTCGTATCCGCGGCGGCGACCTGCTCGACCTGTCGCAGGACCCGGGTGAGCGGCTCGCTGCCGCCGACGATCTCTTCAAAACCGTGGTGGGTCTTGATCTCCTGCAGCAGGTAGATGTTCTCCGCCTGGAGCCGGTCGCGGAGCTGGCCGACCTCGGAGAAGAGCCTCGCGTTTTCGAGTGCGATCGCCGCCTGGGCGGCCAGCAGCTGCATGACTTCGATCCGGTCCGGTGTGAAGACCGTCGTTGCCAGGTTGTTCTCCAGGTACAGCACGCCGATCAGCTGGCCCTGCTTCAGGACCGGCGTGCAGAGGACCGACCGGATGCCGCGCTGGGCGATATAGGGATCGGATGCGTACTGGTCGTCGGCCCGCGCGTCCGCCAGCACGACGTTCTCGCTGGTCCGCCGCACGTAGTTGATGATGGACAGCGGGAGTTCGCCGGCGGCCTGGGCCGGTCCGGCCGAGGCAAGCACCCGCACTTCAGGCGTGTCGCTCCGGCCCTCGGCCCGGACCACCAGTTCACCGTCCTGGGCCAGCAGCAGCACGCCGCGTTCCGCACCCGCGTTTTCCACCGCAATGCGGGTGAGCTGGGCCAGCAGCCGATCGAGATCGATCTCGCTGGATATGGCCTGGGCCGCCTTCATCACGCTGGCGAGGTCCAGGACACTGGTCCGCGCCTCGGTCGTGGTGAAGATTCCGAGCCCCGATCCCGGCGCCGGCACGGGGGCGACCTCCAGGCTGCGGAGTTCCCGTTCCAGCTGGCTCGCCTTGGCCCGGGCTCCCCACTGGGCATAGGCATGGCGAGCCTCGGCCAGGAACACCTGGGCCACCTTGCGCTGGCCCCGGTTGAGCCAGGCCCGGCCGCAGAGTTCGTTGGCCAGGCCCCGTTCCCTGGGGCACGCCGCCTGTTCGGCGGCCTCGATGGCCCGGTCATAGGCGGCTCCGGCTTCGCCCTCCCGGCCCCGGATGCGGGCCAGTTCGGCGGTCAGAATGAGGTGCTGGATCCGGAAGAGGTATGGGGCATTGTCGGCCCATCTCTGCAGCCGGCGCTCGAAGCCGTCCAGCCGCGTGTTCGCTTCGGCCTGCTCCGCGGGCTCCAGGGCGGGATACAGGCTGGTCAGCGTGAGACCGTGATAGAACACCGTCAGTTCGTCCCAGATCGTGCCGGTGTACTCCCGAATCACGCGTTCCGCTTCCAGGGCTGAAGCCCGGGCCGTGGCCAGGTCTCCCATGGTGTAGGCCAGCGCGAGCCGGGCGACGTAATAGAACATCTCGAAGAGCCCGTTCCCGCCGTAGTCCCGCAGGAAATCCGCTTCGCTGAACGTGTCATCGCTGAGCGAGACGGGATCGCTGGTCCGGCCCATCAGGGCCCGGGACCATTGCAGGATGGTCTGAGGGCCGACGGCGAACCGGTGCATCTTCACCCGCAGGGCATACTCCATCGTGGCCAGGCCGACCCGCTCGGTCTCGGCCAGGTCCCGGGCGGTGAGGAGCGTCAGGTAACAGTCGTTGAACGACGCGTAGGTGCCTTCGACGAACAGCCCCGTGTCGTTGGCCAGGCGGTGTGCCTGGCGGGCGATGGGAATCGATTCCTCTACCGGACGCCGCCAGAGGCTCACGTTCCAGCTGAAGTTCATCAGGGCGCGGGCCAGCAGGGCGGGGGCGTTGAACCGCTCCGCCACCTGCTGGCCCAGCAGGCCGAACTCATAGGCGGTCGCGTACTCCCCGCGGATGGCACCGAGGTGCATGGCGTGGAGGGTATAGGCATACGCCGACTCCTCACTGTTGCCTGCGGTGAGGGAGAGGCGCACCATCGCCGTCGTATTCAGCAGGGTCAGGATCTTGTCGGCCGAGAGGTAGCAGGGCGTGTGCAGACTGGTGAGCAGCCGCATGACCGCCCGGCTCTCCGGATCGGCCATCTCGGGCAGGTCGATCAGGGACGCTACCGTACGCGCCCCCTGCAGCGCCCGGACTTCCTCGAGTTGCGCCTCCAGGGCGATCCGTCGCGCGGCCTCATCGGCCGGGAACCGGATCCCGAACTCCGCCAGCGCGTGGTGTCCGGTGCGGATGGCATCGGCATACCGTGTCAGGCTCTCGTACTGGAGGATCTTCAGGTTGTACACCCGGGCCCGGTCCAGGGCACTCCGTGCCTGGGCGAGGATCCGGTCGGCCTGCCGCTCCGCATCCTCGAACCTGCCCGTCAGGTAGCAGCATTCGGCCTCTTCCAGCCAGAGGTCGAACATCAGCCGGTATTCGCTCTCCCAGTGATCCGGGCCCAGGAGGGCGCGGCCCGCCGCCGCGTGGGTCCGGGCCGCGTGGTAGGCGGCGGAGGCCTTGGCCTTGCGGGACGCGGCGAGGTTGATCCGGGCGAGTTCCAGCCGGTCCTCGTCCGCCAGAAGCAGCGGGGCGCCGAGGTTCAGATGCTGGGCGACCTCGAAAAGGTGCTCCTCGGTCCGGAGCGGATCCCACCGGCGCAGGAGGAGGCGCCCCACCGTCATGTGGACCGACGCGCGATCGTCGACCGGGATCATCGCGTACGCGGCCTGCTGGACCCGGTCGTGCAGAAAGACGAAGCCGGCATCATCCTGGTCTTCCGCCGCCGCGGTTCCCGCCCGGGCGGGTCCGCTCGGCAGGATCAGTCCTGCTTCCAGGGCGTCCCGCAGGTCGGCCGCGGCGCGATCCACCGGCTGCTGGCTCACGGTGGCCAGCGTTCGCAGGTCGAAGCGGTTTCCGATGCAGGCCGCCAGGGTCAGACTGCGCTGCGCCGGCGGCCGGAGCCGTTGAATCCGGCCGGTCATGAGTTCGATGACGTTGTCCGTCATCCCCGCCTCGGCGGCCTCGTCCAGCCGGCAGTGCCAGCAGCGTTGCTCGGGATCGAAACTGATTCGGCCGTCGTGGTGCAGGGCCTGCAGGAACTGCAGCACGAAGAACGGGTTGCCCCCGGTTTTCCGGCCGACCAGGGCGGCGAGTGACGCCGCCTGCTCCCGGGGGCCGTGCAGGGTGTCCGCCACCAGGTCGGTCAGATCCCGGGCAGTGAGGGGCCCGAGTGCAAGCCGCCGGACCGGAACCCGGGCGCTCTCGATCGTGTCGATCGTACGGACCAGTGGATGTGCCGGATCGACTTCGTTGTCCCGGTAGGCGCCGATGATGAGCAGATGGCGGGTTGCGGGATTGCTCAGCAGGGGTTCCAGCAGCCAGAGCGTGGCCGAATCGGCCCACTGCAGATCGTCCAGGAAGATGACCAGCGGATGCTCCCGCGTGGCGACCGCGCCGATCAGCTGCTGGAAGACCAGCTGGAACCGGTTCTGGGACTCGATGGCGCCCAGCGGGGTCGCCGGCGGTTGTGGGCCCACCACGAGCTCGATCTCCGGAAGGACTTCGGCCAGCACGGACGCGCCGCGTCCCAGCGCGGCCCGCAGCCGGGCCCGCCACTGCTCGAGGTCCTGCTCGTCGGCGGTGAGCAGGTGCTGGATCAGCGCCCGCAGCGCCTGGATCAGACCGCTGTACGGAGACCGGGCGATCTGATCGAACTTGCCGGCCACAAAATCCCCCCGCTCCCGGACCAGCGGCTTGTAGAGCTCCCGGATGAGCGAAGTCTTGCCGATGCCGGAGTAGCCGCTCACCAGGAGGAGCTGCGTGGTCCCGGCGCAGGCCAGATCGAACACCCGCAGCAGCTCGGCGACCTCACGCTCCCGCCCGTAGAGGCGCTGCGGCAGGACGAACTTCTGGGGAACATCCTCCCGGCCGGGAACCAGGGTCGCGATCCGGCCGGTGTGTTGCAACTCGGTCAGACAGGCGATCAGATCGGCCTGGATGCCGCTCGCGCTCTGGTACCGGTCCTCCGGCTCCTTGGCGAGCAGCTTCATCACGATGGCCGACACCGGCAGGGGAATTCCCGGGTCGACGTCCGCCGGCGGGACCGGCGTCCGGGCGACGTGGCCGTGGATCACTTCCAGGGGGTCGGTCGATTCGAACGGAGGGTGCCCGGTCAGGATCTCGTAGAAGCTGGCCCCGAGGGAGTAGAGATCGGTCCGGAAATCGATCTCCCGATTCATGCGTCCGGTCTGCTCCGGAGACATATACGCCAGGGTCCCGACGAGATGACTGGGATGGTCCAGCCCGGGTCGCTCGGCCGGCAGCGGAGAGGCGTGACTGAAATCGATCAGCGTCGCCGCCCCGGTCCGGGGGTCGACCAGGATGTTTCCGGGATTCACGTCGTTGTGCGTGATTCCGCGCCGGTGGAGTTCGGCCAGCGTCGCCGTCAGGCCGACGCCGAGTTCCAGGAAGGCTTCCAGTCCGAGTCCGCCGGCGGCGATCACCGCCCGCAGGCAGTGTCCACCGGCGTCCTCCAGGACCAGGACGAGCCGGTCACGCTGGGCCAGCAGTTCGACCGGTCTGGCGGTTCCCGGAATCAGCAACCGGCTCAGCAGGTCGTACTCGCGGCGCAACACTTCGGTGTCGGCGGAACTGGGGAACTCGGCGGCCAGGCTCTTGAGAATGACCGGGCGACCATCCGCATCGCGCCGTCCCCGGCATACGACGCGCTTCCGCCCCCGGTGGATCTCTTCGTGAATGGAATAGCCCGGCAGCTTCATACGGCCAGCCTCAGTTGGGGATGCCTGCATCCCGGACCGGGCAATACAGTGCGCTCCGGTGCGGCCTGGGACAAGGGCCGGAACCGGACGGGCTTGGGAGGAACCGGGAGGCGTTAGAGGGCCGTGCGGGCCTCCTGACGCAGGAAGGCCATCTCGGTCTCGCGCCAGCGACGCGGACCGGAATCGTGGACCAGGAGCACGAGATCCTCCTCGGGGCCTGTTTCCCGGACCGCCAGGGCGGCATGCACCGGTGAGGGGACCGGGGTCAGGGGATCGAACAGACCGCCCCCCAGGCCGTGTGAAGTCGCCCGGGTGCGGAAACCGTCGATTCCGCCGGCCCCCAGAGCCCAGGCCCGGAGGGCCGCCGGCTCGGCCGCGCCGGCACGGGCCACCACCGCCCAGGTGCCGTCCCGTCCGGTGAAGACCGTCGCACCGCCGGCGCCGAGCCGATTCCAGGCCCGTCGCGCCAGCTCATGAAGTCGGCTCTCATCGGTAGCCGGCTCACCGGCTCCGGAGGGATACAGGACCGTCGGCTGAAGGAGTCTCATGCCGCCCGTAACGCGGCCGGCGGGGAATGGGTTCCAGGGGGGAGGAATAAAGTGAGAAGGGAGAGGTAAGAAGTGAGAAGGCCCCGGGCGCCTGCATCCCAATGGGATTTCGGGGCTTCCGACCTCTCCCTCTCACTTCTCACTTCTCACTTCTCACTTCTATCCCCCTACGGCGTCACCGTGAGTGTGCCCGTCATCGTGGGGTGAATGGCACAGTGGTAGGGGTACGTCCCCGGCGTCGTCAGCAGCGCCTTGAAGGTGCCGCCGGGCGGGATGTTGCCGCTTGCGAACGTGGTGCCGTCGTCCGAGATGATCTTGTGGGTCACTCCGGAAACGTAGCCGCTGGCCTGATCGGCATCGGCATTGACCCAGGTGACATTGCTCTGCGCCGCCAGGGAAACGCTGAAGCCCGGCGGGTTGAAGGCGTTGGCGCCCTTGGTCGCGGCGTCGCGGACGATCTGAATATCCCCTGCCGGGAGTGACGGCGCCTGAGTATCCGAGCCACAGGACAGACCGCCGCCCAGGATCGCGAGCACCGCGGACAGCCGAACGAGTCGCTGCGTAAACACATCTCCTCCTGTTCGAAACCTGGACTCCGAGTTGTTACGGGTCGTTTCCTTCACTGCTTCCGCCGTGCTGCACCGGCCGGGTCTCACCCCGCGCTTCGTGCTTCCTCCCGCCACCCGATATCCGGGCGGAATTGCTTCCCGTCGAAGCTGATCAGCTCCGCGGCCCGCCGGCTCCGCTCCCGCGCAGTCCGGAGGTCCGGCGCGACCGCGGTCACGTTGAGGACCCGGCCGCCCGAGGTCCGCAGCGTTCCGGATTCGTCCCGGGCCGTACCCGCGTGAAACACCGTGACTCCCGGTGGCAGTTCGGCGGGAATCCGGATCTCGGCTCCCGTTTCCGGCCGCTCCGGGTATCCCCGGCTGGCCAGGACCGTGGTGACGGCGCAACTCGTGGTATCCACCTGGATACCCGAGGGCGCTTCGCCGCGGGCAACCCGATCGAGAGCGTCGAGCAGCCCACCGGTGACGAGCGGCAGGACCGCCTGGGTCTCGGGATCTCCGAACCGGCAGTTGAATTCGACCACCCTGGGCGCGCCGTCCCGGCCGATCATGAGCCCGGCGTACAGGAGCCCGCGGTAGCGGGCGCCCTCGCGCTCCAGCGCCGCCAGGGTCGGCAGCAGGATATCGCGTTCGATCCGGCTCATCAGGTCCGGCGAGGCGATGGAGACGGGTGCGTACGCACCCATGCCGCCGGTATTGGGGCCGCGGTCTCCCTCCCGCAGACGCTTGTGATCCTGGGCGCCCGGCAGCAGAGTCACCGCCCGGCCATCGGTGACGGCGAAGATCGAGAGCTCCTCGCCTTCCATGAACTCCTCGATGACGACCTCGTCGCCGGCGATACCCAGCGCATGGGTTTCCATCATGGCCCGGACGGCGCCGGCCGCTTCCCTCCGGGTTTCGCACACGACCGCTCCCTTCCCGGCTGCGAGTCCGCTGGCCTTGACCACCAGCGGCTCCGGGTGGCGGTCCACCCAGGCAAGGGCTTCGGGAAGCGCCCGGAAAGTCCGGCTGGCCGCGGTCGGCACCCCCGCCTTCTTCATGATCTCCTTGGCGAAGGCCTTGGACGCCTCGATCCGGGCGGCCGCGGCCTCGGGGCCGAAGACGGCGCGCCGCCGGGCGGCCAGCCGGTCGGCCAGGCCGGCCGCCAGCGGAACCTCCGGCCCCACGATGACCAGACCGATGTCGTGCCGGTCCACGGCCTCTTCCAGGCGTTCGAAATCCGTCACCGGGATTGCCAGATTGGTGGCGTATTCCGCGGTACCGGGGTTACCCGGCGCCACGAAGAACCGCCGCTCGGGGGACTCCCGCCGGAGCGCCCAGAGCAGGGCATGCTCACGCCCGCCGCCGCCGATGATCAGGATTGAAGTGGAAGTCACGAGCGCCGGGAAGTGGGCCAGGATCGCAGGGAACGTGAGTGGTGACCGGTCAACGGTAAACGGTTGACCGGGATCGGTAAACGGGGAACGGGCCTGAGATCACCGGGAAGGTTGATCCAGGCCCGTTCGACTTTCTCCGCTGCTGTCAGGCGGCCACGGCGGTTCAGGAGTCCTGCTTCTTCCCCTGCCGGAAGGCCTCGCCTACCCGTTCGGCGGCACGCCGGGCTGCCTGGGCCACGTGGCTCGCGACCTCCTTTGCCTCGCGGGCGTAGTAGTTGCCGGCCTCGGAGAAGTCCCCCCCCAAAGGCCGGTCCTTGGCCTCGGCGCCCCGGTGGGTGTACTCACCCCGGATGACCCGGTCGTACGCACCGGTCGAGACCCATTGCTGCAGCTCGGCGGCGCGGACGGTGTTCATCGGGTGGGTCAGGCCAAGAGTGTTGATGATCTTGTACACCACCGCCAGGCCCTCGTTGCTGCCGATGTACTCCTGCGACTGGGTCATGAACGCGTCCACGTTCATCTGATCGTTGAAACCCACTTCACGGCCGCCGCCCGCCATCTTCATGAAGAGGCGCTGGGAGGCGATCACATCCTGGCTGCCCAGCAGACCGGCCCGGTCGGAGGACAGCTCGGATTTCCGCGACCACTCGAGGAAGGCCAGCTTGATCGGCAGGAGCGCGATGCCCGCCAGAATCGGGAGCGCACTCAGGCTCACCAGCGCCAGGATGGCCGCGATCGTCCGGTAGAACGCGTGGCCGCTCATGACGTGGCCCATCTCGTGGGCCAGCAGCACCCGCAATTCGTCCTCGTTCAGCATCTCGAGGGCCGCGGAATGGATCACGATGAACGGGTTGTCGATACCGTAGGCGCCGGCGTTGAAGACCGGAGTCTGGGACACATACAGCTCCGGGATCCTGGGCCAATCGAACGTGGTGCAGACCTCCACGTGCATCGCCCAGGCCCTGGGGAACTGCTCCGGACCGACCCGGACCGCATTGCCGTGGAAGAGCAGGCGGATACCCTGCTCGCCGCCGATCATCGCGAGGATCTTGCGAACGACATCGTCGAAACCCGGGACGCTGCGCAGGGTCTGCAGAGCCGCCCGGTCGGCCGGGTGCTCCCAGGTCACCGGGTCGATGCCCGGGAGAGTACGCCGCGGCCGGGACGCGAGGCTGGTGCTCATGAATTGACTCTCAATCGAAAGGGTACCTGCGACCTACGGCCCCACCCTGGATAAGTTTCAACTTGAGACGACAGCGGCCCCGGAGGTCAGGCCTTCAGCGCGGCGGCGAAGGCCTGATCGAGGTCCCGCTGCAGGTCTGCGGCGTCTTCGATCCCGCAACTCAGCCGGACCAGGCTGTCGCTGAGCCCCATCTTCTGCCGGAGCGCCGGCGGTACCGAGGCGTGAGTCATCGACGCCGGGTGACCGATCAGGCTCTCCACTCCGCCCAGGGATTCCGCCAGACGGAAGATTCTGGTGGACTGGGCGAAGATTCTGGCCCGGCCGGGGTCTCCCAGCTCCAGCGAGATCATTCCGCCGAATCCGCTCATCTGGCGCCGCGCGAGGTCGTGCTGCGGGTGCGAGCTCAGCCCGGGGTAGTAGACCTTCTCGACGGCCGGGTGGCCGTTGAGCCACTCGGCCAGGCAGCGACCGTTGGCGTCGTGCTGCCGCATGCGCAGTGGCAGCGTCTTGGTGCCGCGGAGGGCCAGCCAGCAGTCCATCGGGCCCGGCACCGCGCCGGAGGCGTTCTGGATGAAGCCCAGGCTCTCGGCCAGGTCGTCCCGGCGGACGATCACCAGCCCGCCCACCATGTCGCTGTGGCCGTTCAGGTATTTGGTGGTCGAGTGAATGACGATGTCCGCTCCCGACTCCAGGGGGCGCTGGAAGAAGGGGGTCGCGAAGGTGTTGTCGACCGCCAGCAGGAGCCCCCGGGCCTGCGTCAGGTCCCCGACCGCGCTGAGATCGGTCAGGATCATCATCGGATTGGTCGGCGTTTCGCAGAAGACCAACCGCGTCGAGGGCGTGATTTCCCGTTCGACGTTGCGGAGGTCGGTCATGTCGACGAAGCTGAACCGGAGCCCCATCCGGGTGTAGATCCGATCCAGGAGCCGGTGGGTGCC
>JBFXBG010000116.1:0-13023 GCA_050183505.1 Gemmatimonadales bacterium | reverse complement strand
GTACTGGGTGATCCCGACCAGGGCGCGGTCGCCGCGCCAGGTCACCGCCACGTACCCCTCCAGCCCGGCATACCGCTGCCAGTCGTCATCCGGCACGCTTCGGGCCTGGTAGCGCGAGAGCACCGCGACGCCGCCCGAATCGGTCACCGCGCGGGCCAGGACCGCACCGGTGACGTCATGCAGCACCACGGTGGCTCCGCCGCGCGGCCGGCCGTCGGACACGCCGGTCACCCAGACCATTCCCTGCTGGACACCGATGCGTGCCTCCACCCCGAGATCGGTCACCTGTACCAGTGCCAGCGGTCCCAGGTCGGGCTCGCGCCCCGGTGGCGGGGCGATCTGCGGACTGGTGACCCGGACCGCGAAGAGCGTCGGCGCGCCGGTGCGAGCGGCGTCCGTCGCCGGAAGCGGCACCCCGAAGATCCGGGCATGGTCCCGCTCGTTCCGGACCGGAAACCGCCGGACCTGGGCGTGGGCAGCCACCCGGTCCCAGAGATCGTTCCAGCCCCACATGGACCGCGCCAGAAACTGACCCTCCAGCGAGTCCGGTACCGGGGCGATCCGCGCCTCGAGCGTATCGAGATTGATGTACCGCACCGCGAGCGTGCGGAACCCGTTCCGCTCCACGACCTGCCGGCCGTAGAGGTAGTCGGCCGAGGGTGCATAGCCGCTGGTGACGAACGTGGTCACCGGGTTGCCCGTCAGCCGCTGCCCGAAAACGTCCCGGAGGCCGGTGTCGGCTATGATGGCGTAGCCGGTCCGGAGAGTGAGCTCACCCGACAGGGTCCAGGTGGCGCGTTGGTCGCCGGTGTCGGAGACGGTAAACGGCACCGCCGGCTGCAGCCGCAGGTGCCGCAGGGCATCGGCGCCCTTGACTGGGGTGGTGAAATGGATCCGGACCGGACCGCTGGGGCAGTCGCGCCAGGGACAGCCGGCGCTGGATATCCTGAAATCGCCGTAGGTGAACAGTTCGAACCGCCGCAGATCCGCCGTCCCCTCCCGATCCAGGCGGTTGGGAGTCACCAGCGCGCCACTGCAGCCGCGCGGCAGCAGGGTCTCGGGAACGAACTCCACCACCCGGCGCAAACCGTCGAGCGCCCGGTTCCGCTCCCACCCACCGGCTTCCCGGTAGGTCCAGGGATCCTGCTCCCCGATGGTCCGCTGGGACGCGGCCCGCAGCCGGACCACCCGGCTCTCGCACGCGGGAGAGAACTGGATGTGTACCAGGCTCCCGAGCGCGGCCAGGTCGACCGGGGCACTGGTGACCAGGGCGAAGCGGGCGGTGGGGGCGAGATACCGGTTGTTGCCGCTCGAGAGACTTGTGGCGAGGACCTGTGGGCCACGCACCCGGAAGGAGAACCGATAGGGTGACTCGAGCGAACTGCCGTCCATCGCCTCGAACGTGCTGGCGATCGTCACGGTGTAGACCGAACCAGGGGTCAGGAGCTCCGCCGGCGCGAACCGGATCGTGACGGGATCCCGCCATTCGACCGTGCCCGGCACCGCGGGCTCGATCCGGAAGATGGCCCGGGCGTCGACCGAGCGGTCCAGTGAGCCGGCCACCGGACGATCGAATGACACGGTCACGACATCGGCGGGCGAGGCGTCGCCGGAGGGAGCGGCCCGGAGAACCCGGAGGGGTGCCCCGGAATCGGCGGCCCACGCGCTCAGCGCGGCCGCGAGCAGCAGGCGTGAGGGAAGCATTGTCGAAGTGCCGGATCGAGGTGACGGGCACGACCGAGGGGCGTGATAGAATAAGAGACGGCCCCGGGAGCGAACGCAACTCCCGGGGCCGGTCCACCACGGCGGCTAACGCCGCTGCAGCCGTTTCAGCAGTTGAATCTGGCCGGTGTGATAGAGGTCGTGCGCCGCCACCCCCGCGATATGCTCGGCAAAGGTCCAGGCCGATCCCGCGCGCTGGTCCAGCCGGGCCTCGGGAAAGGCCGCCACCACGGCGGTGAGCGCCGCATGGCTCCGGTCCAGGACGGCGATGTCTGCCTGCCAGGCCCGGGCATCGGCCGGCCGGGGGGCGTGGGGCCAGTTCGACGGTGCCCGGGGGAATCCGCCCCGGCGGCCGCCCGCCAGCCGGCGCGTCACCACGTACTTCCAGTACGCCGCATGCAGCATCAGCTCCCAGATGTTATGCCGACCTGGAGCCGGCCGCCATAGGGCCCGGGCCGGCGACAGACCCCGGAGCGCACCCCGCAGCGTGGTGCCGTGCCAGCCCCGGGATCCGTAGGCCTGATCGAGGTTGACGAGCAGTTGCCGGAGACGAGGAGACATATACGGTGCCCCATTCGGGTCGGGAGGAACCCTGAAAAGTACAAGATGTCGGCTTTCAGCGAGGTCCGCGCGTCGGTCCGACGTTCTGCCGTGCCCCATGCCCTACTTTGCTGAGGGAAACGGCCACAGAAAACCGCAACCGAGCCCTGTAGTGGATGACCCAAAGGTGCGGTCCTCAGGCCCGCGACCTTCTTGGGCTTTCACGCTGCGTACTTGCCTGCCCGCTCCACCACATCTCCGTCCGGGCCTTCCGTTCCAGGCTCAGGTGCCGTGCCCGGTCCGAACGGACACTCCGATCGTCGGGAAGCGGAAGTACTCATGCCGCCCAGGCTGGTGGAGCTCCGTCACCATCGACGCACCGGCGTCAACCATCCGGACCGATAGTCCTGGGCAGTCCCTCGGCCTCCTCCATATGTTTCACCAGCGACAGCTGGGTGGTGCCGCAAACGCCTGTGCCGGATGGTGTTGATTCTCTGTTGAGCCGACGTTGATGGTCGGCCGCGAGTTTCCATCGACGGATCCGTAGAGAGCGGTGGCGATGAGGAGGGCGCCAAGGCCGTATGCCGGCTGCGGGACCACAAAAGGCGGAGAAGCACGGGGTTCTCCGCTGCCTGATTCTGTCCACCTTGACAAGCAATGTTCTCGGTACACACTCGGCCAGTACGCGCCGCACCGGCGCAATCTGCGATCCCCGCTGCGGGGGCGGCAGGTCATCCCTGGACCGTGTTTTCGGGAGTGGCGACGTGGATGTGAGCCCAAATAACGTGGTACGATCAGCCGGATGGATGTTGGTCGTGTCCCTTCCAATCGTGGGGGCGCTCGCCGCATGCGGGGGGCGTCGGACAGCGCCGAGGCCGGCCTCGATCGACGTGCAGGCATCCGAAGGCGCGTTCTCCGATTACTTCGTCTTGCGGGATTCCATTGTCCTCGAACAGACGCGGGACCTTCCAATTGTACGCGTGTCGGGCATCGATGTGGACGCCGGAGGTCGCATCCTCCTGGGTGATGTCTCCGAGGGCAACGTCAAGCTCTTCGACGCCCACGGGAAGCTGCTGGGGATCATGGGGCGCAAAGGCGCCGGCCCC
This sequence comes from Gemmatimonadales bacterium, assembly GCA_050183505.1. Classification (GTDB taxonomy): domain Bacteria; phylum Gemmatimonadota; class Gemmatimonadetes; order Gemmatimonadales; family GWC2-71-9; genus JBFXBG01. The sequence continues at coordinate 9,655 of JBFXBG010000116.1, read as the reverse complement.
GGGGAATTCAACCAGCCGAGGTTCCCTCGTTTTGGCCCCGACGGGAGGATCTATGTGGCCGATGGCCAGATGGGCCGCCTCTCGATCTTCAGCGACGGCCTGGAACTGTTGAGGACCATCCAATTCAACATCTTCCCTTTGGGGGGCTTCGAGATCCTTCCAGGAGACAGATTCCTGATCAGCCAGGATCCCGGAGAGCCCCGTGAAGGGGTCCTCGCAGCCTTGGATACCGCCGGGGATGTAGTAGGTCGAATGGCCCCCAAGGAGCGCTTCCTTCCGGCGACGGAGCCAACGAGCCCACTCTGGCGAATGGTAAGTCAGTACTGGGTGGCTCTCGATGGGGATACGGCGTACGTCGCAGGCACTTTGGCTGATACCGTCTGGAAGGTGTCCCTGCAGGATTCGTCAATGACCGGGGTTCACCTCACCATTCCGGAGTACAAGGCGCCGACCCTGCCGGAGACGAGTCTCAAGGAGGGAGGATTGGCTGCTCTCACCGCGTGGCAGAAGAGCTTTCACATCGCGGCAACAATTGGGGCGAGTCGCGGCTGGATCGCCATTCCGTACGTCCAAGGCGTTCTGAACTACGGCGATCCAATGATTCTGGTGGTCAGGACGCCGGAAGGGCGCTGGCTTGCGCTCACAGGTGCCAAGCCCGTGATAAAGGTGGTTAACGGTGAATTGATCGCACTCGAGCACCCTGACGACCCGGAGCATGTCGTCCTGGGGGTCTACCGACCGCGTTGAGACACGTCATCCTGACCGTCCTGTTCGGCGTTGCGGTCACGGCCTGCGACAAGCACGACCGCACCGCCGCACCTCCAGCACTAAGCGAGGTTGGGGCCAGGCAACTGCTTGTGATCCTCGAGGCTCAGTTTCAGCATCGCACAGCGACTGTTGCGTGCCGGCAGAACGCGATCTCCCCAAGGTCCCATCAACTGCTTGTTGTCTCCGCTCGCCTGTGTCTTAGCTGTCGAAGCGTTGGGTTTCTCGCTCGCGCCCTCAGCGATGACTCTGCTGCCGGCCCGGTCGTGATGATGTTCCCCGCGGCTGATTCCCCGCTTGTATGTCCGTTTCTTCGACGTGAGCGGATCCGGGGGATAGCGGTGGCGGTCAGGGACACAGGGGTCCTCACCGGGTTCCGGCTGGGCAGTACGATCATCTGGGGCCTGGTGGATTCTGCCGGAAGTATCCACGCCAGCAGGATCGGCACCGACGCCCATGACTTTGTGGCCACTGCTCGGTAGTAGCCGTCCCCGATGTTCCTTTGTCCCAAACAGGAGGAGAGGACCATGCGACGTCTGATCCGTGCCGTGGTCATGGTTGCAGGATGCCTTGCTTTGTCGTCCGGCTTTCGAGTCGTGTCAGCGGAGCAGGGTAGTAGCATGAGCAACTGGCTCACGATTCGATGCAATGCCGACGGCTCTTACGATTGTGACCCAGAGGTCAACTGTCGTGAGGCGCCATACAACGGCATCGGCTGTTGCGAGCAACCATGACGCGCGGCACAAGCCAGGACTTTCCCCCAAACGGGAGGTGGACGAATGACGTGGAATCCTGGGCCAGCTGCAAGGCCGGTGCTGGTGTCAGCCATCCTAGCGATGGCGATGGCATTCGCTTCCGGTGCGTCTGTTCCAAGCCTCGCCGCGGAGTCGCAACGCGATCTGTATTTCAAAGCGGTGAATCCGGATGGGACGGTGAACTGCACGCCGTACTGCACTATCGGAAGCGATCTCTGCTGTGACTAGCAGAGACCTTTGGGCCTACCCCAGAGAACCGAGAAGCGACGCAACTGGGCAGGGCCCCCCGGGGTGGTGGCGACGTAGGTGACCCCGGTACCTGGTACTCGGTACGGGGCGGGGCGGGGCGGTGGGGTCAGGCCGCCTTGCGGAAGACGGCTCGAAACGGCCGGGCAAGCCGCGCCGGACCCCGTCCCGCACTGGTGATGAGTACGACGGCGCCGATGATCGCGACCGAGGCAATGATCGTCCGCACCGTGATGGCTTCACCGGCCAGGGCCCAGCCCAGGAACACGGCGACCACCGGATTGACGTAGGCATACGTGGCGGCCCGGGTCGGGCCCGCCGCCTTCAGGAGATAGATATACGCGGTGAACCCCAGCAGGGCGCCGAAGACAATCAGATAGGCCAGTGCCACGACCGAGCGGAGCGACACGGCCGACGGGTCGACCGCGGCGATTTCCCCGGTCGCGGCGCCCGCCATGAGCAGCAGCACCCCGCCGCACAACATCTCCATCCCGGTGCCGAGCAACGGAGATGAGGGCAGGTTCGCCGAGCGTGAATGGACCGACCCGATGGACCAGGAGATGGTCGCCACCAGCAGGATCAGCGCGCCCAGCGGATCCACCCGTTCTCCCAGGGAGGCGGTCGCAGGGCCGATGAGAATCACCAGACCGGCGCTGCCCGCCAGCAGGCCGAAGGCCACCTGCCAGCCGGGCCGCCGGCCGCCGGGCCGGAACCATTCGAGCAATGCGATCCAGAGCGGGACCATCGCAACGATCAGCGCGGTGAGTCCGGAAGGGACGGTGCGCTCGGCCAGTACCACACCGCCGTTGCCGCCGAGCAACAACAACCCGCCGATGATGGCCGCGGAACGCCACTGGATCCGCTCCGGCCGGCCGACCCCCCGTAACCGGCTCCACCCATAGAGGATCCCGCCCGCGATGATGAACCGGACCCCGGCCATGAGCAACGGGGGCAGCGTCTCGATCGCGTAGCGGATCGCCAGGTAGGTCGATCCCCAGATGAGATAGACCGCGGCAAACGCCGCCACCAGACGCAGACGGTTGGTCCGGGCTTCAGCCGGCGACATCGGCAGGTTCCTGATTCTCCGGCAACGGAAGCCGGGAGGTTTCCTTGACCGTGTTGAGCACCACGGTCGTACGGGTGGAACGAATGGTCGGAATAGCCTTGAAGCGCTCCCGCAGCAGCACACCAAGAGCTTCCGGATCGGGCGCGCGGATCTTCACCAGAAAACAGTCCTCTCCCGCCACGTGATGAACCTCGAGCACTTCCGGGATCGCGGCCAGGGCCGCCCCGGTTTCTTCTTCACCGATACGATCTTCCGACCGGACCAGGACGAACGCCAAGAGCCCCAGCCCGAGGCTGCGGGGATCCACCCGAGCGGAATAGCCCTGGATCACGCCACGGGCCTCGAGTTTCCTGATCCGCTCCAGGATCGCCGACGGCGCCATCCCCAGCTGCCGGGCGATGTCGGAGTTCGAGACCCTGCCGTTGTCCTGAATAATGGTCAGTATTTCTCTGTCTTTGCTGTCAATCATGCTGAATAAGCTACAATTCAACGATATATTGTCAATATCTGACCACCTGGGTCCGGCTTCCGCCCCGGCCCGGCTGCGGCCTCCATGAGAAGAGCCGGCCGGGGTTGGCAACCGGGCGCCTGATCCGCCGGTCTAACCCATGGCGGCCGGCGGATACGCAGTGATCGGCGACACAACGGCCGATTCTGCGTGCAAGCCTTGTCAGATCGCCGGACGTAGCCGAGTATTGGTCCGGCCCGGAGCTTGCGAAAGGGCTCACGTCCGCGGGCGGTCGCCCGCACTCCCACGACCCACGATTCCGAGCGTCCCGACGTGAAAGTCCTGCTGGTTGACGACGATATCGCCGTGCTGAGCCGGGTTCAGCGAGCCCTCGAGGCCGCGGACGGCTTCGACGTGACGGCATGTGACAGCCCCATGGAGGCAATGGCGCGGGCCCGGTCGGAACAGCCCGACGTCATTCTGCTGGATCTGATGATGCCGACCATGACCGGTGCCACGGTTCTCGATCACCTGCAGCGCGATCCCAACACCAGCGGCATCCCGGTCATCCTGTTGACCGGCGCCGATCCCCCGGCGGTGGACAGTCTCAAGGGGGCCCGCGGCGTCATCCGGAAGCCGTTCGATATCCACAGCCTGCCGGAAGAGATCAGGGCCATTCTGAGCTAGTCCGGCGATTGCCGTGGACTGCGGTTGCGGTGAGGTCACCGGTTCCGTGGAACCCGGCGGCCACCCTGGTGGACCACCGGGAATCCGCCCGGACAGTTCCCCTGTTCCGTGCGTTCGACGGTACCCGCGGTGCCTGTCGACTCCGCGTTCCCTCGTGAAGGCATACGCACACCGGCCTCCAGCTCCGGCTCCCCATGTCCAGCTCTGTCGTCTACGCGCGCCGGCTCGGGCTTTTCTCCGGCACCATGGTGGTGATCGGCGGCATCATCGGCGCCGGCATCTTCCGTAATCCAGCCGAGGTTGCCCGGCGGGTCCTCTCGAGCGAGCTGATCCTGCTCGTGTGGGTCATGGGCGGTGTCATCGCCCTCCTGGGTGCGTTCTGCTACGGAGAGCTCGGGGCCCGGATGCCGCGGGCCGGCGGCGGGTACGTCTACCTCCGGGATGCGTTCGGCGAGCTTCCCGCGTTCCTCTACGCCTGGACCCTGCTGCTGGTCATCGCAACCGGGGCCATTGCGGGGGTTGCGGTGACGTTCGCCAACTATGCCGTGGCATTGTCCGGTGTGTCGGAGCGGCTCACCCTCCCCTTCGCGGTCGGCGCGATTCTCATTCTGACGGCGATCAACTACGTGGGCGTACGCCCCGGGGCGATCACCCAGAACATCTTCACCGTCCTCAAGCTGATACCGCTGGTGATTCTCATCGGGGCGGGCGTGTTCTACAGCCCGGCCGCCGCTGCCCCGGCCGTGGCGCCGGCGGCGGAGGCGGGTGGCGTGTTTCATCTGATCGGTATCGTCGGGTGGGCCCTGGTGCCGATTCTCTTCTCCTACGGCGGCTGGCAGCAGGCCAACTACATCGGGGAGGAAATCATCGACGCACCGCGGAATCTGCCGCGGGCGATCCTGCTCGGGGTGGTCGGGGTGGTGGCGGTGTACGTCCTGGCCAACATCGCGTACCTCCATGCCCTGGGCCCGGTCGGCCTGGCCGCGAGCACGGCGCCCGCGGCGGATGCCATGACCCGGGTCCTGGGACCGGCGGGCGGAACGCTCATAGCCGCCGGGATCGCGGTTTCGACGTTCGGGTTCCTCAACCTGGTGATTCTGGTCACCCCGCGGGTGTACCAGACCATGGCGAGCGATGGGCTCTTCTTTCCCGCCATTGCGCGGCTGCATCCCCGGTTCCGCACGCCCGGCGGGGCGCTGCTGTTCCAGGCCGGCTGGGCCATCATCCTGACGCTGACCGGATCCTACGGAGACCTGGTTGACTACGTCACCTTCGGCGACTGGATCTTCTTCGGACTCACCGCCGCCACGCTCTACGTCTACCGCCGGCGTGACCGCCAGGCGGGGATCGATCCCGCTCCGGCCGGCGTCTTCCGCGCCCTCGGCTACCCGGCCACTCCGGTAATTTTCATCGCGGCGGCGGCCTACGTGGTCGTAAGCTCGGTGGTGTCGAACCCGGTCAACACGCTGAAAGGCGCCGTCCTGATCCTGCTCGGCGTACCCGTGTTCGGATTCTGGAAGAGCCGGCGGAGGAGGAGTCCAGGGGGTTGAGGAGGCGAGGAGGCGAGGAGGCGAGGAGTCGGGGAGTCGAGGAGTCGAGGAGTCGAGGAGGCGAGGAGGCGAGGAGGCGAGGAGGCGAAGAGGCGAGGAGGCGAGGAGGCGAGGAGGCGAGGAGGCGAGGAGGCGAGGAGGCGAGGAGGCGAGGAGGCGAGGAGGCGAGGAGGCGAGGAGGCGAGGAGTCGAGGAGTCGAGGAGTCGAGGAGTCGAGGAGTCGCCAGGATACACCAATCCCTCAATCCCTCAATCCTCCAATCCCTCAATCCTTCAATCCTCCAATCCCTCAATCCCTCAATCCTCCAATCCTCCAATCCCTCAATCCCTCAATCCCTCAATCATTTCGCTCGCCGTTTTTCCCCCCTGATATACTCCTCGCGATACATCCGGATCAGCTCGAAGAAATACGACAGGGCCAGCGGTCCGACCAGCAGTCCGAGCAGCCCGAAGAAGCGGATGCCCGCGAAGGCGCCGACCAGGGTCACGAGCGGGTGGATCTTGGCCCAGCGGCGGTAGACCCAGGGGCGGATCACGTACTCCACGTTGGTGACGACGACGATGCCCAGTGTGAGCAGCCCGGCCGCCGCCCCGTAGCGGCCATCCAGAGCCAGGAACAGGGCCCCTGGTCCCCACACCAGCCCACCCCCCACGACCGGCAGGATCGCGAAGATCAGGGTCACCAGGCCCCAGAAGGTTTCGTGCGGGAGTCCGGTGACCCAGAATCCGATGCCGGTCAGTACGCCCTGGATCACGGCCGTGAGGCCGGTCCCGATGATCGTGGACTTGGTGACGTCACGGAAGCGGTCTCGCAGCACCGCGATGTTGGCGCGGGGGAAGGGGATGTACGGCTCGATGGACCCCCAGGTCTCCCCCGAGTGGATCAGCAGGTAGAACAGGCCGAACAGCGAGATCAGCATGTTCAGCACGAACCGTGTGGCGGTGCCGATCAGGCCCAGGGCACTGGTGCCCAGGAACTGGACCGCCTGTTCCCCCATCTTGGCCAGTTCCGATCCGACATCGACCCGGCCGATGTGGAGGTCGGCCACCCGCTGGAGAATCGGGCCCCGGGCAATCTCCCGCGCGATCTGGGGAGCCTGGTCGACCACGATTCCCGTGAGCAGGCTCGCGGTCACGAGGATCAGGAACAGGGCCAGCGCGACGACCAGTGACGCGGCAATGCCAGGCCGGATCCTCGGCGCCAGGAGTTCATAGAGCGGGGAGAACAGGACATACAGCACCAGAATCCCGATGAGCCCGGTCGAGAACGGCAGCAGCGCGACGACAATGGCCACCCCGAGAATCAGGATCATGGCCGCCGCGCGCTGGTGTTTTGAATCGAAGAGACGCATGGGAATCAGGGCCGGGGATCGCTCAGGGCGCGGACGTAGCGGTCCGCCGAACGGCGGACCGCGTCCGCGGCCCCGGTCATGATGTTCCGGTCCCACCAGGCCCCGTAGATCCGGTCATAGTCGAACGGGGCCAGGCGGTCCACCATGCCCTGCACGGTGGCGGCCGGAAGCGGAATCAGGTTGGGATACGAATACATGAACGAAACGTAACGCCGGTCCTGCACAACCTGGATGATGTCACCGGTAAGCAGGGCGCCCCGGCCATCCGCGCCACCGGCCCAGTGCAGCACGGTACCGCCGGCGAAGTGCCCGCCCAGCCGGATCAGCGTGAGATCATCTGCCAGCGCGAGCGTCTCCCCCTCCCACCAGTGCACCACCGGATCCGGCCGCACGACCCATTCCCGGTCCGCCTGATGCAGGTAGACCGGAATGCCGCCGAAGGCATGGCTCCAGGCGATCATGCTGGTGTAGTAGTGCGGATGAGAGATGGCGATGGCCGACAGGCCGCCCAGACCGGTAATGATGTCCACCGTGGTGTCGTCGATCAGGCTGACGCAGTCCCACAGCAGGGGGTAGCCGCCCCGGACCAGCAGCGCCCGCTGGCCGATCGCAAAGGCAGGCGTCATTCCGATTCCGACCAGCCCCGGCTCCTTCCGGCGCAGGGCGTTCTGGTGGCGGCGCCGGAGATCGTCGATGGTCGTCCAGCGCTGCCCGTCCCAGCCGACGTACTGCCGCGCATCCTGGCAGATCGGACAGCCCGGTGGAGAGGTGTCCGTGTCGGGAAACTGGGTGCCGCAGGTTACACAGATGAACTGGGGCATGAGGCGGCGGCGTGGTCGTTGGGGCCGGAACCAGCCGGAATATATCCCGGACCGCCCTGGAAAAACGGGGCGCCGGCCGACTGGCCTGCGCCCCGATCCCTTCCAGCTTCTCCTTCTGTCCCTCTCACCTCGCTCTGCTCACCGCTCGCCTTAGGTCCCTTTCTTCAACGTGATCCCGCCATTCACGGTCTTGAGCTCCAGCGTGTGACCGCCCGAGCCCAGCGTGCCGCGCACCCGCCGGGGGCCGAACCGGCCCTGGATGGTCAGGGGAAACTCGGTTTCGATGTCCCCGTTCACCGTCGTGGCCCGGACTTCGGCGCTCGCGTTCGGAGGGAGCGTCAGTTCGATGTGGCCATTGACGGTCGAGAACGAAACATCGTCCTGCCAGTCGGCGCTCCCCAGTTCCGCCTCGATGGATCCGTTGACCGTCGAGGCTTCCGCCCGACCCGAGGTGCTGAGCCGGACGTCACCGTTGACCGTGTTGGCCTGGACATCGGACCGGAGCCCGATAGCCCGCACGTCCCCGTTCACCGTGACGGGCCGGAACACCACGCCGCGGGGCACCCGGACCGTGAAATTCACGGTCACGTCGTTGTCATGGCTGTTCATCCGGCCGCCCCGGCCGGCCGCGCATTCGTTCGGCCGGTCGTCCCGGTCCCAGGGATAGACCGCACAGATGGTGTACCCGTTCCCGCTCTCCACGACCTCGATCTTGACCTCATCGGGGTCGCTCCGCCGGGCAGTCTTGGTGGCGGTGACTTCGGCTTCGTCACCGTCGGCCAGCACGGCCCGGATCGCCCCGTTGATGCCCTTGATCTCCAGCACCTGGCCCGGGCGCATGCGCTGATGCCATTCGAAGTCGTCGGCCCGGGTGGCAGCCGCCTGCCGGCCCGGAGCGGCCGGCGTACCGACGCCGGCATGGATCGCGGGCCAGCCGGTCAGGGCCGCCGCCGCCAGCAGATAAGTCGTGGTCTTCATGCGCTGTTCCTTCCTCGATGAAAAGTGGACCGCGTGCTCAGCGGCAGCCTGGCTTGTTGATGGCGATGGTCCCGTCGAACGATTCCAGGTCGATCCGGGCGGAGCCGTCGCCGAGCGAGAACCGGAACCGTCGCTTGCTGTACGAGCCGTTTCCGCTCAGAGTGACCGTGTAGCCGCAGGTCGTGAAGTCGCCGGAGAACGTCGAGGTCGAGACGGTCGCGTTCAGCGGTTCCGGGACCTCCAGCGTGATGTTTCCGTCATGCGACCCCAGCTTGTAGCGTCCGGAGCGGGCGATCGGGCCGCGATAGACGATGTCGCCGTCCACCGTACTCGCCTCGACATTATCCGACTGGACCCGGTCCAGCGTGATGGCTCCGTCCACGGTCTCCGCGTAGATCGCCCCGACGACGTCTTCCACCAAAATGTCGCCGTCTACCGAATTGATCTCCAGCCGTCCACGGATGCCGGTGGCCTCGACCTCGCCCTCGACCGAATGGATCGAAACGAACTCCCGGCCGCCGTGGACCGTCACGTTCCCCTCGACCGAGGTGGCCGTCACCCGCCCCTCGGTGCCGTCGACCCGGATGTCCCCGCCTACCGTCCCCAGTTCCAGGTCCATCCAGACGGGCACCGTCAGCCGATAGTCCGTCACCCGGGGAGCGCCCCGGCGGGAGACACTCCGTACCCGGACCACCTGCCCTTCGACACTCACCTCCAGCCGGTCCCGCGACGAGAGATCCGCCGAGGCCTGGACCGCGTTCCGGTTCCAGGTCCGGACGATGATTTCGCCCTGATGGGCGTTCAGCTGCAGCCGGGTGCCCGGTTGCACCGGGACGGTGGTGTCCTGCTGCATCGGGGCGAGGGCCAGCAGCGCCCCGGTCATCAATGTCATCAACATGTGATTCTCCAGATTCGACGGGTCAGCTCGCCACGGCGGCCAGATCGGCCGCCTGGCGGAGGACCTCGATCTTCTTGCGCATGGTCCGC
>JBFXBG010000115.1:0-13069 GCA_050183505.1 Gemmatimonadales bacterium | reverse complement strand
ACTGGACTCCCGCGAGCATCGCCACAGCTGCTGATCCTGATGCCACCAGAATGCGCCACCGGGCCACGGCCGATTCCGTTCGTTGAGGTTGCCCCCCCCGGCCGGATCCGGCCGGGGGGACTTAAGTTGGAGCCGGATGGCCGTGGGGAGCAAGGTGAGCGCAGCCGGCGGGCTTCACATCGGATTGGGGCGGTGATAACGTTGGCTGTCGGTGTCGTGGCCCCCCGGCCGCCTGGCCGGGCGCCGCGGACCCAATCGAGTCGAGAGCGGATCGCATGCGCATTACGATCGAATACTGCGTCGTTTGAAACTATCAGCCCCGGGCCTCCAGTCTGGCGGCCGAGCTGAAGCGCGAATTCCCTGACACCGAGGTACGCCTGCTGGAGTCCTCCGGTGGCGTCTTCGAAGTGAGTGTGGATGGGGTGCTGGTCTTCTCCAAGAAGGAACTCGGACGGCATGCCTCGCCAGGAGAGGTCGTCGATCTCATACGGAAGAACGCGGGCGGCCGGCGGTAGGGTTCCGTCGTGACCCGCATGCGCATCGCTCTCTCAACCGGTGGCGGAGACGCGCCCGGCCTGAACGCGGTCATCCGGGCAGTGGTGCTCTCCGCCTGCCAGCGGGGCTGGCAGTGCTACGGGATCCGGCGGGGCTACGACGGCCTCCTGGGTGACGGCCACATGGGGGAGGAGGGCGTAGTCAGCCTGGGGCCGCGCGAGGTTCGTGGTATCACCCACCTCGGCGGGACCATCCTCGGGACCACCAACCGCGGCAATCCGTTCCGCTGGGCCGGCACCGGGCCGGATGGAAAACCCGCGGAGATCGACCGGTCCGACGAGCTGGTTTCGGCGTTCCACGCCAGCGGGTTCGAGGCGCTGGTCTCGATCGGCGGCGACGGCAGCCTCGCCATCGCCCACCAGCTGGCGGAAAAGGGGCTGCCCGTGGTCGGCGTGCCCAAGACCATCGACAACGACGTCGTCGGCACGCTGGCGACCTTCGGCTTCGACAGCGCCGTCAGCACCGCCACCGAAGCGATCGACAAGATCCACAGTACCGCCGAGAGCCACCAGCGCGTCATGGTGATCGAGGTCATGGGCCGGTACGCCGGGTGGATCGCGCTCAACAGCGGCGTCTCCGCCACGGCGGACGTGATCCTGATTCCCGAGATTCCCTTCGACATGGACAAGGTCTGCGACAAGATCCGGCGCCGGGAAGCGGCCGGGCGCGGCTTCAGTGTCGTGGTCGTTGCGGAAGGGGCCTCACCGCTCGGCGGGGCGATGGTCTTTCAGGAACGCCGCCAGGTCGGCGGCAGCGAGCGGCTGGGCGGGATCGGCAGCCTGGTGGCCCGGTCGATTCAGGAGCGCACCGGCAAGGAGACCCGGACGCTGGTACTCGGGCACCTCCAGCGCGGCGGGTCCCCGACCACGTTCGATCGTCTGCTCGGCCTGCGCTTCGGTTCCGCGGCGGTGCGGGCGGTGGCGGACGGCGCCTTCGACACGATGGTGGCATTGACCCCGCCGACGATCTCGCGGGTTCCCCTGGCCGACGTCATCGGCCGCTGCAAGACCGTCCCGCTGGATTCCGATACCGTCATGACGGCCCGCGATCTTGGCATCAGTCTCGGCGACTAGCGCCGGCTGGCCGCGGTTCCCTGCGCCGGACCGGTTCCCCGGATCCGTGCGGCGGTTCCTTCCCGAGTCAACATGACCCTGCCCTATCCCTCCACTCCCGTGGACCAGGTCGTGGACCGGATCCATGGAGTGGATGTTCCCGATCCCTACCGCTGGCTGGAGGATTCCACCAGCCCGGCCACCATCGCGTGGACCGAAGCCCAGAACGCCCTGACGGAACGGCAGCTCGCGTCGGTTCCGGCACGAGCCGCGATCCGGCGCCGGCTCGAAGAGCTGCTGACCATCGGTGCCATCAGTGTCCCGGCCCCCCTCCGCGGACGTTATCTCTATCAGCTGCGTGAAGGAAAACAGAATCAGCCGGTGCTGCTGGCCCGGGACGGTCTGCAGGGCGAGGATCGGGTGTTGTTCGATCCCAACGCCTTGAACCCTGAGGGTACCACCGCGCTCGACTGGTTCTATCCGAGCGACGATGGACGGCTGGTGGCCATCGGCGTGTCGGAGGATGGCAGCGAAGACAGTGTGCTGCAGGTCGTCGACATGGACACCGGCAGCCTGCTGGAGGACCGCATTCCGCGTACCCGCGCGGCCGAAGTGGCGTGGCTGCCGGATCATTCCGGGTTCTACTACACCCGCTATCCCGAACCGGGTACGGTACCCGCCGGGGACGAGCACTATCACCGCGCGGTCTACTTTCATGCCCTGGGAACCGACCCGGCCGCCGACCCGCTGGAGTTTCGGCCGGCCGAGAAGGAGCACTGGCCCGGCGCCGGCCTGTCCCCGGACGGCCGCTGGCTGCTCATTTCCGTAGCCAGATCGTTCGATGAGACCGACGTCTTTCTGAAAGACCGGCTGGTCGATGGTCCACTGATCACGGTGGCCCGGGACCTGCCCGCCCTCTTCGACGTCCAGGTGGTTCGTGACCGGCTCTACATCCGGACCAATCTCGAAGCGCCGAACTACCGCCTCTACCAGGCCGATGTGAGCCGGCCCCAGCAGGAACACTGGCGGCCGCTCGTGCTCCCCCGGGCGGACGCGGTACTGGAAGGCGTGAGCGTTACCCGGGAGTGGCTGCTCCTGAGTTACCTCGAGCAGGCCAGTTCCCGGCTGGTCGTCACCGACCTCAAGGGGGAACACCCGTCCGAGGTGGACCTCGGCCTGCCGGCCGGCGTCTTCGGCATCGGCGTCGAATGGGACGGCGAGGAGGCCCTGCTGGGTCTGTCGTCCTTCACCCTCCCGCCCACGATCTACCGGCTGGATCTGACCACGCGGCGGCTGACCCTGTGGCGCGACGTCGCGGCGGGGATCGATTCCAGCCGGTATCAGACGAGCCAGGTCCGCTTCGCGTCACGGGACGGCACGCCGGTCAGCATGTTCATCGTCCATCGGAAAGGTGTGGCACGCGACGGCACGGCGCCCGCGTACCTGACGGGGTACGGTGGATTCAATATCAGCCTGACGCCGGTGTTCTCCCGGTCCACCTTCCTGTGGCTCGAAGCGGGGGGAGTGCTCGCCATTCCCAACCTTCGCGGTGGCGGCGAGTACGGAGAGGCCTGGCACCGGGCGGGGATGCTGGAACAGAAACAGCACACCTTCGACGATTTCATCGCCGCGGCGGAGTACCTGATCTCCGAGGGATACACCGCTCCCGCGCGGCTGGCGATCGCCGGCGGTTCCAACGGCGGGCTGCTCATGGGCGCGGTTCTCACCCAGCGGCCGGATCTCTTCCGGGCGGTGGTCATTCAGGTGCCGCTCCTCGACATGCTGCGCTACCATCAGTTTCTCATTGCCCGGCTGTGGATTCCCGAGTACGGCTCGGCCGATGATCCCGTCCAGTTCGACTGGCTGCTGGCCTATTCCCCGTACCACCACGTCACTCCCGGTACCCGCTACCCGGCCGTCCTGCTGGCCACGGCCGAGAGCGACACCCGGGTGCATCCCATGCACGCGCGCAAGATGGCCGCGCGCCTGCAGGCCGCGACCGCCTCGGACCACCCGGTGCTGCTGCGGCTGGAGACCCGGGCGGGTCATGGCGCCGGGAAGCCGGTCTCCAAACTGCTGGATGAATTGACCGATACCTGGACCTTCGTGTTCGGGGAGCTGCAGGTGGCAGTCGGAAGGGAGGAGTGAGGAGGAGAACGATGGAGACCAAGGCGGCGATGCGATCCCGCATGCTGGCCGCGCGCGAAGCGGAGCCTGAGCGGGAGCACAAGAGCGACGTCATTCAGGCGCGCCTGCTCGGACAGCCGGAATTCTCCGCTGCCGGGACGGTCCTGGCCTATGTCGGGGTGAAGAGCGAAGTCTCGACCGCGGAGGTCATCTCGGCGTCCCTGGGCGCGGGCAAGCGCCTGGCGGTCCCCTATGTGACGCCCGACGGCCTCAGGAGCGCGCTGATCCATTCGGTAGCCGAGCTTGGCCCGGCCCGGTTCGGCCTGCTGGAACCGCTGGCCCTGGTGCGGAACGATCCGGCGCGGGATTGCCCGCCGTCGGCCGTCGACCTGTTCGTCGTTCCCGGAGTGGCGTTTGACCGGGCCGGCGGCCGCCTGGGGCACGGCAAGGCCTATTACGATCGACTGCTTGCCCGGGCCGGCGAGAGCGCCCGGTTCATTGCCCTGGCGTTCGAGTGCCAGCTGGCGGATCGGGTTCCCATGGAGGAGTCTGATGTCTTCATGGACGCGGTGGTGACTGAAGCCGCCGTCTACCGCCGGTAATTCACCCCCGGGCGTTCATCCCCAGGAAATTCCCGATCATCGCATGCCCGTGCTCGGTCAGCACCGACTCGGGGTGGAACTGTACTCCGGTGACCGGATGCTGTGTATGCCGGACCGCCATGATCTCGCCGTCTTCGGCCCGGGCCGCCACCGTGAGACATGCCGGGAGCGAGTCCCGCTTGAGGGCAAGCGAGTGATACCGGGTGGCTTCGAGCGGGCTGGGCAGCCCCGCGAAGATGCCGGCGCCGTCATGCTGGATGGTCGAGGTCTTCCCGTGCATCGGCCGGATGGCCGGCACCACGTCGGCGCCGTAGGCCGCGCCGATGCACTGATGCCCCAGACAGACACCGAGGACCGGCGTGCGTTCGCCGAACCGGCGGATGACCTCGGTGGAAACGCCCGCCTCCCGCGGCGTGCACGGTCCCGGGGAGATGATCACGTGGCTGGGCGCCAGGCGGACCAGGTCGTCCAGGGGGAACGCATCATTGCGGACCACTCTGGCTTCGGCACCCAGCTCCCGGACATAGCGCGCCAGGTTGTAGACGAAGGAATCGTAGTTGTCGATCAGGAGAATCACGCCGGTCTACTCCGCCAGAGCCGCCAGCAGCGCGCGCGCCTTGTCGATTGTCTCCAGATACTCCTGCTCCGGATCGGAATCCGCGACGATCCCGCCGCCCGCCTGGGCATAGCTCCAGCCTCCGGTGAACACCAGGCTGCGGATCACGATGCTGGTATCCAGCGCCCCGGTCGCACTCCAGTATCCGATGCTCCCGCAGTACGGCCCCCGCTCGACCGGCTCCAGTTCCGCGATGATCTCCATGGCCCGGACCTTGGGCGCGCCGGTGATGGAACCGCCCGGGAACGCCGCCTGCAGCAGGTCGACGGCATCCCTCCCGGCCCCGAGCCGCCCGGTGACCGTCGAGACGAGGTGGAACACCGTCGGGTGTTCTTCGATCGCCAGCAGATCGGGAACCTCGATCGACCCGGGGTCGCACACCCGCGACAGGTCGTTGCGCAGCAGGTCCACGATCATCACGTTCTCCGCCCGGTCCTTCCCGCTCCGTGACAACTCGTCCCGGAGGGCGCGGTCCTCCGCCGGCGTCCGGCCCCGCGGCCGGGTCCCTTTGATCGGCCGGGTCTCGACCATCCGCGTCCCGGGATCCAGCCTGAGGAAGCGCTCGGGTGACGCACTCGCAATGGCGGCCGCCCCCAGGTCCAGGTAGGCCGACGCGGCCGCGGGGTTGATGTGGCGCAGGCCGGTGTAGATCTCGAACGGGTCCCGCGGTGCCGGAGCCCGGAATCGCTGCGACAGGTTCACCTGAAACACGTCACCCGCACGGATGTAGTCGATCACCCGCCGGACGGCAGCCTGGTATCCCTCGCGGGTGAACGTCGACCGCAGGTCGGCCGGGGCGGCGAGACCGGGCAGCTCGACCGGAAACGCGGGTGCCTCGCTCGAGTGAACCGCGACCGGGCCCGGTGGTCGCGCCGAGCCCCGGGCAATCAGATCCTGGACCTGGAGCATTCTCGAGGCGGCCCGGCGGGCCGCCTCGGCGCCCGTTTCCGGCAACCCGGTTGAAATGAGCCAGGCCCGGCCGCTCGTCTGGTCCCACGCCAGCACCCAGTCATAGAGGGCCAGCGACACCTCCGGCAGCAGAGCCTCGTGGAAACGCGGCGTGGGTAGGGTCTCGAGGCGCCCCCCGTATTCGTATCCGATGTACCCGGCGAATCCGCCCTGGAACGGTGGAATCCCGGGCAAGGGCTCCCGGGGCGGCCCCAGCATGTCGCGGGCGGCGAGCAGCGGATCTCCCGGACCGGTTTCCCGCCGTCCGGTTCCGGGCCAGAACCGGGTCAGCATGCCGCCCGAACTCTGCAGGACCACCACCGGGTCGGCGGACAGCCAGGAGTACCGGCCGGTGCCGGGGTGGTAGGCCGAGCTGTCGAGGAAGATCGGGAAGGGAGAACCGAGGAGCCGGCGTGCGGTCTCGACCGGATCCGGGGCGGGGACCAGCTCCTGCAGGATCGAACTCATGCCGGCGCCGCCGTTGCGGGCTGGATCAGCGCGCGGGTTTGATCAGGGGCTCGGGCGGGCCGGTCAGGGCGCTCTCCTTGCCCGGCACCTGCAGAAGCACTCGATCGATCAGGCGCGCCATTTCGAGGTCCTTCGGGGTGATTCCGGAAGCGGTATGCGTCCAGAGGCGGACCCGGACTTCTCCCCAGGAGACGAACAGATCGGGATGATGGAACCCCGCCTCACAGGCATACCCGATGGCATTGACGGCCATGAGGGTGTGCGGCCAGCCGTCGGTCCGGTAGGTCCGCTGGATGGCGTCTCCGTCGCGGGACCATCCCGGGAGGCTCACGAGCGCTTCCTGGATCTCCGAATCGGCCAGCACACGATCCCTGGCGGTCAATGGCGGCTCCTCCCGGTCGATTACGAGCGGCCGGCCGTCGCGGCGTGCACGCCGGGGGCGGGTCGGGCGACGGCCGGCGCGGACGCGGGTGTGATGTAGTAGGCCGATTGTCCGATGTTCTCTTCGACCTCGATCTCGATACTCTCGAGATTACGGACGCCCATCTTCAGCAGTTGATCCCGCACCTCCAGCGCCAGGTATTCGGCCAGCATTTCGGCCGTCGTGTTGGTCACCGGCAGCATGGCGCAATCCTGCCTGGGAAAAACGAACCTCGGCTTGCCGAAGTAATCGACGGCCAGGTGATCGCCGTCCTCCGTGAAGGCAAGCTTGGGGCTCTGCATCGGCAGCAGAACCTTGTGGTCCATCGGCTTCACCAGGCCGCGGACGATGTCCTTGAGAATGGCGAAATCCACAACGAACGCGCACTCCGGATCGACATCACCGGCCACCGTGACGCCCACCCGGTAGTTATGGCCGTGGAGGGACTCACACTGATGACCCTGGAAGGTGATGAAGTGTGCCGAGGAAAAGCCGAGATAGTCCTTGCACACCGTGACCCTGAAGCTCGATCCCACGAATGCCACCTCGTTCCTGAAGACGGGAAGTCGCCGGAACTGGAAATATATGTGGATTGCGCGGCCTCGCCCGGATTGTCCACCGGGTAGGGCGGCTGGGGCGGTCACCGCTCCCGATCTGTCCCGGTTCGAGGCCGCGCCGTAGCTGGTCCTGGAAGGGTAAGGCTTTGTCCGACAGCATATTACGAACTTGGCACGGGCCTCGCAAATACCACTGGCGGAAAGCAGGAGAAACCGCAACCCAGGAGGACATATGTTTGCGCGAGCCTTCACAGGCGTGCTGCTGGCGACCGGTCTTGCGGCCGCCGCCCCGGCGCAAGCTCAGGTCATAGCCGCCGATGTGATCATCGGCGGGGGCCCCGTGTCGGGCCGGGTCGTGATCGGTGATCCCTATCCCCGTCACGCCGAGATCTACCGCCACCAGCCTCGCCGGGTGGTCGTCGTGAGGCACGCTCCCAGGGTCATCGTGGTGCATCGGGTGCATCACCGGGGGTGGAGAGAGCGGCACTACCAGCGCCACGGTTACCGGTCCATCCGGGTGTACTGGGATCAGCGCCACGGCAGGTTCTTCGACAGCTATCGCCCCGGCCTGCGTGAGGTCTCCGTGTACGAACGGAACGGACAGTATTACCGGGACTGGGATGACTGGGGACGCGACAGCCGGCGGGATGACCGGCGCGAGGACCGGAACTGGGACGACTAGCGGATCAACGGCGCCGGTACCGGCGCCCCAGAGGGAGTCGGCCGGACCCTCCACAACGCGGCTATGCAGTACCCGGCCGGCTCAGCAAACTCCGGGCGCCCTGCCCGGAGTTCGGATAACCCCACGCTGAGTGGGGTTATCTGTTTTCAGGAGCGGAGTCAGGGGGCGTCCAGGTGTTCGGGTGAGACGGTCTCGCCGTACTTCCGGCCCAGCGCACGCAGGTAGCTGTCCATCGTGCGATGATACCCCATCAGCCGTGACATCACCCGGAAAACGGGATTGGACACCCAGCCGTCCTCGGTAACCGTGAGCCGCGTGCCGGCTTCGGCCGGAGCCAGCTGATAGATCCACCGGCCCCCGAAGGGCGCGCCGGGCGGAGCGTCGATCCGGGTGACCAGCCGGCGCGGCGGATCATCCTCCTCGACTTCCAGCCGCATGGTGAAATTCCGTCCGGCGCTCTGGGCCCACGCCTCGTGTCCGTTGATGTCGGCGATCCGTTCGGAGCTCTTCAGATCGGACCAGTAGTCCGGCATCTCGCCGAATGCGCGTACCGCGGCCCAGACGGAGTCCACCGGCTGCCGCAGGGTGATGGCGCTGGTGGCCCGGTGCTCCCTCGGCAGCAGCAGACCGATCAGGGCGACGGTCACGCCCAGTCCGAGAATGACGCCGAGCACGATGAGAGCCACTTTCATGGACTGCCCCCGGGTATGCGTTGGTTGGCGTGAATCGGAGCCCAATATGTGGTCCGGCCGCGGTTCGGGACAGACCGCCGGAGTCCCGATTGCGTTTCCCCGGCTCCGCCGCTTTCCTTACGCCCCGTGATCCCTTCCCGGAACCATCAGCTTCCTCCCGATCCCGAGGCCTATCGGCGTGCCGCCCACCCGCGGGGCCGGGTCATTGTGATCGCGCCGACGCGGGCCGCCTGCGAGACCATCGAACTGGCCCTGGGCCTTACGCTCGAAACGGTCCTGGAGCGCGGCCATGGTCCGGAGCTGCGGGACTGGGCGGCCGCCGGCGAGGGCTTCGGCATCGTGGCGGGAACCGGCACGGGCAAGACCCTGGCGATCCGCCCCATCGCCGAGGCGATTCTGCAGGACCGGCTCCGGGTCGGCGTGGTGAACCGCGAGCGGGAAGCCACACCTGAGACCCCGAACTGGAATGTCGTCATCGTGACCACGGGAATTGCCCGCCGCTGGTTTCAGGACGACCTCATCACCGGCCGGGATACGATCGTCGCGGACGAGATCCACCAGACCTCTGCCGAGCTGGAGCTCTGTCTGGCGCTGGGCAAGCGGGCCGGCTGCCGCTTCATCTGGCTCAGCGCCACGGTGGACCCGTCGTTCTACTCCCGCTACCTGAACAGCACCCACGTCCTGGAGACCCGGATCTTCGATCCCGCGCTGCGGGCCCGGGTGCGGGTGCTGCGGCAGGAGCCGAAGGAGTTTCTGGATGACCGGTTTATCCGGCGGATTCTGAAGGAGAAACGCGGCGTCGCGGTCTTCGTCCCGACTCGGGCCGAGGTCGAGGGTCTGGCCCAGTCGCTGGCGGAGCGGTGGCCCAGGCTCAACGCCGCGTTCTATCACGGGGGTGAACCGATCCGGGTGATCCGCCCGTTCCTCGAGGGGGAGGTTCCGCATCCCTTTCTGCTCGCCATGACCGCGGCGGGGCAGTCGGCCCTCAACATCCGGGGGCTGGATACGGTGGTGATCT
Organism: Gemmatimonadales bacterium; assembly: GCA_050183505.1. Taxonomy (GTDB): domain Bacteria; phylum Gemmatimonadota; class Gemmatimonadetes; order Gemmatimonadales; family GWC2-71-9; genus JBFXBG01. Next base: position 3,331 of record JBFXBG010000115.1, on the reverse strand, counting down.
TCGACGCCCGGTACACCAATGTCGTGGATCGGGGCCGGAACGTGCTCCACCGGCTTCACCTGGGTGCCAACGAGATCCTCCAGATGGCGGGCCGGGTCCATGGCCGGGTGGCAGACGGCGAGGTCATCATTCTGAGCGACCGCAAACTGGTCTTCGAGGAACTGCGGCCGACGCCGCCCGAGTTCCAGCTCGCCGGCGACGCCGAGCGCGTGGCCCTGACCTGCGCCGCGCTGGGGGTCGACGCCACCGAACTGGATCTTCCGGTGCCGCTGGACCGGATGGCCTATCGCCGCTCCGCGCAGCTGCTCACCTCGCGCGGGCTGATCGAGAACGGCCGGCTGACGACATACGGCCGCGAAGTCGAGGCCCTGCCGGTGGAACGGCCCTGGGGCGAGCTGCTGGTTCATGCCGAACCGGAGCTCATCCCCGTGGTCGCCGTGGCTTCGAGCATCGACTCACTCCACCGGATGACCCGGGACGAGCGGGACCTGCACGGGCTGGTGGTGAACGGGTCGGATCATCTGACGGCCTACAATGTGTTCGCCGATGCGGTGAACCACCACGGGTATCTGGGCGAGGTGTACGGCCTGCCGCGCCATCTGTTCGACGAGGGCCTGGAGGAGTGGGCCGAGCGGCGCGGTGTGCTGATCAAGGCCGTGGAGGATACGGCGCTCGGGGTGGCGTCGGTCTTCCGGTCGCTGGATCTGGATCTGCCCAAGACCCTGCCGCACGCATCGCGCGAGGTACACCGGAAGTTCCGGGACCTGGTTGCCCGGATCATGCCGTTCGCGCTGGTGATCGACGAGCGTACGGTGGACGGTCAGGAGGCCCGGGTGTCCCGCACCTCCTTCGCCGGCAGCTGGGGAGCGGTGGCCGGATCGCTGCGCTATTTCGCCGACCGGATGGGGATTCCCCGGGCCTCGATCGAAGGCACCACGCTCCCCTACGACCTGGTGAGCCGGTACGCGCATTGGGGTCCGCCCGCCGTGGAGGTCTCCCCGAGAAGAAAAAGCCAGCACCTGCTGGTGCGCCGCCGCCGGCACTATTTCGGGTTCGAGCTGGATACCGACGTCGAGAGCCTGACCGGCACGATCCCTGAGGACCTGCGGGGGACGGCGCGGGCCGCCATGGCCGATGCGCTCATGGGAGGAGAGACGATCCACCCGGATCAGGGCCGGGTCCGCCGGGCGCTGGAGGAACTGGGGGAGCTCTGGCGCCGCTCCGGGGGCACCCTGCCGGCGATCCGGCCCGAGACTCTCCGCGCCGGGCTGCTGGACCAGCTCAGTGGGGTCGACAGCTGGGAGGGATTCCTCAGCCGGCGGGTGGTCCTCGACCCGCAGACGCTGGTGCAGGACGACGTCCGCGAGGCGCTGCACCAGTTGCCTTCGATGATCCGGCTGCACGGTGATGCCGTCGCGCTGGACTATGAAGTCGAGGGCAGTACCGGCGTGGTCCGGCTCCGGATGCGGGAAGGGCAGGCCCGGCGGCTGCAGCCCCGGGATATCCCGGCCCTCGACCGCCCCGTCCGGTTCACCGTGGTGCGGGGAAAACGCCCGGCAATCCGTGCCGAGACTCTGGCCGACCTGCATCGGCAGTTGCGCAGCCTCAAGCAGGAGGACCGGCCTGTCCGCCGCGGCCGCGGGCGCGGTGGCGGCCGGCATCGGCGCTGAGCGGCTCAGGCTTCGATCAGTGAGAGCCAGCCCCGATGGTAGCCCTCCAGGAGCCGGGCCGGGTCGCGGCCGGCGAGGAGCTCCATCTGGAATCCGTTGAGCATCGCTTCGATCACCATGCCGTCCAGCGGGTGCGCCAGACCGAGTGCGGCCGCCGCCGCCGTGCCAAGTTCGCCCAGGGCCTGCTCCGCCGGCCGGGTGGCGGCACTGACTGTGGGATCGTGATCGGCGGTGAGGCTGAGCCAGGCGGAGAACTCTCCGCCTCTGACTTCGCGCTCGAGCACGGACCACAGCCGGTCCAGGGCTGCCGTTCCCCGGCGGGCCATGGCCTCCCGCCGGCCCTCGAGCCGCGCATCCCGGAGCACCGCGGCGAGTTCGACGAGCAGGGCGTGCTTGGTCCGGAAATGATAGAGCACCAGCCCCTTGGCGCACCCCGCGGTCATGGCGGATTTTTCGATGGTCCAGTGCGCCAGGCCTTCGCGGACCAGGACCGAGCGGGCGGCATCGAGAATGGCTTGACGCACAGGGATCCGGGAGGAAGAGGCTGATGCAAGGTGCGGGAGCGGGAGAGTCGAAGCAAGAGAGGCGGCGGCATCCGCAATGAGTCCGCTCGTCCACCTGGTGCTCATCCTCGTCCAGATCCTGCTCGCCAGCCTCGCCATCGCAGGGAAGTTCGTCTTCCGGGAGCTCCCGGCGCCGGCCCTGGTGCTGTTCCGGGTGAGCGGTGCCGCCACCGTGCTGGTGGCGCTCTGGAAGTTCCTCGGCCGGAGCCGGATCCGGAACACCCGGGATCTCCTGTTCCTCGCCTTCCTCGGGCTCCTCGGCATCACCGCGAACCAGACGCTGTTCCTGCTGGGGCTGCAGCACACCACCGCCATCAACGCCACGATCCTGGTCACCACCATTCCGGTGTTCACCGTCCTCGGGTCGATCCTGATGCGCCGGGAGCCGCCGTCGTCACTCAAGTTTGCCGGGATGGGCCTCGCGGCGGCCGGCACGGTCTACCTGATCGGCCCCGACCGGATCTCCCTTGCACCCGAGACCGCACTGGGGAACACGCTGATCGTGCTGGGGATGGTGGCCTACTCGACTTACCTGCTGCTCTCCAAGCCGATGGTCGAACGCTACGGCGCCCTTACGGTGACCGCGCACGTCATGGGCTTCGGGGCCCTCGGCGTCCTGCCGGTCGGGTTCATCACGCTCGCCAGGACGCCGCTCACCGCCGTGTCCCCGTCGACCTGGCTCTGGATCGGGTACATCATCATCTCGCCCACGATCCTGGCCTATTTCCTGAGTCTCTGGGCGCTCAGACGCGCGTCATCCAACCTGGTGGCGGTCTACATCTACCTCCAGCCCATCTTCACGGCCCTGGTCGCGCCTCTGGTTCTTTCCGGGGAACGCGTTACCACCCGGGCCGCGCTGGCGGGTGCCGCCATCTTCGCCGGCGTCGCCATGGTGGTGTGGGCCGAGCATCGCCTGGGTCCGCGGGCCGACCAGCTGCTGCCGAGCAGCGAGTAGCGCCGTCCAGTTTTCTCACCGCTAGACGTCCCACATGGTAGGAGCAGGTGGCCCGGTTCCCGAGGCTGGTCCGGGTCATTTCTCATAAGCCATTGCGGCACAATGGAATACGGTGTTCGACCCTGCTTCGGGCCTGATCGACC
>JBFXBG010000114.1:0-13184 GCA_050183505.1 Gemmatimonadales bacterium | reverse complement strand
CTGCGCCGCAATACTGGTCATGGCGGCGGCCCCCGTCCGTGCGCAGCAGGTGACCTACGACTACAGCCGGAGCGTGGACTTCACCGGCTACAAGACCTACTCCTGGGGCGTGAGCACACCGACCGGTGATGCGATGACCGATGAACGGATCGTCGATGCGATCGAGGCCCAGCTCGCCGCGAGCGGTCTGGTCAAGGTCGCGCCGGGTGCAGAGCCGGATGTCGAGGTCTCCTACACCGCTGCGGTCGCCCGGCGCCTCGTGGTGACCGCCAGCAGCACCGGCTGGGCGGGCCGTCCCGCCGCCGCGGGTCGCTGGGGCACGGCCAGCACCTCCCAGGTCTACACCGGAGCGCTGGGCGTCGAAATCCGGGACGCCCGGAACGGCACCGCCGTCTGGCACGGCATCGTCTCCCGGGATCTCGATCTCAACGCCAACCCCGCGAAACGGGAGCGCAACCTCAACAAGGCCGTGGAGAAACTCTTCCGGCACTATCCGACCCGGGAACGGCACTAGGAGAACGACCGGAAGCTGGACGGTGGCATCAACCGATCGGCGGATGCCACCCGCTCCGGACGCCGGATACCGGGAACCGCCCAGCCCCGATACTGTGTCCCGGTTGGGCGCCGCCCTGGTGAGGCGTTCAAGGGACCCGAACAGTGGAGACCGAGTGATGCGTCGAGCGATGTGGTTGCTTCCCCTCCTGTTCATCGGCTGTGACCGCCAGCCGAGCGGCGTTACCGCGCAGGGGACGATCGAGGTGGAAGAGTCGGACGTAGTGCCGTTGGTAGGCGGCCGGCTGGTCCGGCTGTGGGTGAGTGAGGGCGAGATGGTGCGCGCCGGCGACACGGTGGCGACGCTCTGGTCCAGCACCCTGCCCGACGACCTGCGGCAGCGTGAGGCGAAGGTGGCGGAGGCGCAGGCCGCGCTGACGGACCTGGAGCGCGGGGCGCGCCCCGAGGAGATCTCGCGTGCCGAAGCGGAGTGGAAGGCCGCTATCGCGGACGACTCGGCGGCGGCGGCGGAACTGAATCGGCAGGAAGCATTGCTGGTTTCCCGCACGTCGGCGCAGCGGGATGTCGATCGTGCCCGCGCGCGGGCGGCGACGGCGCACGGACTGCGGGAGTCGAAAGCGCAGACTCTGGCGCTTCTCCGTGCGGGCGCGACCCGCGAGACGCTGGACGCGGCACGGTCGCGGCTCGCCCAGGCGCGGGCCGAACTGGCCGAAGGCCTCGCGACAGAGGGTGAGTTGACCCTGGTGGCGCCGAGTGACGGCGTGGTACTCCCGCTGTACTTCAAGGTGGGCGAGGTGGTCTCGGCCGGGCAGCCGATCCTGACACTGGCCGATGTGGCGCGCCCCTGGATCCGGGTCTATATCAACCAGCGGGACCTCCCGGAGATCCGCCTGGGCCAGGCCGCGGCCGCCCGGCTGGACGGCGATCCGGAACATCCGATCGCTGGACGGGTGGTGGCGATCAATCACGAGGCGGAGTACACGCCGCGGGTGGCGCTCACAATGGAAGAGCGGGCTGACCTGATGTTCGGGGTGAAGATCGCCCTGACCGATTTCGACGGGCAGGTCCGAGCCGGGCTTCCCGCGACCGTCGAGCTGCCACGCTCGGGTGGGCCGGTGAAGGTGGCCGGGAGCCGGTCATGAGCGCGCCCGCGGTGGAGGCCGTGGGGCTCCGGAAGGTCTTCGGCCAGCTGGTGGCGGTCCGCAGCCTGGACCTGACGATCAACCGGGGTGAGGTGTTCGGCCTGCTGGGATCGAACGGTTGCGGCAAGACGACGACGATCCGGATGCTCTGCGGGCTGCTGACCCCCTCGGGTGGCGACGCACGGGTGATCGGCCTGGACGTGCACCGGGAGAGCGAACTCATTCGCCGCAGAATCGGCTACATGTGCCAGAAGTTCGGGCTGTACGACGACCTGACGGTGCGGGAGAACCTCCGGTTCTACGGCGCGGTCTACGGGCTCCGCGGGGAGACGCTGGCCCGACGGATGGAAGAACTTCTTGAGGAGCTCCGCCTGACCCAGCGGGTCGAGCAGCTGGTGGGTACTCTGAGCGGCGGCTGGAAACAGCGCGTCGCCCTCGCCTGTGCCACGGCCCACCACCCGGAACTGCTGTTCCTCGACGAACCGACCGCCGGAGTGGATCCGGCGGCGCGGCGGCTTTTCTGGGAGCTGATCTACCAGCTGGCGGGGCGGGGCACCACGATCCTGGTCACGACCCATTACATGGACGAGGCGGCGCGCTGCATGCGGCTCGGTTTCATGTCCAAGGGGCAGCTCATCGCCCACGGAACCCAGGACCAGATCCTGACCCAGTTCGGCCAGCCGACGGTCGAGGACGTGTTCGTGGACCTGCAGCGGAAGGATGAGGGGGTCGCGGCATGAGCCTTTTCACCCGGATCCACAATGCGTCGCTTTGGCCGATGCTGTGGAAGGAGTTCCGCCAGATGCGGCGGGACCGGTTCACGCTGGCCATGCTCCTGGGCCTCCCCTCGATGCAGCTGCTCCTGTTCGGCTACGGCATCAGGACGGAGGTTCGTCACGTCCCGATGATCGTGCTGGACCAGGCCCAGAGTCAGGAGAGCCGGGCGCTGGCGACACTGCTCGCCAACACTCAGAACTTCGACATCATCGGCCAGGCGGCCGGGCAGAGCGAGGTGGACGCCCGGCTCGCGAACGGGACGGCCAAGGCGGCCCTGATCGTTCCGCCCGACTTCACCCGGGATCTGAAGCGCGGGCGCGGGGCCACCGCCCAGGTGGTGGTGGACGCGGTCGATCCGATGGCGGCTTCTTCGGCGATCTCCACTGCGGGGCTGGCGGGTCAGCTTGGGCTCGCCGCCATTACCCGGCACGGTCCCGATTCCACGGCCCGGCTCGAGGTGCGGGTCCGGCCGCGCTACAACCCGGGCCTGGTGAGCGCCTACAATGTCGTCCCCGGCCTGGTGGGCGTGCTGCTCACCATCACTCTGGTGGCGGTGACCTCGATGGCGCTGGTGCGGGAGCGCGAACGGGGCACTCTGGAGCAGCTGGTGGTAACCCCAGTGGGCCGGGCGAGCGTGATCCTGGGCAAGATCCTGCCCTTCGTGCTGGTGGGGTACGGCCAGATGACCGTGATCCTGTTCCTGGGGCATTACATCCTCGATGTCCCGGTTCGGGGCAACCTCCCCCTGCTGTATGGACTGACTCTGCCGTTCATCATTGCGGTGCTCGGGGTGGGGCTGCTCATCTCGACCGTGGTGAAGACCCAGGCCCAGGCGATGCAGCTCAGCGTGTTCTACATGCTGCCCAGCATTCTGCTCACCGGTTTCATGTTCCCGCGGGAAGCAATGCCCACCGTGATGCAGCGGCTGGGCAACCTCTTCCCGCTGACCTACTACATCACCGTTGTACGCGGAATCGCGCTCAAGGACGTCGGCATGGCCGCCCTCTGGGAGCCCGCCCTCGCCCTGACGATCGCCGCGGCTATCCTGGTCGCGGTCAGCGTGGCCCGGTTCACCAAGACGATGGATTGACTATGGCGTCGACAATGAGTCCGGCCCCCATGGGCCCCGAGATTGCCTCACCCGATCACCCCCTGCGGGTGCCGACCCGCTGGATTCCGTCCTCGACGGCGATCCGGCGGGCGGCGATCGCGGACGATACACGTTCGCGCACCCGGACCTCCGACCTGGACTGCACCATGCCCGGTTCTGCCGCACCCGCTTCCGGCCGGGTCATCCGGCCCGCCGCCGCCCGGCTCAAGCGCCGGGTGTGGTGCGCCATGCTCTGTGGCGCTACGCTCGCCGGAAGTGCCGCGACTCTGGAGGCCCAGCGCCCCGCCTCGGCTCCGCTCCGGATCGGGGTGGTGCTTGACGGTCCGTCGGCCGAGACCGATGAAGCCCGGATCACGTTCGAGCGCGAGATCGCTGGCTTCTTCTCCGGCACCGCGGCGGTGGAGTTCACGCCGGCCCACCGGGCCACCGGGGCCTGGACCGTCCCGAGCGTGAATGCCGCGATTGACCGGCTGCTGGCCGATTCGACGGTGGAACTGGTGCTGGCGCTCGGGCCCATGGGCTCCAACGAGCTGGCTCACCGACGGGCGTTGCCCAAGCCGGCGATCGCGGCGCTGATCGCCGACGCCGCGCTGCAAGGGCTGCCATTCAACGGGCAGGCCAGCGGCGTGACGAACCTGAGCTACGTGGACATCGCGGTTACCACCAGCAGGACGCTGGAGGCGTTCCACCAGGTGGTGCCTTACCGGCACCTGGCTGTGCTGGTCCACCCGGGGCTGCTTGCGACGATTCCCGATTACCCGGCCTGGCTGCGGCAGCAGGGGACCACACTCCGTGCCGAGGTCACCGTGGTACCGGTGACCGAATCGGCCGCGGAGGCACTCCGGGCAATCCCCGCGGAGGCGGATGCGGCATACGTCGGCGCTCTCGATCAGATGAGCCGAGCCGGGGTCGATTCGCTTATCTCCGGGCTCCTTGCCCGCCGCCTGCCTTCGTTCGCGGCGGCTGGACGGCCGATGGTGGAGCGCGGCATGCTCGTGTCCTATGCGGCGCCGGATGATCTGGTGCGGCGGGCTCGCCGGGTCGCCGGGACCATCCGCCGGATCCGGAGCGGCGAGGACGCCGGTACGCTGCCGGTTTCGCTCGCCTCGGTAGCGCGGCTCACGCTGAACCTGGCGACGGCACGGGCCATCGGTCTCTCGCCCGGCTGGACTACCCTCATCGAGGCCGATCTCCTTCACGAGGAATCTCCCTCGAGCGGCCCCGAGTGGTCGCTGGCCGGCGTCGGCCGGGAAGCGAGCCGGGTGAACCTCGACCTCCGTGCGGCCGACCAGGCGGTAGCGTCGGGCGCCCAGAACGTCCGGCTGTCCCGGGCCCCGCTCCTGCCGCAGATCCAGGCCGATGCGACCGGAACGGCGATCCGTTCCGAAACCGCGGCGGCCAGCATGGGGCAGCATGCCCAGCGGGAAACGGCCGCCTCGGTATCGTTCTCACAGGCGTTGTACGACGATCAGGCCTGGACCAATCACCGGGTGGCGCGGGATGCGCAGAGGGGCCGGGTGGCGGACCAGCAGCGGACCCGGCTGGACGTGGTGCTCGATGCCACCATCGCCTACCTCAACCTGCTTCGCACCAAGGCGGTGGCACGGGTGGAACGGGAGAACGTCGCCTTGACCCGGTCCAATCTCGACGTGGCCTACCTGAGGGAGCGGACCGGGGCCGGGGGGCTGGCCGACGTGTATCGCTGGCAGGCCGAACTTGCCCAGAGTCGGCGCCGGGTGCTGGACGCTGACGCGCAGGTGGCGCTGGCCTCCCTGGAGCTGAACCGGATGCTCGACCGGCCGTTGGAGGAGAGCTTCCGCATCGCCGACGCCGGGATCGACGATCCTGCGCTGCTGATCAGCGAGCCGAAGCTGTTGGTGTATCTGGGCAATCCGGCGAGCTTTGCGCGGTTCCGGGACTTCACGGTGCAGGAAGGGATCGCGGTCTCGCCGGAACTGCAGGCGGTGGATGCGCGCATTCAAGCCGAGAAGGCGAAGGGGGCAGGCGCCTCGCGCTCCTTCTATCTGCCGACCGTCACGCTGGAAGGGGGGCTCAGTTCGGTGCTTTCCCGCGGCGGCGCAGGCTCCGGTGCTCCTGCACTGGGCGGTTTCACCCTGTCCCGGCCGCCGGATGAGACATGGAGTCTCCGGCTCCGGGCCTCGATTCCTCTCTTCACCGGCTTCGCCCGCCAGGCGCGGGTCAGCGAGGCGCGGAGCGAAGTGCAGCGCCTCACCCTGGTGCGGCAGGCTACGGCACAACGCGTGGGGCAGCAGATCCGGAGTGCACTGCAGCTTGCCTCGGCGTCGTGGGCCAACATAACCCAGGCCCGCGAGGCGGCCACCGCCGCCAGTAAGAACCTCGACCTCACCACCGACGCCTATGGCCGGGGGGCAGTGAACATCATCTCCCTGCTGGATGCCCAGCAGGCCGCACTCGAGGCCAATGAGGCCGCGGCCAACGCGGTCTACGCGTTCCTGATCGACCTGATGAAAGTACAGCGCGCGATCGGGCAGTTCGACTTTTTTCTGACCGACGCGGAGCGCGAGGCCTATTTCCGGCGCCTCGACGCCTGGTTCCGGGCGAACCCGGCCACGGAGCGGCAGTGAACATGACCCTGACTCTGAGGAGCCAAACGATGAGGGTTACCCCCAGGGCGGCAGCGCTGGTACTGCTGATCGGCGGCTGCCACAAGGAGGCCGCGTTGGAGACGCCGGCGCTGCCGGTGACTGTCCAGGTCGTGGCCGGCGGTGGCCCGGGAGGCGGGGCCCGGTACTCGGCCGCAATCACCCCCGATGTCCAGGTCGATGTCGCCTTCAAGGTGAGCGGGTACGTGGAGCAACTGCTCCAGGTCCGCGGCGCCGACGGCCGGATGCGGAGCGTCCAGGACGGCGACCGGGTGACTCGGGGGACGGTACTCGCGCGGGTCCGCCAGCGGGAATATCGCGACGCGGTGCTCCAGGCGCAGGCGGCGCTGGACAAGTCGAAGGCCGATTTCGACCGGGTGGCCCAGCTGTTCGAGAACAAGTCCGCTTCCCGCGCCGACTACGACGCGGCCTACGCCCGGTACCAGGCCGACCAGGCCGATCACGACCGGGCGGTGCAGGCCTTCAACGACTGCACCCTGACCGCCCCCCGCGACGGTTACCTCCTGATGCGCAACCTCGAGGTCGGGGCCCTGGTCTCCCCGGGTACCCCTGTCTTCTCGATCGGCGATCTGAGCGCGGTCAAGGTGATCTTCGGCGTTCCGGATGTGGTGGTGGCCAGCCTCCAGCCCGGTACGGTCCAGCGGGTCACCGTGGACGCGGTGCCCGGAGAGGTGTTCACCGGCCGGTTCACCCGGGTGGCGCCTTCGGCTGACCCCGGCAGCCGGTTGTTCGAGGCCGAGATCACCATCCCGAACCGGGATGGGCGGCTCAAGCCCGGGATGATTGCCGCGCTCCAGCTGGAGCCGGGCCGACCAGCCGCGGCGAGGGCGCTGCTGGTGCCGCTGCACGCGGTGGTCCGTCCTCCGGGCTCGGCGACGGGCTTCGCGGTCTTCGTGGTCGACAGCGCGGGCGGCCGCGACCTGGCCCGGCTGCGGCTGGTGGAGCTGGGTGACATCCAGGGCAGTCAAATCACCGTGACGCGGGGGCTCCGCGGCGGCGAACGGGTCGTCGTGCGGGGAGCCACCCTGGCGGTGGATTCCCAGCCGGTCCGGATCATCCCCTGAGGCACTAGACATGGCACATAAGAGCGACACGTGGATGATCGAGAACATCCACAACACGGCGCGGTTCTTCACCGAGAACCGCCACATTGCATGGATGACCCTGGTGGCGACCCTGCTCTGGGGGGTGTTCGGGTATTTCCGGATGCCCCAGCGCAAGGACCCGGACATCCCGGTCAAGGTGGCCATGGCCATCTGCCGGTGGCCCGGCGTGGAAGCGACGCGGGTGGAGGAGCTGGTCGCCCGCCGGATCGAGGAGACCATGGCCGAGAACGTCACCGTGAAGGAGATCACCTCGACCTCCCGGCTCGGTGTTGCCTTCGTCTGGGTGACGCTCAAGGACGAGGTGGACGATCCGGCCAAGGAACTGGACGACATCAAGCTCCGGCTCGACGGGATTCCGGATCTGCCCCAGGGCGCCGGCCCGATCGACTTCATTCGCGATTTCGGCTCGACCGCCGCGCTCATGCTCACGGTGGCGAGCCCGCCGGCGGGCGATGCGGTCATCGGGATCCGGGCGCGGGCCATTCGCGACACGCTGGTCCGGCTGCGGTCCGCCGCCAGCCGGGGCGATCCCCGCGTGGCCCTCATTTACAACGGCCCTGCGGAGGTCACCGAAGACATGGTGCGGCCGATGGTGGACCTGTTTATCCGCCAGGCTGCCGCGGACGGCACCCTTCACGATGCCCGCATGGTGTTCGGGCCGGGCTTCGTCGGCGTGGACGGAGTGACCGCGCTGACCGACACGGCTCTGGAGACCTATACCCGCGGGTTCACCGAGCGTACGCTGCGCTCGTCGGAGTTCCATCCCGATTCGTGGCCCCTTGTCGTCATCCGGGACCCGGCGGCTACCGCAACGAAGTTGCGGGAACACCCGGGGGAGAAGTACAGCTATCACGAACTGGACCAATACACCGACCTGATCCGCCGGTCGCTGCAGGGGATCCCGATGGTGACCAAGGTCAGCCGCAGCGGCGTACTGGACGAACAGGTGACGCTGACCTATTCGCAGGAGCGGCTTGCGTCCTACGGCGTGGGCGACCAGCGGCTGCGCGATGTCCTGAGCGCCCGGAATATCCCCGCGGCAGCCGGAGCGCTGGAAGTGCAGGGAAAGACCGTCGCGGTGACCGCCACCGGCGAATTCCGGAACGCCCGGGAGATCGGGGACGTGATCGTCGGGGCCTCGCGGACCGGCGCCCCCCTCTACCTCCGGGATCTGGTCCAGATCTCCCGCGAGTATCGGACGCCGGCGACCTACGTGAACTACTTCTCCGCGCCGGGCGGCGAGGGACAATGGGGCCGCCACCGCGCGGTGACCCTGGCCGTGGAGATGCGGGCCGGAGCCAAGATCGGGGAATTCGGCGCCGCGGTTGATTCCGCACTCGATCGGCTCCGGGAACGGCTGCCGGAGGACCTCATCATGGCCCGGACCTCCGATCAGCCGCGCCAGGTGGAGGAGAGCGTCGATCTGTTCATGGACAGCCTGATCGAGGCGATCGGCCTGGTAGTGGTCGTCGCCCTGATCGGCTTCTGGGAATGGCGCTCGGCGCTGGTCATGGCGCTGGCGATCCCGCTCACCCTGGCGATGACGTTCGGCATGATGTCGGTGCTGGGGATCGACCTGCAGCAGGTGTCGATCGCCTCTTTGATCATTGCGCTTGGGCTCCTGGTCGATGACCCCGTCGTGGCAGGCGACGCCATCAAGCGTGACCTCGCGGCCGGCCATCGGCCGATCATCGCCAGCTGGCTCGGACCCACCAAACTGGCCACGGCGATCGTGTTCGCGACCATCACCAACATCGTCGCCTATCTCCCGTTTCTGATGCTGACGGGGGACACCGGGCGCTTCCTCTACAGCCTGCCGGTGGTGCTCACCTGCTCCCTGGTGAGCTCCCGGCTGGTATCGATGACCTTCATTCCGCTGCTCGGATACTATCTGCTCCGGCCCCAAGGGGGGCCGGAGCAGTCGGCCGCCGCCAGGCGGACGGTCGGGTTTGCGGGGTGGTACTATCGGGTGGGGCGCGCGGCGATCGAACACCGTCGACTGGTCCTGGTGGGAGCAGCCGGAATCCTGGTGCTGGGCGGCCTCGTCGGGCGCCAGCTCAAGTCCCAGTTCTTCCCCAAGGACCTGTCCTATTTCTCGACCGTGGACGTCTGGCTGCCCGAGGACGCGTCCGTGACCGCCACGCAGGAGGCGGCACGGCATACCGAGGAGCTGATCCGACAGACTGCCGCCGGACTGGAGCGGCATGGGGGAGAGCACGGGGCGGTGCTGCGTTCGCTCACGACCTTTGTAGGCGGGGGCGGACCCCGCTTCTGGGCTTCGCTCTCACCCGAGCCGCGCCAGGCAAACTATGCCCAGATCATCATCGAGGTGATCGACAAGCACGATACCCGGCCGCTCATCGAGGCGCTCCAGCCGGTGGTCTCGGCGGAGATCGCGGGGGCCCGGGTGACCGCCAAGGAGCTGGAAGTCGGATCCCCGGTGGGCATTCCGGTCTCGATCCGGATCGTCGGCGATGACATCCCGACGCTGCGCGCCGCCGGCGAACGGCTCAGGCAACTGTTCCTCGGCATTCCGATCGCGACCCAGGTCCAGGACGACTGGGGAGCCGAAGGCTTCGCGGTCCGCATGGACATCGACCCGGACCGGGCTGCCCTGGCCGGAGTGACCAATGCGGATATCGCCAGCTCAGCCGCCGCGGCGCTCAACGGCTACGAGGTCGGCGTGCTGCGCGATGGCCACCAGCAGATCCCCATCGTGGGCCGGCTCCGGATGGAGGAGCGGGCCGACCTGGGCGACCTGCAGAATCTCTACGTGGCCTCGAGCCAGACCGGACACCGGGTGCTGTTGCGCCAGGTCGCAAGCCTCACGACCTCGATGCAGCCGGCGAAGGTCCGGCGGCGGAACCAGTTCCGTACGATCACCGTGGCATGCTACGCCCGGACCGGACACCTGCCGTCCGAGGTCCTCGCCGCCGCCATGCCGGGCCTCGACGCGATTCAACGAGAGCTGCCGCCCGGCTTCCGGATGGAAATCGCCGGAGAGCAGGAGAAGCAGCAGGAGGGCTTCAGAGAACTGGCCATGGTCATGGCCATCTCGATCCTGCTGATCTATGTGGCTCTGGTCGTACAATTCCGGAACACGGTGAAGCCGCTCCTGGTGTTTGCCGCGATTCCCTTCGGCGTGGTGGGGGCCCTGGTGGCGCTGTGGGTAATGGGAGCGCCGTTCGGGTTCATGGCGTTCCTCGGCGTGGCCAGTCTGGTTGGCGTCATCGTGAGCCACGTGATCGTGCTGTTCGACTTCATCGAGGAGGCGCATGAACGGGGCGAAGGGCTGATCGAATCCCTGCTGGACGCGGGGATCGTGCGGCTCCGGCCTGTGCTGATTACGGTGGGGGCGACGGTGCTGGCCCTGTTTCCGCTCTCGCTCCACGGCGGCCCGCTGTGGGAGCCGCTGTGCTTCGCCCAGATCGGCGGGCTCACCATCGCCACCGTGGTGACCCTGATTCTCGTGCCGGTGCTGTACGCGGTGTTCGTGCTGGACCTGAAGATCGTGCGCTGGGATCCGCCCGGGCGGTAGGCCGGGCCGGCAGGGCGCCTGTCCAGCCGCGGGGACACGGCGCCCTCGTCCCGCCCGCCCTATCCACCCACCGGCACGGCCCCTCCCACGCCCGCGGCCTGCCGGTACCACTCGGCCTCGCGGACGCCGACGCTCAGGAACCAGGCCACCTGCGCCGCCGTGGCGACCACGGCCAGCGTCACGATGATACCGTAGTACCGGAGCCCGAACGGCTGGACCACGAAGGCCAGCCATCCGGCGCCGCCGACGATGCCGAGCACGCCGAGGACCCGCGGCACGAAGGTCGAGCGCAGGATGAGTACACCCTTGAGCATCGCGAACCCGCCGAGGAACACGAGCCCGACCATGGCACCGGAGGAATTGAGGTCGAGTGCGAGCATCGCGAGCGCCTCACGCTGTGCCGCCGTGAGTGCCGGCGTGGCGGCGCCACCCAGAATTGCGAGCGGGGCGATGAAGAGGACGAAGGCGGCGGTCTTGACCGCGACCCCCGCGACGGCGAAGACCACGGACATGGCGGCCAGCGTCGGCCCCGCCGGCCGGAACAGACGATAGAGCAGCACCGCCGCAGCGAGCAGGCAGGCGGCCTCGCCCAGGTAGGCCGCCATGCCCTGCCATACGATGCTCGCTCCGGCCAGGAAACGCCCGGCCGTCGCCGCCGCGTCTCCTTCCACCACCAGGCGGCCCCGGGCGGACTGCGCCAGGACACCGCAGACGACGGAAAAGAGGAGCAGGGCGCCGGCCAGGCGCGCCGTGGCGCGCGGGCCGCCGGGGCCGGAGCGGCCCGATGGGACGGACGAGGGGGTCATGGAAGGCTCCGGGTCAGGTCAGGCGGAGGCCGCGCGGTCGCGGGCCGGCCCGGGATGGGAGTCGGCCGCGGGGACGAACTCGAGGATGTCGCCCGGCTGGCACCGCAGGGCGTGGCAGATCTGGTCGAGCGTCGAGAACCGGATGGCGCGCGCCTTCCCGGTCTTGAGCACCGACAGGTTGGCGATGGTGATCCCGACCCGCTCGGCGAGTTCGGTGAGCGTCATCCGGCGCCGGTACAGCATCTCGTCGAGCTTCACGATGATCGGCATGGCCGCCTCAGACCGTGGCGGAGAGTTCGTCGTGCATCCGGGCCCCCTCGTCGAACACGCCGGCCAGGACGAAGAGGAGCAGGACGACGAGCAGGCGCGTCACCGGGAGGTTCCACGACAGATTGAGCGGCTGCGCCGGAGACGACGCCCGCGTCGCGATGATCCCCACCGCGACATGCAGGCCCTCCAGCCCCACGACCGCCCAGGCCACGGCCTTGAGCCGGGCCGCGTTGCCGGCATCGAACGGCGTGCCGGCCGCGATACTGTCGACGAAGGCGCGCAGCCGGATGAAGATGAGGTGCATGAGCGGGGTGGACAGGACGCCGACGACCGCGATGGCGCGCATGCCAAGCACGAGCCCCGCCCGGCCCGGCCCGGGCCGCACGCCGAGGGCCCCCATGACCGCGCCGTCCGACACGAGACTGGCGACCAGCAGGGCGGCAATCAGGATCCCCAGGGTGATGTTGACGTAGATGAGGACGCGGAGCACCGCCCGGATCAGGACGATCGGTGACAGCCGGCGCGACGGATGGGTTGGACTCACGGGTAGCCCCAGTGGCGATAATTATCGATAAACGATAATGTGGTTATCGTTTATAGGCAATAGTGCCATCGGTATTCGATAACACTTCGCCAAAGGGGGCTGGGAGATGAACCGGGCTGGCATTGGAGCAGGGCCGCCGCAGGCTGAGGCCGCCGCGGCCGCCGGGAAGGGCCGTCCGGAGGCGGCGTTGACGGTCGCGTCCCTGTTGTCGATTCTGCTCCTGACGTTCCATCTGGCGGATGACACCGTCCAGGCACGGGTCGGAACGGGAGCGGCGGGAAGCGCCGATATCCCGGCGCTCCTGATCCTGGCCGTCTGGCTCTACGGCACCTTCCCGCTCGCCGGGCGCCGGTCCGGACACGTCATCATGTTCCTCGGCGGTGTGCTCGGCGTGGTCGCTTCGGTGGTGCACATGATGGGAAACGGGATGACCGCCGGCCGGGCGACGGGGTCGGCCGGAACCTGGGCCTTCGTGTGGACCACCATCGCGCTGGGTGCAACCGGGATGTTCAGCGCGCTCCTCGCGGCCCGGGCACTCTGGCGTGGGCGCGGGTCGTGGAGATGAGGGGGGGAGGGGAATCGGCCCTCCGCGCGGGGCTCGCTTTGCTCACCCCGCGCTCTCAATCCCTCGGCCCCTTCGGGGCCGGGCCCAATACCGAACTGCTTGCCGTCCAGACTGGCTCACCCGGACCCGGGGCTTGCCGCGACTCGAGATCCCCAGACCCCGGGGCG
>JBFXBG010000113.1:0-13354 GCA_050183505.1 Gemmatimonadales bacterium | reverse complement strand
TGGCCCTGTATCTGCGTGCGGGTCGGCCGCCGCGGCGGACCGGCTGGATCATCTTCGGGCTCGTGGCCGTCGCCATCCACGTGGAGTCGTTCTTCGGCCCGCCCCCACCCTCGGGACTGGCCATCGCCATCACCGCCGAACTGGCGTACGGCGGGTACGCCGTGACCGCCTGGCTGCTCGAGCGCCCGAAGGTGACGCCGGCCGGCTAGTCCTTTCCCTCCGGAGCGATCCGGACGTACCGGGCATCGAACGTGGTCCGCCAGGTCGAGCCGCCGTCGGTGGACACTTCGATCAGCTGGTGAACGCTGCCGTCCGGACCGGGCATGAGCGTGGTGCGGTCGAGCACCCGGCCGCGAGGGTAGAGCACCTCGCCCTGAAACCGGATGCCGCCGCCGGCGTACCGCGCGATGGCGTGCTTCTGTTTGATGATTCCCGGCTGGGCGGTGACCCAGACCTGCTCCCACCGACCATAGGTGGGGTCAACATAGAAGAGAGACTTCCCCTCGTTGCCCTGGGCGCTGGTCCAGTGTTCCATGATGGCGCAGCCGTCCAGAATGGCCTCGATCCGGTCTCTCCCCGCCGGCTGATCGCCCACCAGGACGTTCCATTCTCCCTTCCAGAAGTCGAGCTGGTGATATACGCTGTCGGCCGCGCAGGCCGGACGGGCCGCCTGGGCCGAGAGGCCGGGCGGGGCTCCGGACCACGTCGCGACCAGCAGCGCGGAGACGAGCCAGATACGCATGCGGGCTCCTTGCGGGTGAGAAGTCTCCCGCCATACGGTGTCCGGCGCGCCCGGGTTCCAGGTGCCCGCGGGCCGGTTGGGAGTGCCGGGTCCCTTGCGCCCTGATCCTCCCGGATGGTACATAGTCGTCTGTCCCGTTTCCCATTCCGAGCGACCGAGATGACCCCTGCAGACCGTTGGTTCCGCCGCGCGTTCCGTCCCGGCCTCCTGCTCCTCGCCGGCCTGCTGTTCCTGGCGACCGCGGCCCGGTCCCAGGGCCGGGCCGACCCGCTCCGGGGCCTCGACCGCTACATCGAACAGGCGATGCGCCGGTGGGACCTGCCCGGACTCGCCATCGGCATCGTCAAGGACGACAGCCTGGTCTACGCGCGCGGGTTCGGCGTCCGCGAGCGCGGCAAGCCCGGGAAAGTCGATGAGAACACCCTGTTTGCCGTGGCATCGAACACCAAGGCGGTGACCGCCACCGCGCTCGGACTGCTGGTGGCCGAGGGCAAGGTGTCCTGGGATGCCCCGGTGACCCGCTATCTGCCCTGGTTTCAGCTCCGGGACCCCTGGGTGACCCGGGAGGCGACGGTGCGTGACCTGCTCACGCATCGGATGGGGTACGGCACCTGGCAGGGGGATCTGCTCTGGTATGGCTCGACCTACGATACCCGCGAGGCCCTGCGGCGGTGGCGGTACGTCGAGCCGGTACGGAGTTTCCGAAGCGGATACGGCTACACCAACCACGGTTTCAACGCCGCCGGCGAGATCATCGCCGACGAGAGCGGCATGAGCTGGGCCGATTTCGTGCGGCAGCGGCTGCTCGAGCCGCTCGGCATGACGCGAACCCGGACCTCCACCGCGGATCTGGCGGCGATGGACGACGTCGCGATGCCCCATACCCGTATTGGGGACTCGATCGTCGTTCTCCCATACCGGCGGCTGGACAACGCCCAGGGCGCCGCCGGTCTCAATTCCAGCGTGCGCGACTGGGCCCAGTGGCTGCGGTTGCAGCTGGCCTACGGCCGCTGGCAGGGGCGCCAGCTGGTGGATTCCGCGGTCATCCGCGAGACGCGTACGCCCCAGATGATCCTGCCCTTCGGAGGGTGGAGCCGGGCGCATTTCCCGTCGACCCACTTTTCGGCCTACGGCCTGGGCTGGTTTCTGCGGGATTACCGCGGGCGGATGATCGTCATGCACAGCGGCGGGATGGACGGCATGCTGTCCCAGACGGCATTCCTGCCGGAAGAGAACCTCGGGGTCGTCATCTTCACCAACTCGGACGACCAGAGCCTCTACGCGGCGCTGCTGTTCCGGGTGATCGACCTCTATCTGGGGCCGCCGGTGCAGGACTGGAGCGGGATCTACTACGAACGGGATCATGGCGGGGGCCCCGCCGCCGAACCGGTCCGGGTGGCGGGAACCAGTACGACGGTGCCGCTCGAAGCCTTCGTGGGGAGCTACCGGAATGCCGTGCTGGGCGAGGCCAGTGTAACGCTCAACCGGGACACGCTCTGGATGGCGCTGCCGGCCCACCCGGGGCTGGTCGGCTGGCTGGAGCACTGGAACTACGATGCGTTCCGGGCCCACTGGAAGGACCGGTACCTGGGGACCAGTCTGATCCCCTTCACCCTCGACGAACGCGGCCGCCCGGTCACCTTCACGGTGTCGGTGCGGCCGGATTTCGTCGACCCGATGGAATACCGTTTCGAGCGGTAACGCGCTCCGGAGGGATCAGCCCTCGTGCGGCTGCCGGAGGGCCACCGCATACAGCTCCCGTTGTGACCGGGCCCGCCCCAGCAGGTCCAGGGCCGTCAGCAGCTGCCGGTCGAGAGGAACGTTGCGGACGAACCCGGCCGAGTCGCTGAGGGCGAGAGAACTCAGCCGGCCGTCGAGAATGCGGTCCAGATAGGGACCTCCAGCCCGCGCCAGGGTATCGGGCAGGAAGAACCCGGCGTTCCTGAGCTGCCGGACCAGGCCGGTGCGCCAGGCCGGCTGGAACGTGAACCCGGTGGTCACCTCCGGTTCCAGGGTCTCGGCGTAGTCCTGCAGCACGCTGTCGGCGGCGCGCAACTGCGACCCGAGAATCCGGGCCACGGCGAGTTCGCCCGAGCTCAGCGTGTCGGCGAACACCTGGACATCCGGGCTGATACCCCCGCCGCCGAGCACCTTCCGGCCCGCGTCACTGAGGTAGACCGGGCGGGTGCGGGCGGCCGTATCGGAGTGGTCGCGCTGGATCAGCCGCCCGCTGGGCGTGAACCAGTGGCCGGTGGTCATCCGAAGCACCCATCCGCCATCCAGCTGATAGACTCCCTGGACCAGCCCCTTGCCGTAGGACACGGTCCCCACCAGCAGCGCGCGATCATGGTCCTGCAGCGCGCCGGCCACGATTTCCGAGGCCGACGCGGAGTTGCTGTCGACCAGCACCGCGACCGGGATATTGGCCGGGATCACCGGCCCCTGCGCGGCCCGGAGCGTGTCAGCGTCCCGCCGGTACTGGACCCGCACGACCAGGTCCCCCGGCCGCAGAAACAGGCTGGACAAGGCCACCGCCTGAGACAGGCTGCCGCCGGGGTTGCCCCGCAGGTCGATCACCAGGCGTTCGGCCCCGGCCGCGGCCAGCCGGCTCACGGCCCCCGCCATGTCGGCCGCGGAGTGATCGCTGAAGCGGCGGAGCGGGACGTAGCCGACGTGGCCATCCAGCATGGCCACGAACGGGACCGCCTGCTGCTGAATGACCGCCCGCACCAGCGGCAGGTCGAATTCCTCGGCGGTTGCCGGGCGCCGGACCCGGATCCGTACCGGCGTGCCGGGTTCACCCGTCATGTGGGATGACGCCTGATCTACGCTCCAGCCGGCGGTGGAGGAGTCGCCCACCTGAATGATCTCGTCCCCGCGCTGCATGCCGGCATCGTGAGCGGGTCCGCCGGGGAGCACCCGGAACACCGCGATCGTGCCGTGCCGCCGGCCGATCCGGAGGCCGATTCCGCCGTATTGATTGCCCAGCGAGTTCCGGTTGAACCGGCTGAACTCCTCCGGGCTGTACAGCTCGGCGTAGCGGTCTCCCAGGCCGGCCACGACGCCACGCGCCGCCCCCTGGAACAGGGAATCGGCGTTGGGCGGCTCGACCGCATCCCGCTGCACCAGTCCGAGCACGTTCTGGAAGAGCCGGTAGCCGTCGTCGCTCCAGCGGCCCAGGAAGAAACTCCCGGCCACGAGCGGGACAACCAGGAGAGCGAGCGCGGCGAGACGGCGCGAAGGGTGCGAAGGCACGAAGGGATCCTCGGGATGGCGAGAAGAACGCGAGCCGGATGCCGGCTGTCCAGCATCTTCCATGCCCTACTGGATTCCCCACGGGCCGGTTTCGACTCCGTTCATGAAGCACCTGTTGCGGGCTGCATCGTCAGGGACGGGACGCTCTCGGATTCTGGCGGGGCCCGGCCGGGTTCACAACCCCGCAGCGGCGGCCCGCCCGGTTGGTCGGCCCTGGATGTCAGGGCTGGACCCGGAAGCGTGAGTCCTGGACCAGGGGCGGGCCGCCACTGGCAGGTTGAACCGTGACGAGCAGTCGATAGACTCCCGGCTCGAGCGAGGTGAGGTCCAGGGTCCGGCGCACCCGCTCGGGCGCCGCGGTCGTGGTCTCCTCGAAACTGAGCGCCAGCGACCGGGGCGCGCCGCGGAGCAGGCGATCGAGTCCCTCCCGTTCCTGCACCACTTCCACGGTGGTCCGGGTCTCGCTGCCGGCCGGCAGCCCGGCGATTTCGTAATAGAGCGTCATCGCGGCCGCACGGGGCCAGGCATTGAGCGGATTCAGGACCAGGCTGTCGGAGCCCCAGACGATGCCCAGGTCCGGCCGCCCCAGGACCAGGTCGCTGAGTCCGGGCCGGCCGCGGGCGGGCACCGCCACGCTGTCCCACCGCTGCGCCGTGCCGGCGTCCCCCCCGGGCTGGGTGATGACCCCTGTCAGCCGGTAGAGGCCCGGCACGGTCTCAAGCTGGGCGATACCGCTGAGATAGTCTCCCGCCGCCGCCCCCACCGGCGCGCGGAGCCGGAGGGTCGTATCGAGGGCCACCACCCGGCCATTCTCTGCCTGGGCCACCAGCCGCAGATCCACCGGATAGATGACCTCATCCCCGGACCGCCAGAGGACCGGCAGGTCCCTCTGCTTCACGGCGAAACTCACGACGATGCGCCCGGAGCCCTCCGCCAGCAGGCCGTAGCGCTGGACCGTCACGGCGAGCGCACTCCGGAACGTGAGGACATACCTGTCGGTCGTGGTACCCCGCTGGACCATCCGGAACCCGCGCTCGCGTTCGAGGTAGCTCCGGCGGCCGAGCGAATCGGCCAGGAGCCCGCCGTACATCGGATCCATGGCGAGCCTCGAATCGACGAAGTCGGGATCGGTGGAGATATCAAGCAGACTCTCCACCAGCCGGTAGTTGGCGGTCTGGGCGCCCTGGTTCCCGTCTCCGGATCCCTGGGGCCGGAAGTGGAAGATGAGTGAGGTGTCGGGGCGGTAGTACTCCCACGAGACGTTCGGCACGACGCCGACCCGGTTGTATTCGGCGACCATGCTCGGCGTGCCGTGGCGGATATAGATGACGCCCCGGTCGTCCACCACGGTCTGGTCGCTCCGGTAGGGATACAGCTTGTCGATCTGCCACCAGGTCCCGCGCCGGCGGAAGTGCCGGATGGCATAGGTGAGCCGCCGGTAATGCTCGGCCAGGCGGGCCCCGGGCCGGCGGGCATCGGCCAGATCACGCTCCAGCCAGAAGCGGCGGACCCAGTTGCCCACGGAATCGGGCTCCAGGGCATCGAACCCGGCCAGTTCCGTGTCCGAGGCGATCCAGGCGATGTTGTCCCGCAGGGCGGCGCGTGCGGCAGGGGTATTCGCGTGGTCGAGCGCCGCGTCGTACTGGCGCCGTCCCTGGTCCGGCTGCCCGACATCGAAACTGGCCCACGCCTGCATCTCCAGCCCGGTGCCCTGGTCTCCACCCTCCGCGAGATACCGGCCGGCGGCCATGAGAGAGCTGTCCGGGAAGCCCATATAGCGCTCGATCGAAGCCCGGGCGCTCCAGTATTCGGGATGCCCGTGGGCGGGGCCGGCGGCCTTCCGGGCGCGCGCCAGCGCGTCCTGCAACCCGGACCGGTCGTCCTCCAGGATGGTGGCTTCGACCAGACCCTGAATCGCCTCGGCAAAGGCGGGGTCGTTGGTCAGGGCCCGTCGGAAGTCAGTTACCGCGCGGGACAGCTCGTCCACCTGGAGCGCCTTCCGGAGCCGGTTGATGGTAATGCTGGGAGCCAGCGGCATGGAGCGCTGAGCCAGTTCCACCCGGCCGAGCCCGTACCAGGGCCAGGGCCAGCCGGGCTCCAGTTCCGTGGCCCACTCGAATTCCGAACCGGCGTCGTCGTAGTGGTCCCGGGTGCCGGTCAGCTCTCCCAGGCGGTAGCCGATGAGACCCAGGCGGAGGTGGAGCAGGGGATCATCCCGGGACTTGCGGGCCTGGTCGATGGTCGCCGCCTCGAGTCGTTTCAGCGTATTGGTGTCGGTGACGACGGCCAGGGAGTCCTGGAACTGCTTCAGGTCGCTCCGATCCCCGGGTGCCTGAGCCTGGCACACGCCGAGAGAGAGGCCGGCCAGTGTCAGCCCGAGGATGAGACCACGGAAGCGGTCGTGTACCGGGTGGGGAGTCATGACACGCCATCCCTCCTTCAGTCTTTCCGTCCTTCGGTCCTTCCGCCTAGAACCCGACCTTGAATCCGACGTGGGTGGCTCCGGCCGGCGTGGTCGAGACCTCCGGCTCAAAGGGGATATTCCTCGGGGGGCCGGCCGGGCGGGTGAACTCCCAGATAAACAGCAGCGCGGCTCCGGCGAAGGCTCCCTCCGCGCCCCAGAGCCAGGCCCTGGCCCGGCGGTCGTAGTGCAGCGACAGCTGGTAGCGGTCCTCGATGGTCGGGTTGGTGTACCGGCCATCCGGCCCGGTGGTGCAGAGATCCTTGTCGCTGAAGCAGGCTCCACGGATGTAGTCGAACGCGGTCTCGGCCTGGTCGTGGGCCCGGGCCGCGATGACTCCCATGCCGATCGACGCGGCGAGCATGGCCCACTTGCCGTACTTCACCAGGGCCGGGCTCCCCGAACGCAGCGAATCGGGAACCTGTGCCGCTGCGGTCCGGACCATGCCCGGAGATGTCAGCAGCAGCAGCCCGAACACCAGCCGGCCGGCCGGCCGGAGTTTCAGTCTCATTCACCACCTCCGGTCCCGGCGGCGGTCGTCTCCTGCAGGCGATACCGATGTACGTCTCCCCGCCCCCCGAAGACGAGCAGATTGGCATCCGGGAGCACGACCGGTGGGAGTTCCAGCGGTGCGGTCAGCTGCAGGACCCAGTCCGGTTGCCCCTCCGGCCCCAGGGCGAGCATCCGGCCGTCGGCGAGGCCGACCAGCAGCCAGCCCTGGTACCGGACCGGAGCGGTCGTGACCGGCGTATCCAGGCGATACAGCCGTTCGGCCCGGTAGGGCGGCAGGTCCAGGGGGATCCGGTACAGTGTGCCCACCCGGGTCACGACCCATGCTGTGTCGTTCCGGACCATCGGAGATCCGAAGACCGGGGCATCGAGGCGGGCGCTCGATTCCCCGGTCAGATCCGTGGCCGACAGGGCCACGACGCTGGAATCCGTGGTGCCCGCCAGCAGGGTCGACCCATGCAGGATCCAGGGGGACAGGATCACCCCCGGGGAGCGCCGCCGGGCCAGCACCTCACCGCTCTGGACATTCAGCAGAAAGAGCGAGTCCAGCGTGGAGACGACGGCTCGATCCGGACCAGCCCGGGCCGCGGCGGCCGAGGCCAGTCCCAGCCGCCGGTGCCAGAGTTCCTTGCCGGAGACAGGTGAGAGTCCGAACGTGATCCCGCCCCGGCCGCTGGCGATGAGGACGCCATCCAGCAGGGCGAGTGGCGCCGTGGCCGGGTTGGTAGAGGTGTGCCAGACCTGCTGGCCCCGGAGGCGGTCCACCGCGTAGACCTTGCCGTCGGGCCGGTCGGTCGCGGCGTAGACCCGGTCGTCGTCCGCGACGACCCCTTCGACGATCGGGCCGGGCAGGCGGGCGGCCCAGCGGCGGGCGCCGTTGCGGTAGTCGACCGCCACCACCCGGCGATCGGTTCCGCCGACATAGAGGACCGTGTCGAGAAAGGCGGTGGGGAAGCCGAGTCCCCGGCCCGGCGTCTCGGTCCAGACCTGTTCCAGCGGCGTGCCCGGAACCGGCCCGCCGGTTTCCTTGAGCCGGACGTCCACGTTGGGGACGGGCCGGTAACCGGTACACGCCGCGTTGACGGTGCCGATGACGAGGACTAAACTCAGGGCGCTTCTTGGCATAGTGACTTTCGTCGCGCGACACTCCACCCCGGCCCCGAGGGGCCGCCGTCCCGGCGCGGGCGGTCCGGGTCCGATTCTCAATGTCCTTCGTCCAAATCAAACACCTGAGCAACTACGTTGACCAGAGCGTCACCGTGCGCGGCTGGGTCATGACCGTCCGGTCGAGCGGCAAGCTGGCGTTCGCCACCATCCGGGATGGATCCGGATACCTGCAGGCGGTGATCTCCCGGCGGGACGTCTCCGAGGAGGCGTGGAGTCAGGTGAGCACCCTGGCGCAGGAGACCAGCCTCGCGGTGACCGGCGTGGTCCGGGCCGACGAGCGGGCCCCGGGCGGGGTGGAACTGGGTGTGGCCGATCTGGAGATCCTCGGACCCTGTGTGGACTATCCCATCTCCCCTAAAGAGCATGGGACGACTTTCCTCTTTGAACATAGACATCTCTGGCTGCGAAGCCGGCGCCAGGTCGCCATCGCCCGGGTCCGGCACGAGGTGGTGCAAGCCATCCGGGACTTCTTCCACCAGGACGGTTTCACCCTGGTGGACACGCCGATTCTCACCGGTTCGATCGGCGAGGACGCGGGCAACCTGTTCGCCACGGACTATTTCGACCTGGGGAAGGCCTACCTGGCCCAGACCGGACAACTCTACGTGGAGGCCGGTGCCGCCGCCCTGGGCAAGGTGTACTGCTTCGGGCCCACCTTCCGGGCGGAGAAATCCAAGACCCGTCGCCACCTCACGGAATTCTGGATGGTGGAGCCCGAGGTCGCGTTCAACGACTCGGATGACAACATGCGGCTCCAGGAGCGATTCGTAAGCTACGTGGTCGGCCGGGCGCTGGAGCAGAAGCGGGAAGAACTGAAAGAACTGGAACGGGATACCGCGCTGCTCGAGCGGATCCAGCCCCCGTTCCCCCGGATCTCCTATACCGATGCCGTGGCGAAGCTCAACCGGCTCGGGTCCGACCTTGAGTGGGGAAGCGACCTCGGCGGCGACGATGAAACCCTGCTGGCGAAGGAGTACGACCGGCCGGTCTTCGTGTACAACTACCCGAAGCAGGTGAAGGCCTTCTACATGAAGGAGAACCCGGAAGACCCCCGGACCGTTCTGAACAACGACTGCCTGGCCCCGGAAGGCTATGGGGAGATCATCGGCGGCTCACAGCGGGAGGACGACTACGACCGTCTCCTGGCCCGGATCGGAGAACAGGGCCTCGACCCGGAGGCCTACCGGTGGTATCTGGATCTCCGGAAATACGGGACCTTCGTGCACTCCGGGTTCGGGCTCGGGCTGGAGCGGACGGTCGCCTGGATCTGCGGGATTCCCCATATCCGGGAGGCGATCGCGTTCCCGAGGCAGATACACCGGCTGTATCCGTAACCGACGGTCGGGCGGTCCGACGGTAACGCACCAGGACGGGCCGCCGTGGTCGTCGTGCCGGTCGGCCGTCCTGCTGGAGCTGAAGGATTGTGGCGGCGGACTGCCCTGCGCGCTCTCACCAGCACTGGCGCAGTTCGCCGGGCCGGGTATACTCCGAAACCTGCCTGACCACCCTATACACGAATGACCGTCGACCTCTATTTCGGTACGTCGCCCCGGATCGAGCGGCTGCTCGATCGCTGTGCGCGGTATGCTCGGACCCGCCATCCGATTCTGATCGTCGGGGAGCGCGGGACGGGTAAGAGCGTGTTGGCCGAGCGGATTCATCGGGAATCGGGCCGGCCCGGAGAATTTATATGCAAGCATCTGCATTCGTTCGGCGCCGAGCTGGATTACGATAGCCTCGCCGGTCACGTTCGCGGCGCGTACACTGACGCGATCAAGAGTCGGAAGGGTCTCGTTGAGACGGCGCACCGTGGGACGCTGTTTCTTGATGAACTTGGGGCCGCCTCGCCCGGGGTCCAGGAACTCCTGATTGAGCTCGTCGACCATGGGGGTCTCCGGCGGCTGGGCGAGGACCGCCACCGGCCGGTTGACGTGCGGCTTGTAACGGCGACCAACGAAGACCTTCGGAGCAAGTGCGAATCTGGGGTATTCCGTGCCGATCTGCGTGACCGCCTTGGCTTCATGAAGCTCGAGATCCCTCCCCTTCGCGAACGGCGAGACGAGATCCCGCAGCTGGCCGAGTCATTCCTCCGTAAGGCGGCGGCCGAGCGGGCTTGCCCCGCAATGCTTCGGATGTCGACGGCGGCGATGGACGCCCTGTGTTCCGCTGACTGGCCGGGGAATATCCGAGACCTGAAGGGGGTCTGCCTGGTGGCGGAGGCGCTGGCGCGTCCGCGTGAGGTGATCGAGCTGGGCGATTTGCCCCCCGACTTCATGGCGCCCATGGGGACGATACTGCGCCAGCGGCATGATGAATCCGTCGAGGGGATGCTCGACCGGGCGCTCCAGGAGGCCGGGGGCAATTGGTCGAAAGCGGCCCGGCTGCTCGGGGTGAGCCGGGCGACTCTATACCGGCTAAGAACGGGCCCCGTCGAGAAGTGACCGAATGGGAGTAACGGCCCCCGGCGACTGTCTCATGAGACACGTCTGAGACACCGCCACCTGTCTCATGAGACACTTCTATCGCAGAGGACCTGACCTGCAAGTCGTTCTGCCGCAATACATGGGATCTTTCGTCGACGATGGCACGCGGGGTGCTAGGAATTCGGCCAACCACGGCCCCCCGACACCCCCATGCCCGATACCCCGCTATCCCCCCAACTCCCCCTCGCTGACCGCTTCACCGCCGAGTACCTGACCTACTGGCGGCTGCTGCCGCTGGAGATCCTTGACGGCCGGCTCCGGGTGGCGGTCGCCGGTGAAGCCGACCCTGAGGTCCTGGAGGACCTGCAACAGCTCTATGGTGCGCCGGTCGAACTGGTCCCGGTCGAGGAAGCCGACCTTCAGGACGCCATCCGGCGAACCTTCGCGGCCTCGGAATCGGTGGTTGAACTGGTCCGGGACCTCGATGCCACCGCTGGGACGCCCCTCGATCCCAGCGACGACGCCCTCACCGATGTCCGCGATCTGGCCAACCAGCCCCCGGTCATCCGCTTCGTGAACCTCCTGATCCGGGAGGCGCATAATGCCTCGGCCAGCGACATCCACCTGGAGGCCACCCGCGATGGGCTCCGGGTCCGGCTCCGGGTAGACGGCGTGCTGACCGAGCTGCCGGCCCCGCCCAGGGGCCTGCAGGCCGCAGTGGTGTCGAGAGTCAAGTTGCTGGCCGAGCTGGAATTCGCCGAACGGCGGGTGCCCCAGGACGGGCGGATCCGGGTGAGGTTGGAGTCCAGGGAGCTGGACCTGCGCGTGTCCACCGTTCCCACGCTGTTCGGGGAGTCGGTAGTGCTGCGGCTGCTCGACCGCGGGGGACGTCCGGTCACCTTGGACGAGCTGGGCATGGCCCCCGAGACGCTGGAGACGTTTCGCCGGCTGGTGGGCCGGGCCCACGGGATCCTGCTCTCGACCGGCCCGACGGGCAGCGGCAAGACGACGACGCTCTACGCCGCCCTGGGCCTCCGGCACCCATCCGAAGAGAAGATCGTCACGGTCGAGGACCCGGTGGAGTACCACCTGCCGGGGATCACTCAAGTGCCGGTGCACGCCAAGGCGGGGATGACCTTCGCCGCGGCGCTCCGGAGCCTGCTGCGGCAGGACCCGGACGTGATGATGGTGGGCGAGATGCGGGATGCGGAGACGGCGGCCATTGCGGTGCAGGCGGCGATGACGGGCCATCTGGTGTTCTCCACCCTCCACACCAACGACGCCGTGAGCGCCCTCACGCGTCTCACCGACCTCAAGGTCGAGCCCTACATGATCGCGGCCACGGTCGAGGCGGTCCTGGCGCAGCGGCTGGTGCGGCGGGTGTGCCCCGACTGTCGCGAGTCCTACCGGCCCGACCCTGAACTCCTGAATCTCGGCTGCAGCGGCACCGCCCGCGACGCACTGGCGGGATCCATCGGCACCGGGGGCCGGGCCGGCGTGAGTCGCCGGGCGACGGCCTTCCACCGGGGCCGCGGCTGCGGCGCCTGCCGCGAGACCGGCTTCAAGGGCCGTGTCGGGCTGTTCGAGCTCATGGTCATGACCGACGAACTCCGGCAGGCGCTGCTGGGGACGCCCAACCTGGGAGCCTTGCGCTCGCTCGCCCGAAACCAGGGCATGGTCACGCTCAGGGAAGACGGCTGGCGCAAGGCGGTGGCGGGGATCACGACCATCGAGGAGGTGCTGCGTGTGGTGGGAGAATAGGCGGTCAGACGGGCGGACGGTCGGACGGTCAGTAATGCCGGCAGTGCGATGGCCGCGTGCCAGTACGCCGCCCGGTGCCGAGAACCGACCGTCGGGCCGTCGGCCCGTCGGTCCGTCGGGTTTCACCCTCATCGAAATCCTGGTCGTCATCGCGGTGATCGCGATCCTGGCCAGCATCGTGACGCCGATGGTGTTCCGGAACGTGGGGGACGCCAAGGTGTCGGCGGCGAAGACGCAGGTCGAGATCGTCGCGACCGCGCTCGACGCCTACCGGCTCGATAACGACTACTACCCCTCAACCGCACAAGGGCTGGCCGCGCTGCGGACTCGTCCGGACGGCGAACCCGCCGCGCTCAACTGGCGCGGGCCGTATCTCCGGAAGGACGTGCCACCCGATCCCTGGGGCCGGCCGTACGTCTACGAATCCCCGGGGACGGTCAACCCGGAATCGTACGACCTCAAGAGCCTGGGCCGCGACGGACAACCGGGCGGCGAAGGGGAGGATGCGGACGTGACGTCGTGGGAGTGACAGACGGTCGGACGGTCGGACGGTCGGACGGTCGGACGGTCAGACGGTCGGAGGGGAGCGGCGTCCCGGCTGTCATTGCGAGGCCGCCGCAGGCGGCTCGAAGCAATCCCCTGACGGCAGGCGGAGGGTTGGCCGAGACCCCGACGCAGGTCGGGAGATTGCTTCGGGCGCTCACGCGCCCTCGCCATGACGGTGTGGGAGGTGAACATGTCCCGGCTGTCATTGCGAGGCCCGCCGCAGGCGGCTCGAAGCAATCCCCTGACGGCAGGCGGAGGGTTGGCCGAGACCCCGACGCAGGTCGGGAGATTGCTTCGGGCGCTCACGCGCCCTCGCCATGACGGTGTGGGAGGTGAACATGTCCCGGCTGTCATTGCGAGGCCCGCCGCAGGCGGCTCGAAGCAATCCCCTGACGGCAGGCGGAGGGTTGGCCGAGACCCCGACGCAGGTCGGGAGATTGCTTCGGGCGCTCACGCGCCCTCGCCATGACGGTGTGGGAGGTGAACATG
>JBFXBG010000112.1:0-13491 GCA_050183505.1 Gemmatimonadales bacterium | reverse complement strand
GGTGACAAGCAGCATCAGCAGAAGCATCCCTATGCCGGCGGACACCTTGCGTTCGATTTCGCGAATCATGACAGCACCCTCACAGGGTCAGATGGTAGCACTATGATATCATCTTGATACTGGTAGGTCAAGGGGGAGGCGTGTGGGTGGCGGGCATCGCCGGCGAAGCAGAGGCTGGGCCACTTTTCACCACGGAGTCACGGAGAACCACGGAGGCTTCACGGAGGCAGGTCCACATCCTGCTCGCCCGCCTCAGAGTGACTGATCGATACACATAACCTTTATCCCCTCCGTGAACACTCCGTGTCTCTCCGTGGCTCCGTGGTGAACGCCGAGACTCAAACAGCGACGGTCCGCGCGCCCGAAGGTGCGCTTCGGGCAGTTTCTATCTCGCGCTCCGGAACGTCAGGTCCACCAGCTCGTCATACATGGCCGCGGCGGCTTCCCCGCCGGCGCGGATGGCCGTGGTGGCGCAGTACTTCAGGTGGTTGCGGAGCAGGTTGCGGGAGACGCCGCGGAGGGCTTCCTGCACCGACGTAACCTGGGTGAGCACGTCGGTGCAGTAGCGCTCCTCCTCGACCATGCGCTGCAGGCCGCGGAGCTGGCCCTCGATCCGCCGGAGCCGGTTGAGAACCGTGTGCTTGATCTCCGGATCCACGCCGACGGCATGTTCGCCGTCACCGGGACGGGCACAGGCGCAGGGGGAAGGAGCGGGTGTTGCCATGGTGATGACTCCTCGGCCAATTGGATGTTTGGATGATTGGTGATTCAGTGATTGACCGTGGGTGCGGGGGCTCGTACTGGCCGTCGGACCGTTCCCAATCATCCAATCCCCAATCATCCAATCATCAATAGCCCTCAGGCTCTTCTCAACCTCAGACTGTTACTCACCACGCTCACCGAACTCACCGCCATGGCGGCGGCTCCCACCGCCGGCGTCAGCAGGATGCCCAGGGCGGGGTAGAGGGCGCCGGCCGCCACCGGGATGCCGATCACGTTGTAGAGGAACGCCCAGAACAGATTCTGCTTCATCACGGCCATGGTCTTCCGGGAAAGGCCGATGGCGCGGGCCACACCCCGGAGGTCGCCGCCCATGAGCGTGATCGAGCCGGCTTCGATCGCCACATCCGTCCCGGTTCCCATGGCGATGCCGACATCGGCCTGGGCCAGCGCCGGGGCGTCGTTGAGGCCGTCCCCGGCCATGGCGACGACCCGCCCTTCTTCCTGCAGCCGCCGGATCTCGGCGAGCTTGCTGTCCGGCAATACCTCGGCGATCACCTGGTCGACCCCGACCAGGGCGCCTACGGCGGCGGCCGTACGGCGGTTGTCTCCCGTCAGCATCACCACCCTGAGGCCGAGGTGCCTGAGCTGCTCTATGGCGGCGGCGCTGGTCGGTTTGACCGGGTCGGCCACGGCGACGACGCCGATGACAACACCGTCGGCGGCGACGATCGTCGGTGTCGCGCCGGCGTCGGCCATGCGGTCGATACGCTCCTGAAGGCCGGAGGTGTCGATGCCCTCCGACCGCAGCCAGGCCGCGCTTCCCACCAGAACGCCGAGACCGCCGACCAGGCCCCGCGCCCCGCGTCCGGGCAGGGCCTCGAACCCGGTCGCGTCCTCGAGCGGGATTCCCCGGGTGCGGGCATCCTCCACCATGGCCGCGGCGAGCGGATGTTCGCTGAACCGGTTGACCGAGGCCGCCAGGCGCAGGACATCATCGGCATCCCGATCGAGGCCGGCGACCTCGACAACGGCGGGGCGGCCTTCGGTGATGGTCCCGGTCTTGTCCAGCACGATGGTGTCGACCTTCCCGGCCCGCTCCAGCGCTTCTCCTCCCTTGATCAGCACGCCCAGCTCGGCGCCGCGCCCGGTCGAGACCATCACGGCGGTCGGCACGGCCAGGCCCATGGCACAGGGGCAGGCGATGATCAGCACCGTCACCCCGGCGACGAGGGCCCGGAGAATGCGCGGCTCGGGGCCGACGGTGAACCACAGCCCGAAGGTGATGATCGCGATAACGATCACGGTGGGGACGAAGATGGCCGCGATGCGGTCGGCCAGCTTCTGAATCGGGGCTTTGGATCCCTGGGCTTCCTGGACCAGCCGGATGATCTGGGAGAGGACCGTGTCGCGGCCGACCCGGGTGGCCCGGAACCGGAAGGCCCCGCGGCCGTTCATGGTGGCGCCCACGACCTGGTCTCCCGGGCCCTTGGAGACCGGAACCGGCTCTCCGGTGAGCATCGATTCATCGACGTGACTGGAGCCCTCGAGCACCAGTCCGTCGACCGGGATCCGCTCTCCGGGCCGGACCAGGATTTCGTCGCCGATCGCCACGGCCTCGATGGGGATCTCCGCTTCGACGCCGTTTCTGACGATCCGCGCGGAGCGGGGGCGCAGGCCGATCAGTTTGCGGATCGCTCCGCTGGTGCGCCCCTTGGCGCGGGCTTCGAGCAGATTGCCGAGCAGGATGAGGGCGATGATCCAGACGACCGCGTCGTAGTACACCTGGGGCGGAACGCCGTGGCCGGCGAACCAGCCGGCTCCCACGGTCATGGCCAGACTGAAGAGGAAGGCCGCACCGGTGCCGACCGCGATCAGCGTGTTCATGTCGGCGCCGCCATGGCGGGCCGCGGCCCAGGCCCGGGTGTAGAAATGGCGGCCGGCCCAGAATACCACGGGCAGGGTGATGGCCAGCAGCAGGACCCGCAATGCGCCGGCGGACATCCCGGCGATTCCCGGGAGTCCGTTGAGCCAGCGGCCGAGCGGCATCATGAGGTTCATCAGGGGATCGGGCACACCCTGCGCTTCCCGCAGCATGAGCGGCATGGACAGCGGCATGGCCAGGAGCGCGGCCAGCGCGCTCAGGGTGAACTTCCGCCGCAGATCGGCGACCTCGGCGTCCCGCTCCCGGTCCTGCGCGGCCAGGCGTTCCTCCGGGGTCTCCTCGACCACCGGAAGCTCCGCGCCATAGCCCGTGTCGCGGATCAGCTCGACCAGGCCGCGGGGCGAGATGACCCCGGGGTCGAACGCGACGGTCGCCTGGCCGGTCATGAGATTGACGTTGGCGCTTTCGACGCCGGCCGTGGATTCGAGGGTACGCTGAATCCGGGCGCTGCACGCCGCGCAGGTCATCCCGCTCACCGGAATGGTGCAGGACTCGGGACTGACGACTGGAGCAGTCATGGGAATCGGTATCCGGACGAGGGATGCGCCGGGGCCGGGGCCGGCCTCGGCACGCTCACTCCTGGACGGCCGCCGCCTTGTACCCCGCGCGGGTGACCGCCTCGGTGATCGCGTCGGCGCTGGCGGTGGCCGGGTCGAACTCCACCTCCGCACGGCCCATCTGGACCGACCTGGGCTTTACACCCGGGATCGAGTTCAGTGCCTGGTTGACGGCATTGAGGCAGTGCCCGCAGCTCATGCCTTCGATGTGTAAGGTGATGTTTTGCATTGGCTTACCAAGGTGTGATCGGAGCGTTCGTGGTCATCTGTAGGGGAAATATAGGGGAGGGAGGTATCCGAGGCAATCGTGTGATGGACCCTCCGGCCCGGGCGCAGGCGTGGCCGGAACGGCCTGGATGGCCGCTCCGGCCCGGCTGGATTGCGGTTTCCTAGAACTCGGTGCCGACTCTGATCGTGAGGTTCCGACCCGGATTCAGGGCATACGTCTTGTAGCGACTCATGAAAGAGGAGTAGCGCTTGTCGAGTGCGTTCCGCAATGTGATATCGATGTGCACCGCGCCCGGTGCCGCCGGAATGCTGAAACCCAGCCCGACATTCATCAGCGTGTATCCGGCGGGGGCGAAATCGTTCGTACTGAGGTCGGTCTGTTTGGCGTTGGTTTCGCCGTCGACCGACAGATAGGGGGATGCGAACCAGCTGGACCTCCGCCCTTCCAGCCTGGCGCCATAGGTGACCCTGAGTGGCGGAATAAAGGGAAGCGGAGTGTCGAGATCGGTATTCTGCCCCCGGGTGTAGTCGGCACCGGTGCGCAGATGCAGGTTCGGTGTGGCATGGTACTCGGCGCTCGCTTCGAGCCCGGTGAGCCGGGCATCGCCCTGGGTGATCTGGTAGATCTGGAACCCGGAGGCGGGGTCGGTGGTCCCCGTGGGACTGGGATAGATGAAGTCCTGCACGAAGTTCGCGAAGGCGCCGACCTCGGCCCGGAAGCGCGACGTCTGAACCCGCAGGGCGAGGTCGGTGTTGATGGATTTTTCGGTGGTGAGGTCGGGATTGCCGATGTCGTACTCTACGGTTCCCTCATGCACGCCGTTGGCGAAGAGATCGAAGGCGGAGGGTGCCCGGAACCCGCGGCCCAGGTTGAGCACCAGCGCGACCGGCTCGGAAACGCGGTACAACAGGCCGACGTTCCCGGTCACCGCATTCCAGCTCCGCGTCTGCGCGGGCGTCCCCGTACCGAGGGGCGGCGCGGCGTCTGCGGAGACGTTCAGGTTCCGGTAGTCATAACGGAGGCCGAACGAGAAGGACCAGCGCCCGGCATCCATCTGTTCAAAGGCGAAGATGCCGGCGCTCCTGGTCTTGTTCTCCGGAATGATGTGCTGCTCTTCGCCGGAAACGTCGAAGTTCTCCCCAATCCCCGATACGCCGATCACTCCGCTCAGGGGCCCAATCGGGGCATGATGTAGATGCGCATCGAGCGTTGCGGTCTGGGCCAGAAGGCCGGACGCGACATCGGTGGCATCAGCGTCCTCGAACTCACGCCGGCGGTTCCGCTCGAAGCCGAGGGTCAGCTCGAGCCGCGTTGAATTCCCGGTGGGGAGTCCGAGCTCCAGACGGGCTTTCGTATCCCCGATGCGCTGATAGGGGGTCGCGGTGGGATCCTCGGCGGGATCCTCGTGTATCTGGAGCCGTTCGTCCCGGTAATCGACGGTCCCCTTGAGCGAACCCCATCCGCCGCGTACGATGGCGCTCCCGCTCCCTCCGACGGCGCGATTGGCACTGTTGAACAGGGTTCCGTCCGGCGTCCTGATATCGCTGCTCCGCCGGCCGGTAAACGAGGCGCGGAATCCGAGGCTCCCGGTTGCGCCCTCGATACTGGCCGTCCCGTCCGGCTGTTCGTTGTTCGTGCTGTAGGCCAGATCGGCGTTAGCCCGCACGAACCCCGGACGGCCGATCGCGTCCGGCAGCTCCCTGGGAACAACATTGATGACTCCGCCAAGGGCATCCGACCCATAGAGAACGCTCTGCGGGCCGCGGATGACTTCGATCCGCTGGGCATTCGCGGTCTCCACGTTGGGAGAATGCTCGTCGCCCCAGGACTGGGATTCAGTGCGCGTTCCGTCCTCCAGAACCAGAACGCGGGTGCCGCTCAGCCCGCGGATCACCGGCTTCCCGATCCCGGTTCCCGTGCTCAGGCTGTGGACGCCGGGCAGATCGCGAATGGTCTCTCCCAGACTGGGCGCCTGTTCGACCCGCAAGTCGGCGCCGCTGAGCACGCTCACGGGCTGGGGCGAGGACAACGGGTCTGCCGCGTTCGGGGTTGCTGTGATCTGAATGGAGGGCAGTTCGATCGATGTCGGCCGGAGAGACACGTTGACCTTATTTGTCGACTCGGCGACGGTGATTCTCCTCACCGTGGAAGCAAAACCGATCGCGGAGAAGGTGACACTGTAGGTCCCGCTCGGCAGATCCGGAATACGAAAGAACCCCTCTTCGTCGGTGGTGGTCTGACGATGCGCCTCCACCACAATGACCCTGGCCCCGGGGATGGCGTGCCCGGCGGTGTCGCTCACGACGCCTTCGACTGTGGCGGCGGTGGGTGGGCCGGGATCCCGCACGGCCGATGTTGGTGCGATGAGGCCCAGCGCAATGGCGCCGGCCCGAAGAACCGAAATCATGGTTGTCTCCCTGCAAGCGTAGGATGACCCCGGCCGCCGATGGCGGCGGGGTATTCAACTCCGGATGCTATCGATCAGGAGGCTGGCAGGGGGGGCGCGGGCGTGGTGGACGTCAGGGCGTCTGGAGCGGAGTCCGGGCGCGTGGGAGGGTGCAACTCTGACGATTGCGGAGCCGACTCGGCGGACGATAACGGCCCGCCCGCTCCCCCATTTGCCCGACAGCATGGGGCGGGCCAGGAGGCAGCTGTCAGAGTGGGCGGATGCCGCCGGCGATTCGAAATGGGGAGCGTACGGATGGGCCCGGGTCGGCCGGATGAGATGCCCCACGGCATCGCCGGCCGGCAGCCCGAAGGCCGCGGTCGCCAGCACGAGGCTGACGGCCCACGATCGTATCCGCGCTATGCGACTCGGTTGCCGTTCCAACGTTTCAGCAGGTCCTCAGGCTGCGGCCCGACCCGACGTCATCCGTCGCACCGTGTAGGCGACGAGCAGAATCAGCCCGAACATGCAGACCACCAGTGGTCCGGTCGGGAGGTCGAATTTGAACGACAGGAACAGTCCCACCCCCGAGGCGAGCAGCCCGGTGGCCCAGGACAGGCCGGCCAGGACGGTCTGCTTGCGGGAGAACTGAAACGCGACCGCGGCGGGGACCACCAGGAACGAGAACACCAGCAGCACGCCGGCCACCGGCACCGAGAACGTGATCACGATGCCGAAGGAGAGATAGAACCAGAAATCCCACCAGCGGATCTTCCAGCCCAGGCCCAGCGCCTTTTCCGGTTCGAACGAGATGGTCAGGAACCGGTTGCGGAAGAGGTAGTGGAAGGCGCCGATCACGAGGTAGATCGCGGCCATGCGCAGGATGGTGGGCCAGGTGACCCACAGCAGGCTCCCGACCAGGATGTCCTTGATGGCTTCGCCGCCGCGCGGCGCCTGATCCGCGACCAGAATGGCGGCGGCGGATGCGACCACATACACGATGCCGATGATGGCTTCCTGGGGGACCCGGCCTTTTTCGCTGGTCCGGGTCAGCGCAAAGATGAAGGCGCCGATGGTGGTGAAGCCCAGGGCGTAGAGAAACGACGTCGGGGAGTCCGGCTGGGCCCCGGCCAGGATCGCCACGGTGGACCCGAGCGCCGCCATCTGGGCCAGCGACAGGTCCACGAAGATGACTTCGCGGGCGATGATGTGCAGCCCCAGGTAGGAGTGAATCGCCACGATGACGAGGCAGGCGACGAGCGGGGGGATCATGAGGTCAAGCATGGCTATCCCGGTTGATGGTTTTCGGTGCCGGCCAGGGGATCAGCGGTAGACGGGGACCAGGTCGTTGAGCCAGGTGTTGACCAGGTCGAAATACGTTCGGACACCGGGCGCTCCGTCGGTATTCTCGGGCACGATGACCGCGGTGGCTCCGGTCTTCTCGGCAACCTGCTCGATCTGGCTGCGGCTGAAGTAGTTGGCCGAGAGCAGCGCCCGGATGTGCTGTTGTTTCATCATCTCGATGACTTCCTGCACGTGCCGCGGGGTCGGCGGGATTCCGGGTTTGGCCTCGATGTACGCGGCGCATTCGATGCCGAACCGGCGGCTGAAGTACACCCATTCCTTGTGATAGCAGGTCATCTGCTGGCCCCGGAGCGGCGCGGCCTGCTTCAGCCAGCCGCCCAGGCGGCCGGTGAGGGGCTGCCCCTGATAGGGCGTCCGGGCGAGGAAGTCCATCAACTGGTTCTTCTTCAGGAGATTGAACGCGGCCGCCGGGGTGAGGATCTTCACCAGCTCGTTGCCGATCGTGGCGTCCAGCACCCGGCTTTCGAAGTCCTGCTGCCGGGCGGTGAAATAGGCGGCGTCGGCGGCGTCGACCCGGGTGAGGCCGGTCAGGATGTTCCGCGAGATGATGATCGCGTTGAGCGGATCGGTATGAATGTGCGGGTTGCCCGAGACGTGGATGTCGCCCTCGCTCCGGCTGGTACTGGTCGGAATCTCCATGATGTCGATCCCGGTGTACGCGGTCACGTAGCCGGGCCCGCCTTCGGACACCTTCCGGTTGTTGGCCCGATCCAGCAGGGCCGGCACCCAGAGCTCCAGGTCCATGCCGGTCGTGACGAAGACGTCCGCGTCCCGCAGCACCGCCACGAAACTCGGCTTGGGCTGCACGAAGTGGGGGTCTTCGTCCCCCTGGGCTATGGAGGTGACGGTGCCCTTGTCGCCCACGACTTCCCGGGCAATGGCGCCGTAGGTCGTGAGGGTGGTGACGACCTTGACCTGCGCGGCCGCCGGCGGGGAGAAGCCCAGGGCCGCGACGAGCGCGGCCGGGATCATGAAACGCATTGGCGATTGTCCTCAGTAAGTCTCGTGTTTGTGGGGCCCCATGGCCCAAACGACCTGGAAAATCAGCTGGTTGTTCGACCCGGCGTCGTCGTGGTGCCGCAACGCCTCGAGCCGGAGAAAGACGAACTCGCTCTGCCAGCGGGTGACGCCCGCGGTGACCTGCCACTCGCTGGTGTTGGTCCCGAACGGGGCCTCGACGTAGTCGTACCGGCCGCTCAGCACCCAGTGCTGGCTCACCCGGGCCGCCAGGTCGGCGAACCCGCCGTAGCGATCGGCCGTGCTGCCGGCCTGTTTCGAGTGAAGCAGATAGCCCTCCGTCCGCAGGGTGACCTCCCGGCGGGTCCCCGCCTGCGGGGGACGCCAGGTCAGGCGGAAGTCGCCGCCCCAGAGCCGGCTGGTCAGACTGCTGTCGGCATTGCGGCCGCCGAATCCGGTGAATCCCAGCTGCATGTACGTGGACCGGGAGACCTGCCAGAAGTTCTGCAGCCGGGCGAGGACGGCCGGCTGCCGGCTGCCCTGCAGCGCGATCACGTCCTCCGCCGTGGTGCCCTGCAGGTACAGCTCATGCGACCCGCCGCCAAGCGAGACCGGCAGCAGGGTGTAGAGCGACAGACCCGTCCCCGACAGGCCGTCCTCGCTGAGGTAGCGCTGGTACACCAGGGGATACTCGGACTCGGGAAGCGCGTGCAGATGCCAGCGGTTCAGGGTGCCGACTTCCTGGCGGAACTTGCCGACATCGGCCCGGAGCCGGCCCGGAAGGCCGCTCCAGTAGATGTAGCCCTCCTCGATGCCGACGTGTTCCTGCTCCATCGTGATGAAGATCTTGGCGGTGGAATAGGGATCCAGCGCCGACTGGAAGGCGAACTCGAACTCACGGGCGACCCCGTTGTCCTCCTGCCGCCCGTCACGGGCAACCAGGCGGATGTCGCCGGTGGCGCTGATCTCGGGGTTGAGCTGATTCAGGTTCCGCTGGCGGCCGATGAACTGCACCGCCTTGCCGCTGGTGTCCGCCGCCGTCGAATCCGGGCTGACGCCGGCCGCCTCCGCCGCGGCCGCGCGGAGCGCGGCCAGCTCGTCCCCCGGGGCAGCCGCCGTGTCCGCGGCGGGCGCCGCCGGAGTGCCGCAGCGCGCCGACAGACGGCCCACCCGCGCGGCGAGCGCCTCGGCGGTGGAGATGAGCGAATCAACCGCCGCGTTCCCGGTCCTCCGCAGGGCGGGCAGAGCCAGCGCGCCGGTGGGACACCGGCCCGACTCGAGAGAATCGAGCCGGGCGGCGAGCCGGTCCATGGTCACTCTCACGGAATCCACCGGCGTCACGGGAACCTGGGCCGCCGCCGCTCCGGGGATGAGCAGCAGTCCGGTCCACACGGATGCCGCACGAAGCCATCGAGGTATCGTCATGTTCTCCCATCAACCCCCGCGTTCGGCGGGGGACATGAAGTGTCCGCACAGTATCACAGCAGGAGATGAATGCCGGATTACCGTCCCGTACGGGATCGGGCCGGCATCGGTGACGGGACGCGTCCGCGCAGCGGCGCGCTACGCGTCAGGCGGAATGGGAGGGAGGTGCCCGGGAAAGGTGGTGTTGCTGCGGCCGGTACGGCGTCAGGTAGCTCGGCGCCTGGGGTGGCGGGGC
Source organism: Gemmatimonadales bacterium (assembly GCA_050183505.1). Taxonomy (GTDB): domain Bacteria; phylum Gemmatimonadota; class Gemmatimonadetes; order Gemmatimonadales; family GWC2-71-9; genus JBFXBG01. Next base: position 3,672 of record JBFXBG010000112.1, on the reverse strand, counting down.
GTTGTGCGCCGGAACATGCACGGCGACCGGGTCCGGCGGAATGACGGTGAGGCCGCTCGACCAGGCGCGCGCGAGGAGGCAGCGCGCACCGTGGCATCCGTTGGCATCGCTCGACTCGAAATGCGGCCGGAGCGACTCTTCCCGGCCGCCGTTCTGATGGTGCGCGACGGCATCGAGCACCGGCAGCACGGCGGCGCCGCCGAGGATCGCGATCGAGAGTGCCAGGGAGGCGAGCCGCCTCCGCCAGGGATGCCTCATGGTCGGCGCAAGATAGCCGCTCATCGGCTCCGGGTCACGGTGCTCCGGTGGGCGGCCGGTTGCGGGGAGGCGAAGTGAACGGTATCTTCAATGTATCTACACACGGTGCCGCGCCAGATGAAAGCTCGTATATCGAAATGGGGTAACAGTTTAGCGATACGCATCCCGCGGGCGTTCACGGGTGACCTGGGGCTCGAAGACGGGGCGGAGGTCGAGCTGACGCTGGCCGGCGGCCGGATCGTGATTGCGCCGGTCGGCCCGGAGTACGGGCTCGAGGAACTGGTCTCCGGGATCACCGAAGAAAACCGGCACACCGAAACCGACTGGGGCCGGCCGGTGGGTGACGAGACGTGGTAGCACCGGACCGCGGGGACATCGTATCGGTGCTGATCGAGCCGCGTGACGGCACGCCGGTCCGCCGGCCGGCGCTGGTGGTCTCGCCGGCCCGCTACAATGCCCGGTCCGGCCTGGCCCTGATGTGCGCCATCGCCGGCCGGGCCAAGGGATACCCGTTCGAGGTCCGGCTGCCGGAAGACTCGACCGTCCAGGGGGTGGTGCTGGCGGATCATCTGCGCAGCGCCGACTGGCGGGCCCGGTCCGCCGAGCTCATCTGCCGGGTGCCGGCCGGCACGGTGGACGAGGTGCTGGCGAAGCTGAAGCCGTTGTGAGGTGGTGCAGAGTGCAGAGTGCAGAGTGCAGAGTGCAGAGTGCAGAGTGTAGAGTGCAGGGTGCAGAGTGCAGGGTGCAGAGTGCCGGGTGCCGGGTGCCGGGTGCCGGGTGCGGGCGCTCCTTCTCTTCAACACCGATTCAGCAAATGACCACACCAGTCCGTATCCAGCCGCCGGCCCGGAAGATCAAGGGTCAATTCGTCGTCAACGGCGAAGCGCATGAGATCTTCTATGCCGCCCACAAGACGCTGCTGGAGGTCCTGCGGGAGGACCTCGCGCTCACCGGTACCAAGCATGGCTGCGAGCTGGGCGAGTGCGGCACCTGCACGGTGCTGATCGACGGAGAGCCGCAGCTCTCCTGTCTGGTTCTCGCCGCGGCGTGCCACGACCGCCCGGTCACGACGGTCGAAGGCATGGCGGACGGGCCCCGGCTGCATCCGCTGCAGCAGGCCTTCGTGGAGCTGGGTGCGGCGCAGTGCGGGTACTGCACGCCGGGATTCCTGCTGGCCGCGCAGGCCCTCCTGGCGGAGGAGCCCGCCCCCGATCGGGAGGCCATCAAGGCGGCGCTCGGCGGGAACCTCTGCCGCTGCACCGGCTACATCAAGATCTACGAAGCCGTCGAACTGGCCGCCGCGCGGATGCGGGGAGAAAAGGCCGAACCGAAGCGGGAGGCGCTGTATGGGTACTAGGCGGGCAGGCGGGCAGGCGGGCAGGCGGACGGCGCCAGGCGCGAAAGACGATACGGGAAAGGCTACCGGTGGCCCGGTCGAGACGGCTTCCCGTCCGTCGGTCCACCGGTCCGGCGGTCCGCCCTACAGTGTCGTCGGCACGGCCCGGCCCAAGGTCGACGCCCACGCCAAGGTCACGGGACAGACGCTCTTTGCGGACGATCTGGCGCTGCCGCGGATGCTGTGGGCCAAGCTGCTGCGGAGCCCGCACCCGCATGCCCGCATTCTGCGGATCGATACCTCGAAAGCCGCGGCGCTGCCGGGGGTGCATGCCGTCATCACCGGGAAGGATGTTCCGATCCGGTTCGGCATCCTCCCGGTCAGCCAGGACGAAGAGGCGCTGTGCCTGGACCGGGTCCGCTTCATCGGCGATCCGGTCGCCGCGGTGGCGGCCGTCGATGAGGACACCGCGCTGGCCGCCACCCACCTGATCGAGGTGGACTACGAACCCCTGCCGCCCATCGGGTCGGTGGAGGACGCGGTCGACCGCCCCGCTCCGCAGCTGCACGACTACGCGGACGAAGGCAATCTCCACAAGCTGGTGCACCTGCAGTTCGGGGACCTCGACGGGGCCTTCGACAAGGCGGACCTGATCCGGGAGGACGTGTTCCTGTACGAAGGGAATACCCACCTCCCGATGGAGCAGCATGCGGCGGTGGCGAGCTACGCTCCGGAGGGGAAGGTGACGCTCTGGTCGAGCACCCAGACCCCGCACTACGTGCACCGGGCGCTCTCGAAGGTGCTCGAGCTCCCGCCCAGCCGCATCCGGGTCGTCGCCACCCCCAACGGGGGCGGCTTCGGCGGCAAGAGCGATCCGTTCAATCACGAGATCGTCGTGGCCCGGCTGGCGATGATCACCGGCCGCCCGGTGAAGATCGCGCTCACCCGGGAAGAGGTGTTCTACTGCCACCGCGGGCGGCACCAGGTGCTGATGAAAGTACGCACCGGGGTGACCCGTGACGGCGGGATCACCGCGATGGACTTCGAGTCCTACCTCGACGGCGGGGCCTACGGATCCTACGGGGTCGCCAGTACCTACTACACCGGCGCCCTGCAGACGGTGACCTATGAGGTCCCCACCTACCGGTTCAGGGGCGCCCGGGCGTTCACCAACAAGCCGCCCTGTGGTCCGAAGCGGGGCCACGGGACGCCCCAGCCGCGCTTCGCGCTCGAGGTGCAGCTCGACAAGATCGCCGAGCAGCTCGAGCTCGATCCGGCCGAACTGCGGCTGCGTCATCTGGCCCGGCCCCATTCCATTACCGCCAACTGGCTCCAGCTGGGCACCATGGGCCTGGGGCCGTGTATCGAGAAGGTGGTGGAGGGATCCGGCTGGAAGAGCCGCTTCCGCCGGCTGCCGTACGGCCGGGGGCTGGGGATCGCCTGCTCGTCCTATATCACCGGCGCCGGGCTGCCGATCTACTGGAACGACATGCCGCACTCGGGCGTGCAGATCAAGTGTGATCGTGGCGGTGGTGTCACGGTGTTCTGCGGCTCGACCGACATCGGGCAGGGTTCGGATTCCATCCTGGCCTATATCGTCGCGGAAGTGCTCGGCATCGAGCCGATCGACATCCGGATCGTGACGGCCGATACCGATCTCACGCCGGTCGACCTCGGCAGCTATTCCTCCCGGGTGACACTCATGACCGGTCAGGCCGCGATCCAGGCGGCCGAGCGGGTGAAATCCATGCTGGCCCCGCCGGTCGCGGCCAGGCTGGATGTGCCGGCCGACCGGCTGATCTTCGCGGGCGGCCGGGTCTTCGATGTCCGGGATCCGGAGCGGGGGATGAGCTTCCCCGAAGCCGTCGCCACGGCCGAGTCGAAGGCGGGAACCATCGGGGCGGTCGGCAGCTACACACCTCCCGGATCTCCGGGACGGTACCGGGGTGCCGGCGTGGGTCCTTCGGCGGCGTACAGCTATTCGGCCGCCGTGGCCGAGGTGGACGTGGACGCCGAGACCGGCAACGTCCGGGTGCCGAGGATCTGGATCGGCCAGGATGTGGGACAGTGCATCAATC
>JBFXBG010000111.1:0-13515 GCA_050183505.1 Gemmatimonadales bacterium | reverse complement strand
GGCCGGATATCGGCCTCGGGGTTGATCGCACAGACACCGTCCCGTTCAACGAAGGGCGAACGGGGATAGAAATCCCGCCGGTAATCCACCGGCCGCTGGGGCGCCTGATTGGCACCGGCCCAGCCGGGATCCCCGCAGATCGGGACGCCGGTCGCGCCGATCACCTGGTCGGCCGGGACGTCCAGTGCCACGAGGAAGCTCCCGAACTCCCCATAGAACTCGCCGGCCGGATAGAGCGGATGCTCTTCCCAGCCGTAACGGTCGTACACCACGACCCGCGGATACCACTGGGCGAAGTCATAGGCCCGGCCCTGGCGGCCTTGCCGGCGCGGCACGGTTGAAGGCCGGGCATCCCAGTTCATCTCCACCACCATCGAATCGCCGGGGGCCAGCGGCCGGGGCAGTTCGAACCGCACGACCGTGCTGTCCGGCGCGAAGGGGTAGATCGCCGTGACCGGCTGACCCATGATCCGGACATCGGACACATGGTTGAATCCGTAGTCCGGGTCCCTGAGATCGTTGAAGCGCCGGTTCCGCTCCACCGAATCCGCGTCCGCCCAGCGGGAACCCGGCCGAAAGGCATTGAGATAGAGATGCAACGCGAAGGTGTGGAGCGTGTCCGGCGAGTGGTTCACGTAATGCACGCGCTCGAACCCGCTCAGTACCCCGCGCGACTCGTCCAGCGAGGCCGTGATCTGGTAGTCGGCCCGCTGCTGCCAGTAGGGGGCGCGGGGATCGGCCTGGGAAAGTGCCTGTGGCTGGACCGCGAGTGCGAGCACCAGAAAGAGGGACATGGCTATCCGGACGCTGGGGGTTGGAGAAAAGCGGCGGATCGAAAGATACCGTGGCCCGGGCGGCCCGCCACCTCCCCCTTGACAGTCTAGGGGAGCCGGGCCAGCTTCCCCCTAGACAGACTAGGGGGAAGTCATGGCATCCGGATCGGTCGATCTGCTGCAGGGCACGCTGGACATGCTCATTCTCAAGGCCGTCAGCTGGGGCCCGGCCCACGGCTACGGCGTGGTGCGCTGGATCGAGGGCGTCACCGGCGAAGCGCTCCGGATTGAGGAGGGCTCGCTCTACCCCGCCCTGCACCGGCTGGAGGAGCGCGGCTGGATCGAAGCCGAATGGGGCCTCTCGGAGAACAACCGCCGGGCCCGCTACTACCACCTGACACCGCGCGGGCGGCAGCAGTTGCGCGCCCAGACCGGCAACTGGGATCGCCTGGTCTCCGCGGTCAACAAGGTCCTGCACGCCGCGGCCAGCCCGGCCGCGGCCCGTGCCTGAGACAGATCATGTCGATTCGTCGCGATCTGCCCTGGCACCGGCGCCTGCAGTTCTGGGGGCCGAGGCATGCCGAAGAGATCGACCAGGAACTCGAGTTTCATCTCCGGATGCGGGAGCAGGAGTTCGAGGCCGCCGGCATGCCGCCGGACGCGGCCCGGGACGCCGCGCGCGCCCGGTTCGGTGATCCGGCCCGGGCCCGCCGCGCCTGTCTGGAAATCTCCCGCCGGCGTGCCCGCGGGGCCAGGCGGTCGGAACTGCTGGCCGGCCTGCGTCAGGACCTCCGTGAAGCCACCCGACGGCTCATCCGGGAGCCGGGATTCACGGTCATCGTCGTGCTCACGCTGGGCCTCGGGATCGGCGCCAACCTGATCGTTTTCGGACTGGTGGACGCCCTGCTGCTGCGCCCGGTGCCCGGCATTGCCGACCCGGACCAGCTGTTCCGGGTTACCTCGGGATCGGTCTCGTATCCGGCCTATCAGGACTTCCGGGACAACAGCCCGCAGCTCGAAGGTCTGGCAGGCTTCCAGCAGCGGACGCTGGCGCTGGGATGGGGATCGGAAACCGGCATCGCCACCGCCGGCGTGGTGACCGGCAACTTCTTCCCGCTGCTCGGCGCCATCCCGTCGGCCGGCCGTCTGCTTTCGCCGGCGGATGATGCCCCCGGCGCCTCGCCCGCGGTGGTTCTGAGCCAGGGCTACTGGCGCCGTGAACTTGGCGGGGATCCGTCCGTCGTCGGCAAAGTCCTCCAGCTGAACGGCGTGCCCTTTACCGTCGCAGGGATCACCGCCCGCGGCTTCAGGGGGCCCGAGCTGGACCAGCCGCCGGACATCTGGATTCCGGTAGGCGCCTGGCCCCGGGTGGCGCCCAGCGGCTTTGCCCGGCTCACCATGGAAACCCGCAACTGGTCCTGGATCACCATGTACGGCCGGCTGCGCCCGGGCGTTTCGCTGGCGGCGGCCCAGCGGGCCCTGAACCTGGAAGCGGCCCGGATCGAACGGACCTGGCCGGATCAGACGCCGACCGGGTTCTCCCTGGAGCTGGCGCCGGCGCGGGTCGCCGCGATCCCGGCCGATGCCCGGGTAGGCGTGGTGAGCTTCCTCGGGATCATTCTCGGGGTGGTCGGGATCGTCCTGCTGCTGGCCGTGGCCAACGTCGCCAATCTGATGCTGGCCCGGACGACACGCCGCGGCGGTGAGATCGGGATCCGGCTCGCGCTTGGCGCGGGGCGCTGGCGCCTGGTCCGCCAGTTCCTGACCGACTCCCTGCTCCTGAGCCTGCTCGCCGGCGGCGCGGCGATCGGCATCATGACGATCGTGTTCCAGGCCCTGTCCGGATTCACCTTCCCCGGCGGGGCGCGGCTGGATGATCTGGTGACCGGACCCGACCTGCGGCTGGTGCTCGTCGCACTCGGGCTGACCGTGGGGCTGGCGCTGCTCCTGGGCATTATCCCGGCGGTGTACGCCGCCCATCCCGGGGCGCTGTCCCGCCTGCGGGAGACGCGCCAGGTGGGGTCGGGGCGACCGCAGTCCCGGCTGCAACGGGCCCTGGTCGCGGTTCAGGTCGCGCTCAGTGTCGTCCTGTTGATCGGCGCGGGCCTGTTCGGCCGGAGCCTCCGGCAGGGGCTCCAGCTGGACCCGGGCTTCGATCCGGCGAATCTCGTGACCGCGTCGGCGGATGTCGGCCTGGCCCGTTACGAAACGGATCAGGCCCGGCAGTACTATGCCACCGTGCTGGATCGGATCGGATCGCGTCCGGGCATCGTCGCGGCGGCGTGGACCGAGGCGATTCCGCTCACCGGCGACGTGTCCAGCGAAACCGTCGGGATCCAGGGATATGAGCCGGCGCCCGGGGAGGATACCCCGGAGATCGAGGTCAACCGGGTGAGCCGGGACTACTTCAGGACCCTGGGAATCCCGCTGGCGGCGGGCGCGGGGTTCGAAGGCCCCGATCCGCTCGGGCCGCGGAACAGCATCGTGGTCAACCAGGCGTTCGTCCGGCGGTACTGGCCCGACGGCCAGGCGCTGGGCCGGCGCGTGATTCTGGGCGACACCTGTATTGTGGCCGGCGTTGCGCGGGACTCGCGGTACCACACGTTGACTGAAGCACCCGTTCCGCTGGCATACCTCCCGCTGGCCCAGCGGCCGCTCCGAAGCGGGGGCGCACGCATGACGCTGTTCGTGCGGAGCCGGATGAGCCCCCCGGCGCTCAACGCGGAAATCCGGCGGGAGCTTCAGGCCGCCGGCCCCCAGGTGCCGGTCTTCGGTCAGGCGGATTTCGGTGCCAGGATCGCCGAGCTGCTGTTGCCCCAACGAGTCGGGGCCTCGCTCCTGGGCCTGTTCGGCGCGCTCGCGCTCCTGCTGGCCGGCATCGGCATCTATGGGGTGGTGAACTACATGGTGGCGACGAGGGTGCGGGAGATCGCGATCCGCCTGAGCCTGGGAGAGAGCCCCGGTGGCGTCGTACGCCGCATGATCCGGAGCAGCATGGTCCCGATCATCGGCGGGCTCGTGGCGGGGATTCTCCTGGCCGCGCTGGCCAGCCGGGCCCTCGCGGGATTCCTCTATGGCGTAAGCCCGCTGGATCCGGAGACCTACGTCGTCATGGCGGTCATCCTGCTCCTGACCACGGTGATCGCGGCGCTGCTCCCGGCGCTGCGAGGTACCGCGGTAAGCCCGATGCGGGCCCTCAGGAGCGAATAAGACCGGGATCGGGCGGAACACACGACGGGCCCGGCGTTGCCCGCCGGGCCCGTGTCTGCTTCCACTCCGCCGGTTCCGGCGGGCGTCAGCGGGCCAGCAGCTGGCGCCGCATCTGCAGGGTCTTCCGGCGGAGCGAGCCGTCGTACACCCGATCGCCCACCCGGACCACCACACCCCCCAGTATCTCGGGCTCGACCCGGAACGAGGGAATGACTTCCTTCCCGAGGACCCGGCGCAGACCGTCCAGAATGGACTGCCGCATGGCCTCGTTCGCTTCCCGCGCGAGGGTCACGCCGGCCCGCACCCGATTGAGCTTCAGGTCCAGCAGCCCAAGGTAGGCGTCCGCGATATCGCGAAGCAGTGCCTGCCGGTTCCGCTTCACCACCGCCTGCAGAAAGAGCACGTATTCCTTCGGCGCCTCCGGCATGGCGGCCGCCAGCATCCGGGCCTTGGTCTGCTTGGGCACCCGGGGCGACATGAGCACGCCCTGGATCCGCGGCTCCGCCTCGATCGCGGCGGCCATGGCGTCGAGCAGGTCGGCGTAGAGCTCGGTCCGTCCGCTCTTCTCACCCAGCGCGAAGAGTGCCTCGGCATAGTTCCGGGCGATCGTTATCGGCCTCAATTGGCCCTCTCGAGCGAGGTCAGGTACTGCTCGACCAGCTGGCGGTCGGCGTCGGTGCCGAGCCGCTGGCCGATGAGCCGGGAGGCGGCCGCCAGGGACAGATCCACCGCTTCCCGCCGCAGCTCCAGCACGGCCTTCTCGCGCTCGGCTGTGATCTCCCGCCGGGCCCGGGCCAGCAGATCCTCCTGCTCCTGGCGGGTGCGCTCCAGCGCGACACCGCGTTCCTTTTCGGCGGCGGCCTTCGCGTCGGTCAACAGGCTCTGCGCCTGGGACCGGGCATCGCTCAGCAGCCGGCGCTGCTCTTCGAGCAGCTTCTCCGCTTCGGCCCGGTTCTGCGCGGCTTCGGCCAGCTGCCGTTCGAGAGACTGTTCCCGGGCCTCGACGGCGCCGAGGATGGCCGGCCAGGCAAACCGCCTCAGAGTAAAGAGCAGCAGCCCGAAGACGACCAGCGTCCAGATCATGAGCCCGCCGTTTACGACCAGCGGGCCGGACGCGCCGGACTCTTCGGCCGCCAGGGCCGGAGCGGCCACGGTCGCCAGCAGGGAAAGACCAAGCAAGACGGGGCGTTTCATGTCAGGGAACCTTCCAACCGGGTTACTGAGTCGCGAGTCCAGGAATCAGGGGTCAGGGAGTCAGAGAACCTGGTCCCTGATCCCCAACCCCGGATCCCTGATCCCTAGAACGTCACTTTCCCCTGCATCAGCAGGGCAATGACCGCCACGAACAGGGCGACGCCTTCGATCAGCGCCGCGGAGATGATCATCGCGGTCTGGATCTTGGCGCTGTTTTCCGGCTGGCGGGCCATGCCCTCGGCGGCCGAGCCACCGATGCGGCCGATGCCCAGACCGGCACCCAGTACCGCGAGGCCGCCGGCCAGGCCCGCGCCGATCAGTCCATATCCCTTGCCGGCGGCATCCGCCACGGCAGGTTCCTGCAGGAGGGCGAGCAGATTCAGCATGTCGGTCACTCCAGGTCGATAGCGGGAGATTGGCCTTCGAGTCCGCGCCCGCCGTGCAGACCGGCCGATTCTCCCGGATCGGCCTTCCCACGGTGGCCCGCCAACGGCCTCCAGCGAGGCCAGCGGGCTTCATCCGCCGTCCGGCGGATTACGTCTCCGGCTGTCCCGCGAGCGCCCGGGACCGCCGGCTCCTCAATTCAGTGCGCTTCCCGCATCAGGCCGATGAACACCGCCGTGAGCAAGGTGAACACGAAGGCCTGCAGAAAGGCCACGAACACCTCGAGCAGCATGATGGCGGTCGCCATGACCGACGCGCCGGCACCCACCCAGTAGCTCTGGAAGGTGAAGGTGAGGCCGATCAGCGCCAGCACCAGCGCGTGGCCGGCGGTCATGTTGGCGAAGAGCCGGACCGCCAGGGCGAACGGCTTGGCCAGCTTCCCGATGAGTTCGATCGGTGTCATGATGATCAGGATGATCGGCTTCATCAGCGTGGGGAGGCCGGGCGGCAGGAAGAAGATCGTGCCGAGGTACCCCTTGAAGCCCAGCGCGCGCATGCCGGAGATCTCGATCACCACAAACGAGAGGAGGGCCATCCCGCCGGTGACGGCGATATTGCCGGTCGCGGTGGCTCCCCAGGGCACCAGGCCGAACAGATTGCAGGCCAGGATGAAGAAGAACACCGTGAGCAGGTAGGGCACGTAGCCTTCGCCGTGGTGCCCCACGTTCGGCAGGATGACCTCCTGCCTGATGTAGAGCGCGGTCGCCTCCATGGCGTTGGCAAACCCGCGGGGCGGCTCGCCCCGGGCCTGGGCCCGCTGCACGGCGCGGCCCGCGGGGATGAACACCAGAGCCACCACGAATGCCGCCAGCACCAGGAAGACCGCGTGCTTGGTCGGCGAGAGATCGATCACCAGGGAACCGAGGTGGATCGGCGGGAACGTCGGGAGCTCGAATTCCTTCGTGTACGGCGCCTTCCAGTACGGAAGCTCGATGACGTGCGAGTTGGCGAGATGGTGCATGATGTCGATCTCACGCTCACTCTGCACGTGCGTCTCGGGCTGGGCGGCCTTGAACGCTTCCTGCGTCACCTGGGCATCCTGTGCCCGGGCGACCGCCGGCGTGAGGGCCAGCCACAGTCCCATGATCATCCAGCGCTTCGAACGACTCATCGAGCTTGGGTCCTCGAATGTTTGAACCAGACCACGATACCCTCGAAGAACAGCAGGACGACCAGCACCGCCGCCAGCGTGATCAGGGCCGGCGCCACCGGCCAGGACAGCCGAGGGAAGACGACCAGCGCCATCAGGCCCAGAACCGCGAACCGCGCGCCCATCCCCAGGGCCCAGACCCCCAGAAAACGGGGCGTGCCGACGGCCCGTACCAGCCACCAGCCCAGGGGCCCCTGAACCGCGAGGCCGATGCCCAGCGCGACCCACACCCCGGGCCGGGCCTCGGCCGGCAACCAGCGGGAGATCGCGAGCACCAGGACCGTGATACCAAAGAGCCCGGCGAGATAGAACCGGCCGGTGCTCATTGCTCGTCCCGCTCGTCCTGGTTGAGCCGCCGGATGAGAGACCACATGGTCCCGCCGAATCCAACGAACGCCCCCAGAATGGTGAACAGCCCACCGGTGCCCACCCGGCGGTCCAGCCACTGGCCCAGAAACACGAAGACCAGAATGCTGACCGCCAGCTGGATTCCCAGGCCCGCGTACTTCATCGGGCCCGGCGACCCTCCGCCTGAGCTTTTTGGTCCCGCCACGGGGGCAAAACTACCCGCTTGTGAAATTTTTCGCAAGCAACATCGGCCTGAAACCATGGGTGGCATCCTGCCGTCTGGCCCGGGCAAGTCAACGGCAACTGGCGCGGGCTCGGTCGATAGGGCTAAACTCCAGTCAGAACATGGGATAGCCCCGGCGGACCGGGCCGTGGCGGACGCGGCCCGCCATACTCCGGGATCCCCAGTCTCCACTACGCGAGCATTGTGACCGACATGGCCAGTCCCCAACTCTCCCAGATGGACGACGTCCACCAGCTCGAGCGGCTGGCGCAGTCCGTCGCAACTGTCCGCCAACAGGTGGCCCGCCGGATCGTGGGACAGGAGGATGTGGTCGACGGGATTCTGATCTCGCTCCTGGCCGGTGGCCATGCCCTGCTGATCGGTGTGCCCGGGCTGGCCAAGACGCTGATGGTACAGACCGTCGCCGAGGCCCTGCACCTGAGCTTCAACCGGATTCAGTTCACGCCGGACCTCATGCCCAGCGACATCACCGGTACCGAGATCATCGAAGAGGATCTCACGACCGGCAAGCGATCCTTCCGTTTCGTGAAGGGCCCGGTGTTCGCCAACGTAGTCCTGGCCGACGAGATCAACCGGACACCGCCCAAGACCCAGGCCGCGCTGCTCCAGGCAATGCAGGAACACCAGGTGACGGCGGCGGGGGCTACCTACCCGCTGCCGGAACCGTTCTTCGTCCTGGCCACGCAGAATCCGATCGAGCAGGAGGGAACCTACCCGCTGCCGGAGGCACAGCTCGACCGCTTCATGCTGGAGCTCCGGGTGGGCTACCCCAGCCGGGAGGAGGAGGAAGCCATTGTCGAGCAGACGACCGGCGGCCGGAGCTACCGGATCGAGCCGGTGCTCGATGCCGAAACGCTGCGCGCCATGCAGGCGCTGGTCCGCCGGATTCCGGTGTCCCGGGGGCTGATCCGGGCCGCCGTGACCCTGGCCCGGATGACGCGCCCGGCCGATCCCGACGCGCCCGAGGCGATGCGCGAGTTCGTGGACTGGGGTGCCGGGCCGCGAGCCTCCCAGTACCTCGTCCTGGGCGCCAAGGCGCGGGCCGCCCTGGACGGCCGGGCCATGGCGGACCTCGACGACGTGCGAACGGTCGCGCCGGCGGTGCTGCGGCACCGGGTGGTGACCAACTTCGCCGCCGAGGCGGCCGAGAAGACCAGCGAAGACCTGATCCGGGAACTGGTGGCGCGGCCGGACTGGGCGCGCTGATACACCACCGCCGGTCTCGAACGGCCGCGCCCCCCGTCCGCAACCGCGGGCGGGGGGCGCATCGCGTTCAGAGTTGTCCGGCTCAGGCGTTGCTGCCGAAATACTGGACCAGCGGGGTGACGCCGCAGCCCTGGAACTGGATCCGGATGTAGGCGCTGCCGTTGCTGCCCTGGAGATTGGCCCGCAGTTCACCCGAGGTGAAGGGGAAGTCCTGACCTTCGCAGGTGGCGTCATACGCGAGAGGAGATTGGGCCAGAATGCTGAAGGTGAAGTTCTCGCCGTTCACCTGCCAGTGAGTCGTCCCGTTGACGACCAGCTGTCCGTCGGGCAGCGGCCCGTCCATGACCAGCGTGTTGTTCGGATCGGGCGTGAAGGCCACCTGCCAGATCTGGGAGAAGGTGCCGTTGAGCATCTCGGTGCCGGACTGGGCATCGATCGCCAGGGTCAGGTTCTCCGAAAGCGTGGCCGAGGTAGCCGTACCAAGGACGCCGTGACTGCCGTTGAGTGAGACGTTGATGTGATCGTTGTTCTGGCCGGTCAGGTCGGTCGCCAGGTTGGTGTAGGTCGCGTTGTAGCCGACCACCGAGGCGTCGCTGGTGGACGGATCGGTCACATGCACCGAGCCGCTCACCACGTAGCCCGCGCCGACGCAGTCCACCGGGTCGAAGGTGATCGTCGCGTTGTCCAGCACGCCATCGCCATCGGCGTCCGTCAGATCGTCAATCACCGGGCAGGGCCCCGAAACCCGGGGCGGGGCCAGCCTGGCGCCCCCCAGCGAACGGGCGAATGCCGGCGCGAGGAACGGGGAAGTCTCCAGCCCGGTGGCGGTAAACGACGCGGCCACCGTGGTGATCTGGGACGCGATCGCGCCGCCGATCTCGGCGGCCTGTTCGTTGGTCAGACTGGCGGACGGACCACTGTCCTTGCCGCAGGCGGTGAGCCCGAAAGTGACGAGGGTCACACCAAGGAAGACTGACCGTGGCATTCTGCGCATGAATCCGGCTCCTGATGGGGTGAAAGACGAGGACGGTGTCCCCGGACTGGCCGGGCCTGGCTGCCGGGCGAGCGTCCGTATCATATTGATTTGACTAGGCTTATGGCATCGTCGCTGGGTCTGGACGATGGAGTATCCGCCCTGAAATATGCAACTGCGGGGCCAGTATCCGGCAGGCAGATGAGCCGGCGGACTGCCGCCACTGGACAAGCCGTTTCCCGGGCCGCACACTCCCGGATTCCGGTCTCCAAACCCCATGGGCAGCAAGGTGTTGAATTGGCGTTGTCGGTACCGCATCACCTTTAAAGACGGCTAAGACCGAAAAACCTGACCACATGGGCCTCCCCTTCACCCTCCGGTGTCTGGGCCGGCCGGCGCTGCTGGCGCCGAACGGTGATCCAGTCCGCTTCCGGACGCGCAAGCATTTGGCGCTCCTGGTCTATCTGGCTGTGGAGCCCCGGGTGATTCACCGCCGGGACCGGCTGGCGGAGTTGCTCTGGCCCAACGTCCTGAGCTCGGAGGCGCGGCATAGTCTGGCGACCGCGGTGTCGGTACTCCGGGCCAGGCTGGGGCGGGAGGCCATCGAGGGCAACCGGGATCACCTGCGGCTGGCCCTTCCGGATCTCGCCGTGGACGTCCGGCGGCTGGAGGCCGGTGATATCCTGGGAGACGATTTCACGCCGGCCCTGGACGTGGGCCGGTTCCTGGAAGACTTCGAAGTCCCCGAAGCCCCCGACTTCACCCTCTGGAAGGACCGCCAGTCGGCCCGGTACACCCCGCTGGTCCGGGATGCCCTGGTGCACCTGATCGACCGATGCCGGCGCACGGGCAATTTCCGGCGGATGGAACAGCTGGGCAACCTCCTGCTCGAGCTGGACGATCTCAGCGAGGACGGAATCCGGGCCAAGATGGAGGGCCGCGCGTTCGATGGCGACCGGCTGACGGCCCTCAAGGTCTTCGAGGGGTGGAAACAACGGCTGGCCGAGGAGTTGGCTGCGCAACCCTCGTCGCTGCTGGAGGGCATCGCGCTCCGGTTGCGTCGCCGCGGGCTGGAACGGACGGCCGCGTCCCCGATCCCGACCGTGCCCACCGACCAGTGGCGGGGCCGTCCGTTCGTCGGGCGGGAGCCGGAATACCAGATTCTGTATGAGTCGTGGGAGCGCACCCTGCGGCACGCACCACGGCACGTCCTGATCACCGGGGACTCCGGCGTCGGCAAGACCACCCTGCTGGAACGCGTGGTGACGGCGGCGGGCCTGGAGGGTGCCGCGATCAGCCGGGTACAGTGCTACGACCCGGAACGGGAGATCCCCTACGCCGTGATCGCCAGTCTGGTCCAGGGTCTGCTGGGGCGGCCCGGGGTCTCGGCCACGCCGCCGGAGTGGCTGGGAGAGCTGGCGCGGACCGTTCCCGAGGTCCGCCGGCGGTTCCCCGGCGTACCGGAAGCCGCCGACACCCAGGGAGAGACCGCCCGGATCCGGCTGACGGAAGCGGTCCTGCAGCTGGTCCTCGCCCTGGCGGAGGAACACCCGGTCATCCTGGTGGTGGACGACGTCCACCTGGCGGACGATACCAGCCTGGCGGTACTGCATCTGCTGATGCGCCGCACGCCGGAGGAGCGCCTCATGCTTCTCTTCGCGGCCCGGACCGGAGAGCTGGGAGGGTCCCCCCATGCGGCCCGGCTGCTGGAGACGTCCGACGCGCTGGGGCTCCGGGTGCTCGAATTGCAGCCGATGACGCCCCAGGAGTGCGGCCTCCTGCTTGACTCCCTGGTCCCGCCCGCGGAGCCGCAGCCCTCGCCCCCGGTCCGCCGCGCGCTGCTGGATGCCTCGGCCGGGTATCCCATGGTCCTGGAGTACCTGGTGCAGGACTGGCAGCTCAACGGCGAGCAGTGCCTGGCTCTGTCGATCGGGGCCATGACCGAGGAGCCCCGGACCGCCCGACGGGCCGAGCATGCCTACCGGCTGATCCAGGCGAGGCTGGCCCAGGGGCTCGATGGTACGGCCCGGAACGTCCTGAGCCTGGCCGCGGTGCTGGGCGCCCGGCTCAACGATCTGGAGATGTACAGCCTGGCGGATTTGACGGCCGGCCAGACCATGACTGCGCTGGCGAGGCTGACCGACATCCGGATCCTGCGAGATGGCGGGCGGGGACTGGAGTTCTGCAACGAGCTGGTGCGGGGGGAGACCTACCTGGCGGTGCCGGCCACGCTGCGGAAGGCGCTCCACGGCGGGATCGCGGAGCGGTTACTGGGGATGGCCGACACGGGGCAGCCGGCTCCGGGGCTGGAGATCGCCTGGCACTGCATCCGCGCTGGGCGGACCGAGGAGGCCACCCCATATCTGCTGAGCGGGGCCCGCGAAGCGATTCGCCGCGGCGCCCCCCACGAAGCCGAACGGGGGCTGGGCTCGGCGCTTGGATGGCTGCAGGGTGAGGCGCGGGAAGAAGCCATGCTGCTGGTTGTCGAGGCTCTCCAGGAACAAGGGGAGTGGGTCGAGTCTCTCGACCATTTGATGAGAACGGAAACTGCCGATGGCTCCACAAGGGCACAGAAGAAACTGCTTTTCGAACTTCAGGCACGAAGGCACCTCGCTGGTTTCACGGTGGATGAAGCAAGGAAGGCGACCGATTCGGCTCTCACTATCGCTACAGATGAGCACTTGCCTGATACAATCCGAGTTCAGGCAATCAGAACGGCAACCACACTTGTTGGTTTCTTGGGGGGAACTGAATCTGTCTCCGAGGTCCGGATCGCAATCGACAGGCTCTCAGATGCTGAACTGGATGTTGAGGACCGCGCTCAGTTGATCGTTTCTAGAGCCAACTTACTAGCCCGTACCGACCTAGCGTCCAGAGCAATTGAGGACTTGAAATCACTCACATTGGAACTACCCGCGCATGGGATAAGGGACCTCGCCTTGAACCAAGCCCTGAATGGGCTCGGCTGCCTCCTCTGTGGTGCTGGCAACTACGAGGAAGCCCTCCTGGTATTCCAGCGAGCTTATGATCTAGCAGTGGTAAGGGGAGATGATCGCTATAGGAGAACATCTTCCTCGAATAGAGCAATCTGCTTGTTTAGGCTTGGTAGGTATTCGGAGCAGGAACTGTGGACGGCAGAAACACTAAGAGCCCCTATTCAGGGTGCAATCGTATCTATCATCGGTACTGTCACCTATGCGGCCTGGTCAATGGCTCTCAGAGGAAGGCCTGATGAGGCTCTTCCAATTCTCAGACAATACTGTCCAGTCATACTTGGCTGGAACCTTCCCTGGATGACCACTCACTGGCACCTCCGCTACGCGGATTGTCTAATGAGCCTAGGCATGGAGGCTGCGGCCTCGGATGAGGCAGAGAAGGCAGTTCGACAATTGAGCGACAAACCCAAGGAAGTATCTTGTGCTGGCCCGTTTGCCAGGTGGGTAGCCCGGTTAGGGGTACTGTCCGGTGATGCCGCAGCAGCGAGCAAGACAATAGACAGGATGTTCGGTGACTTCGGGCGACTGGATATGATAGACCGTACCGAACTCCTTTGTGCCCGGTGCTGGTTGGACGGTTACCTCGGTGGGGCCAAGGCCGAACGGTTGAGCGACTTGAGGCGCCTACTTCGAGAACTTCCACCTGCAGTAACGGGTCAGCTGGCCTCGGTTGCGGCATTGCCACCACTAGGTAGTGACTGATTCACTTCACTTTCCAGGCCAAGCTAGTCCTCGGGTTGCCCTGCGTCCGTAGTGCTGAAGGAGGAGCCACAGGAGTGGCGACCTGGGATGTGATGGCTCGGCGGATCGCCACAGATCCAACAACGAGATCGACAAGCTTGGGATCGAACTGGGTAGCACGATGCTTTTGTAGTTCTGCAATAACCACATCGACTCCAAGGGCTTTTCGGTATGGCCTGTCTGTCGTCATCGCGTCGATTGTATCTGAGATCATGATGATTCTGGCCCCAGATCGG
>JBFXBG010000110.1:0-13538 GCA_050183505.1 Gemmatimonadales bacterium | reverse complement strand
TTGCACGTCACCTGCAGGACCGGCCCGCCTCACTCCTGGAGAGAGCGCGACGGGCCGGAAAACGACGACCCGGGATCCCCGGAAATGCCGATGCAATAATGGTATAACGAAGGGTGGCGGGGGCGGAAGGGGGGAGGGGGGATGGGGGATTGAGGGATTGAAGGATTGGGGGATTGAGGGATTGGGGGATTGAGGGATTGGGGGATTGGGGGATTGTGGGATTGGGGGATTGGGGGATTGTGGGATTGTCGGATTGGGGGATTGAGGGATTGACGGATTGAGGGATTGAGGGATTGAAGGATTGAAGACCGGGAAGCGTGGAAGGACTGGAAACGAATCTGTCGTCTGGCCCTCCGCCGGAGGAACCACAATCCCCACCCAATCCCTCAATCCCTCGATCCCTCAATCTTATCAATCCCTCAATCCCTCCATCCTCCGCTCGACCGCCTGCCTGGCCGCCTCGCTCCGGGTCACCAGGACCACCGTCTCCGGCCCCACGGTCGCCCCGATCACCTCGGCCCAGCCCGCCTGGGTAATGGCCCCGGCCACGGCATCGGCACTGCCCGCGACCGTCCGCAGCACCAGCAGTATCCCGACGCCTTCATACCCTCTGACCAGCGACGGCAGCAGTGAAGCCAGATCCGGGCCGGCGGCCTGCCGGGTCGGCTCGGCATAGAAGCCCCCACCGGCGGGGTCGGCCTGCTTCACCAGCCGCAGTTCCCGGATGTCCCGCGACAGGGTCGGCTGCGCCACCGCGACCCCCTGCTCCGCCAGCGCCCGCCGCAAGGCATCCTGATTGGAGATGCGCTGCTCCCGGATGATGCGGAGAATGGCGGAATGACGTTGCAGTTTCATGTGGCGGGATCAGGAGCCGGATTCAGAGAAGGGGACGACCATTCCGACCGCTCAGTGCAGTCGCTCCCCGGCCACCCAGGTTCCGGCAACATCGTCCCGGCGGGCTGAGAGCAGGGCCTCGTAGATGTCTACCGGGCCGGAGGCATCGAGACGGAACAGCACCATGTCGCCCCATTTGCCGGCTTCCAGACTGCCGGCCTCGGCCTCGAGCCCGATGGCACGCGCGGCATCCAGGGTCGCCAGTCGGAAGGCGCGCTCGGCAGTGAGCCCCGCCAGATCACGGGCCGCCCGGGCTTCGGCCAGCAGATCGGGCGGGCTGACGCTGGCCACCGAATCGGTTCCGACCCCGACCCGGAGCCCGGCCTCGAGCAGCGCGGTGAGAGGCGCATCCCCGTGCGCATGCCGGCGGTTGGATCTGGGGCAATGGGCAATCCCGCAGCCATGGGCCCGGAGCCGCTCCCGGTCCGCCGCGTCCACCCGGACGGCATGGATGCACAGGGTATCACGGCCCAGGACACCGTGCTCGGCCAGCCAGGCCACCGGAGTGCGGCCGCCGGGCGGGAGCGGGATACCGCGCCGTTGCCACGCCTCGGCGAAGCTCCCGCTCGCGCTGCCTAGAAGCTGCGACTCCGCCTCCGACTCGGCAATGTGCACCGCCAGCGGCAGACCCTCGTCCCGGGCCAGGGCGGCCGCTGCGCGGTAGAGCGGACCGCTCACGGAATAGGGCGCGTGGGGTGAGACACCCAGACGGACTCGATCGGAGACAAACCGGCGCAATTCGGTCAGCTGCCCGCGGAAGGCGATCAGATTGGTCTCGGCGTCTCGCGGGTCCGGACCGAACACCTCGAGGTAGGCGATCCCGCGCCCGCCCTCCTCATCCAGCGCCTGGATCACCGCTCCCGAGCTGCCGGTGTCGGCCACCGTGGTCACCCCCGCCGCGATGGAATCCCGCACGCCGCGGCGGGCGGCATCCAGGAAAGCACCGGGCGAGCGCTGGGCCTTCAGGGCGATGATGCTCCGGATCCAGGCGGCGAAGTCCGCCTCCTGGGCCGCGTCGTCCAGCCCGGTCAGCTCGAGGTGGGTGTGGGCATTGACCAGCCCGGGAGTGATGACCCCCTCCGGGTGCCTCTCCCGGCGGGTACCTTCGGGATCGGGGACGGCCGGATCCGGGCCCACCTGGACGATCCGGCCGTCGTCTCCCACCAGCACCGCGCCGTCGCGGAAGACGTCACCGGCGGCGGTGACAAGCCAGGAGGCGGAGAGACGGAACATGGGGAGGATCGAAGGATTGGGGGATTGATGGATTGAGGGATTGTGTCGCCCTTGGGGATCTCCCCGAAAAGCCAATCCCTCAATCTATCAATCCCTCAATGCGGCTCCTGTCCCACCCCCGCCCCACCACCCGGTGTAAAGGGATTGTGGATCGGGCAGTACTGGGTCGGCTCGGTGCCGGGGATGAACGATTCGACGTACCGGTTCTCCGGCGGACAGAACGGCGTGTAGCGGAAACCGGTCTTGTTGTCGATCGTGTCGAAGGTGAGCCCGTCGGGCCGGGCCCAGTCTTCCGGGGCCGGCCGGCGTTCGTAGATCTCCTTCATCATGGCGGTCCAGGCCGGCGCCGCCAGCCGGCCGCCCTGGGCATTGTCCATGATCCGCTGCCGCTGGTCCATCCCGATCCAGATACCGGTGACGTAGTCCGGCGTGAACCCGATGAACCAGACATCGGCATAGTCGTTGGTCGTCCCGGTCTTGCCGCCGGCCGGTACGGTAAAGCCCCGGCCCCGGGTGTTGACGAACGCGGTGCCCCGGTTCACGACGTCCTCCAGGGCGCTCTCCATGAGCCAGGCATGCTGCGGGTCCATGATCCGTTCCGAACGGGGCCGGGCCTGCCAGAGAATGTTCCCGTTGCGGTCCTCCACCCGGAGAATCCCGATCGGGGTGGTTCGCACGCCCAGGTTGGCGAACGCGGTATAGGCCCCGACCATTTCCAGCGGGGTCACCTCGGCGGCCCCGATGTAGATCGACGGGTAGGGCGGGATCGGCGTGGTGATTCCGAACCGGCGGGCCTCGCTGATCACGGCCTGGGGCCCGAGTTCCATGCCCAGCTTGATGGCCACGATGTTGACCGACCGATAGAGCGCCTCCCGCAGGGTCATGGGGCCGCGGAAGGTGAGGTCGTAGTTCTGCGGCTCCCAGGGGGCTTCGGTCGTGTCCTCGTACGTCAGCGTGATCGGCTCGTCCACCATGACGGTCGAGAAGGGATACCCCGCGCGGAGCGCCGCCGAGTAGACGAACGGCTTGAAAGTGGAGCCGGGCTGCCGCATGGCCTGGATGGCCCGGTTGTACTTGCTGTCGTTGAAATCGCGCCCGCCCACCATGGCGCGGATGTAGCCGGTCTGAGCCTCCACGGTGACCGAGGCGCCCTGCAGGTACTGCGTCATGTTGCCCGAGCCGGCCGCGCCGGCCTCTTCCTGCTTCTGCATCACGCCCGCGTAGGTCGGATGCGGGAAGTTGCCGTACGCCTTGCCGCCTTCGATGTCTTCCAGCTGCTGGGTCAGCGACCGCTCGGCGGTCTGC
Source organism: Gemmatimonadales bacterium (assembly GCA_050183505.1). Lineage (GTDB taxonomy): Bacteria > Gemmatimonadota > Gemmatimonadetes > Gemmatimonadales > GWC2-71-9 > JBFXBG01. The sequence goes on along the minus strand of JBFXBG010000110.1, from coordinate 10,106 downwards.
TGCATGTCCAGATCCAGCGTGGTGTAGATCCGCAGGCCGTCCCGGTAGAGGCCGGGCCCGAACTGGGCATCCATCAGCTGGCGCACGTACTCCACGAAGTAGGGAGCCACGTCGCTGTAGTCCGACCGGGACGACAGCTCGAGCGGCCAGGCCTTCCAGCGTTCCGCGTCGACCGGCGTCAGGTAGCCCTGGTCCCGGAGCAGGTTGATCACCAGGTTGCGCCGGGCGATGGCACGCTGCGGATTGCGGCGCGGGTTGTACAGCGACGGCCCCTTGGGCAGGGCGGCCAGCGTGGCCGCCTCGGCCACGTTCAGGTTCCGTACCGACTTGCCGAAATAGCGCTGCGACGCCACCTCGACCCCGTAGGCGCCGTTCCCCAGGCCGATCTGGTTCAGGTACAGCTCGAGGATCCGGTCCTTGGAGAACATCCGTTCGATCTCGAGCGCCACCTTGGCTTCCCGGATCTTCCGGTTGAGGGAGCGGTCCCGGCCGCTGATCGCTTCCGGCCACAGATTCCGCGCCAGCTGCATGGTGATGGTCGAGAAGCCCTCGGCCACCCGCATATGGATGATGTTGGACCGGACCGCGCCCAGCACCCGGATGTAATCGATGCCGTGATGCGAGTAGAACCGCTTGTCTTCGGTCACGACGAACGCGGCCTTGACCGCGGGCGCCATCTCGGAGAGGGGGACGACCGTACGCCGCTCGAGCCCCAGGTCGGTGATCAGCCGTCCGTCGGCGGCATAGACCTTGGAAGCCTGCTCCGGGTCGTAGGTGCGGGTGAGGCTGGCCGGAGAGGGGCAGGCATCCCCCAGGCAGGCCCGGCTCCAGGCCCCCAACGCGGCAGCGCCGCCAAACACCACGACGGCGCCGGCGGCGAGGATCAGATTCCCGCGGACCCGCGGGTTATGGAGCCAAGTCCAACTCATGCAAGCAACTTAAGGGGAGCACCGGCGCCGGAAAAGCCCGGGTGCCCCGCGCCGCCGTCCGACCCCCTGGGAAGATCAAGTATTGGAGGATTGGATGATTTGGATGATTGGGGATCGAATGTCTGGGCTGCCTCTGGAACCCGAAGCAGCACCCCCGAATCCCATCCCCACGCCAATCATCCAATCACCAATCCTCCAATCATCCAATATATTGTCTCCCATGCCGACCCTTCTTGCCCGACTACGCGCCCGCGGCTTTCTGCACGACGCCACCCCCGGCCTGGATGAGCGCCTGGCCCGGGGGCCGATCACCGGGTATGTCGGCTTCGATCCGACCGCCGATTCGCTCCACGTGGGAAACCTGGTCCCGGTGATGGGCCTGGCCTGGCTGCAGCGGACCGGGGGCACGCCTATCGCGGTGGTGGGCGGCGGGACCGGCATGGTGGGTGATCCGAGCGGCAAGCGGGCGGAGCGGCCGGTGCTGTCACTGGAGCAGATCGACGCCAACGCGGCCCGGCTGCACCAGCAGCTGCAGCGGTTCCTGAGCTTCGAGGGCGACAACGCCGCCCGGATGCGGAACAACGCGGACTGGCTTCGCGGCATCTCCCTGATGGAATTCCTGCGCGATGTCGGCAAGCACTTCACCCTGAGCTACATGCTGCAGAAGGAATCGGTGCGTTCCCGGCTGGAGACCGGCATCTCGTACACCGAGTTCAGCTACATGCTGGTTCAGGCGTACGATTTCTGGCACCTGTTCATGGAGGACCGCTGCGAACTGCAGCTGGGCGGGAGCGACCAGTGGGGCAACATCACGGCGGGGATCGAACTCATCGCCCGCCGGGAACAGGCGCCGGCGCACGGCCTGGTCCTGCCCCTCATCACGACCACCGGCGGGGCCAAGTTCGGCAAGAGCGAGGAGGGGAACGTCTGGCTCGATCCGGAGAAGACCAGCCCGTTCAGGTTCTACCAGTTCTGGCTCAACACCGACGACCAGGATGTCGAGCGTTACCTGCGGTTCTTCACCTTCCTCCCGCTGGAGACCATCGAGGAAGTCGTGATGCTGCACCGGGAGGCACCCGAGAAGCGGCATGCCCAGCGGGTCCTGGCGGAGGACGTCACCACCCGGGTGCACGGGGCGGACGCGGCGGCGAAGGCCGTCGAGGCCAGCCACGCGCTCTTCAACCGTTCCGGAGACGGGGGTGAGCCGATGCCGCAGCTCTCGGATGCGATCCCCCAGATTCCCCTGCCCCTCGCCAGCCTCGAAGGCGGGTACAAACTGGTTGATGCGCTGGTCCAGGCCGGGCTGGCCAGTTCCAAGGGCGACGCGCGGCGCGGCCTGCAGGGCCGCGGGTTCTACGTCAATGACCTGCAGGAAGGCAATCCCGACCGGAGTCTCGGGCCGGAGGACATCCGGGCCGACGACAAGGGCAACGAATACATCCTGCTCCGGAAGGGAAAGAAGAACTACAAGGCGCTGGTGATACGCCGGAATCAGGACTGAGAGCATTCTGCCCGGTGCCCGGCACCCGGCCCCGCTCAGTCCTCAGACCTCAATCGCCCGGCCCGGCGATCATCCCCACCTCCGCCTCGTTGTCCGTCTCCTCGTCCTGGGCGGCTTGGCGCCCAGCAGCCCGAAGACCCCCCGCACCACCTCCCGGCCCACGGTCCGCCCCAGGGCGGCGAGCAGGGCCCCGGCGGCAACCTGACCGGCGGTCTTGCCGCGGCTCCGTGAGCGGGAGGCGGGTTCAGGCTCGGTGCGGAACGGCGTATTCGACGCCGGCGCCGGCGCCGCCTTCGCCATCCGCTCCGCCAGCATCTCCCGCGCGCTCTCCCGGTCGATGGCCTTGCCGTACTCCTCGACCAGATCCGATTCCCGGATGTCGGCGGCCAGTTCTTCGGGGGTGAGCGGCGCCATCCGGGATGCGGGCGGGATGAGCCGGGTCGCGGCCACCGGGGTGGGCGCGCCGCGCGGGTTCAGCACCGTCACGACCGCCTCGCCGATGCCGAGGGTGGTCAGCGTTTCGGCCAGGTCATAGAACTCGGTCTTGGGAAAGGTCCGGACGGTGGCCTTGAGCGCCTTGTCGTCGTCCGGGGTATGGGCCCGGAGGGCGTGCTGGACCCGGTTCCCCAGCTGGCCCAGGACATCGTCGGGAACGTCTCTGGGTGTCTGGGTCACGAAATACACCCCGACTCCCTTGGAGCGGATCAGCCGGACCACCTGCTCGACCTGGTCCAGAAAGGCCTTGCTGGCGTCGTTGAACAGCAGGTGGGCTTCGTCGAAGAAGAACACCAGCCTGGGCCTGGGCAGGTCGCCCGCCTCGGGCAGGTTGTGGTACAGCTCCGCCAGGAGCCACATCATGAAGGTGCTGAAGAGCATCGGCTTGTCCTGCACGTCCGCCAGTTCGAGACAGGTGATCACCCCGCGGCCGTCGCCGGTCACGGTGAGCAGATCATGCACGTCGAACTCCGGCTCGCCGAAGAACGCTTCGGCCCCCTGGGATTCCAGTTCAACCATCTTGCGCAGCAACACGCCGACGGTCGATGTGGACATCCCGCCGTACTCCGCCAGCCCGTCTTTTCCGTCGTCCGAACTCAGGTACTGCAGCACCGTCCGCAGGTCGGAGAAATCCAGCAGCGGGAGCTGCTGGTCGTCGCAGTACTTGAACACCAGCGTCAGCACACTGGTCTGGGTCTCGTTGAGACCCAGCACCTTGGCCAGCAGCAGCGGCCCGAAGCTGCTGACCGTCGCCCGCAGCTGAACGCCCAGCTTTCCCGTCAGGCTCACGAACTCGACCGGGAAGGCGGTGGGCTGCCAGGCCCAGCCGACGCTCTTCGCCCGCTCGTCGATCCGCTGACCCGGCGTCCCGGCGGCCGCCATGCCCGAGAGATCTCCCTTGATGTCGGCCACGAACACGGGGACTCCCTGGACCGAGAGTTGTTCGGCCAGCAGCTGGAGCGTCTTGGTCTTGCCGGTCCCCGTGGCACCGCAGACCAGACCGTGCCGGTTCATCATGGAGAGCGGCACCCGGACCTTCGGATCGGGATGGGTTTCGGCCTTGAGCATGGCGGCGCCCAGAACCACGGCCGGCTCCTCGAAGCCGTAGCCCGCCTGCAGCGCGTCTGAGAATGATTTCGGCATGGCCCCAAGGTACATCGACCACGCGGAACTGAGAACTGGCCGCCGCGCGGCCGGGCCAACGCCGTGATATACTCCACGGCCGGAGGGCCCCCGTTCACCGCGCACCGTTCACCGCCGACCGAACCACATGCGTATCGCCTATCTGCCCGGACGTTTCCCGATGCTGTCGGAGACACCGGTCCTGAACCAGATCACCGGGCTCGTCGCCCGGGGTCATGACGTCGACATCTTCTGCGACCGCCCGGGCCCACCGGCCCCGTACCACGAGAGCATCGACCGGTACAACCTGCTGGAGCGGGCCTCCTATCCCGACCGGATCCCGGCCGGTTTCTTTCCCCGGTGGAGCGGCGTCTTCCGGATGCTGGCCGGGGCTCCGCCGGAGAGCCGGACGGTGCTCAGGCGGACGCTCAATCCGCTGGTCTACGCCGGGCGGGCGCTCTCCGGCAAACTGGCCTACCAGGCCGCGGCGTACCTGCCGCCGCGCAGGTACGACATCATCCACGGCGGCTTCGGGGAGCAGGGCATCAAGGCGTTACGCATGCGCCGGCTCGGCGCAATCCGGGGCCGGGTGGTCACCGCATTCCAGGGCGCGGATATCACCAAGTACGTCAGGATCCGGGGTCCGAGGGTGTACCGCCGGCTGTTCCGGGAAGGCGACCTCTTCCTGCCGGTGAGCGCCTATTTCGGCCGGCGGCTGGAGACGCTCGGCTGCTCCCCGGAGCGGACCACCGTCCTGAGGACCGGAATCGATCTGAGCCTGTTCGCCTACCGCCCGCGGACCCCGTCCCGCCCGCTCCGGCTGGTCACGGTCGGGCGCCTGGTGGAGAAGAAGGGGATCCCCGACGCCCTCCGCATGATGGCCCTGCTGGAGGCCGCGGGCATCGGGGTCACCTACGATCTGATCGGCGACGGGCCGCTCAGGAATTCACTCGAAGAGCTGGCTCGTGAACTCGGCGTGGCGCCCCGGGTCCGGTTCCTGGGCGAGCAGGATCAGACCACCCTGCCCCGGCTGCTGGACGCGGCGCACATTCTGCTCACGCCCAGCGTCCTCGCGGCCGACGGCGACCAGGAAGGCATTCCCAACGTCATCAAGGAAGGCATGGCCCTGGGGCTCGCCATCGTGAGTACCTTCCACGCCGGCATCCCCGAGCTGGTCGAAAACGGGGTCCATGGGTACCTCGCTCCGGAACGGGACCCCGAGGCGCTGGCCGCCGCGGTCCGTCAGTGGCACGAGCATCCCGACGCCTGGCCCCGGATCCTGGATGCCGCCCGGCGGCGGGTCGAGGACGACTATGACATCGAAAAGCAGAACGACCGGCTGGTGGAACTCTACGAGGAAGTACTGCAGCAGACCGTGACCCGTTCCAGCTCCTCCGCGGTATTGTAGAGGTGCGGGCTCAGGCGGATGGACCCTTCCCGGAAGCTGGCGACGATCCCCGCACGGGTCAGGGCATCGTACGCGGCGGCGGCATCGCGCGGGGCGACGCAGATGATGCCCGAAGCCCCGGCTCCCACCGGCGAGGTGATCCGCACGCCTTCCCGGGCGGCCCACTCGAGCACCGGCTCCTGCAGCCGCCGCAGATGCTCCCGGATCCGTTCGACGCCCACCTCGAGCAGCAGCTCGACTGAGCGGTTCATCCCGACGAAATCCTGATACGGCAGGGTGATCATCTCGAAGCGCCGGGCATCGGCCCGGAACGCACGATTGTACTCGGTGAGCCGGCTGAAATCGTCGGTCCCTTCGAACGCCATCCAGCCGGCGAACACCGGCTCCAGCCGCTCCACCAGTTCCTTCCGCACGTAGAAAAAGCCGGACCCCCAGGGAGAGAGCAGCCATTTCTGCGCGCCGCAGGCCAGGATGTCGACCGGTGTCGCGCGGACATCCACCGGGATCTGGCCCAGCGCCTGGATGGCGTCCACCACCAGGTACTTTCCCGCGGCCCGGGTAGCCCGGGAAAACCGCTCCAGGTCGATCCGGTAGCCGTTGCTGAACTGAACCAGCGATATGGCGAGAACCTTTACCCGGGGATCGTCGAGCCGGCTCAGGAGCCGGTCTTCATCGGGAAACCCGGCCGCGGTGACCGGTACCAGCTCGGTACGTACCCCGGTCCGCTCCAGCATGAGCCAGGGATAGACGTTGGCGGGAAACTCCCGCTCGCTGGTGAGGACGATGTCGCCGGGGCCGAGCGGGAGAGACCGGGCCGCCACGTTGAGGCCATAGCTGGTGTCGTGGGCCAGCGCGATCTCGGCCGGGTCGGCGTTGATGAGCCGTGCCGCCAGCTCCCGGGAACGGGTGAAGACCGGGAAGTAGTCCTCGTCGGTCAGGCGGTACATGGTGGCGCGGCGGCGATTGTATTCCTCCACCGCCTCAAGCGACCGCCGCGGCAGCGGTCCGGTGCTGGCCGCGTTGAGGAACACGGCTTCCCCGGCCCAGGGAAACTCCTCGGCCCGCACCCGGGCCAGATCTACCGGCGCCCGCTCACCGTTCACAGTTCACCGTTTCTCAGCCTCGGGTCCCACGCCTCCCGCAGCGCATCCCCGAGCAGGTTGAATCCGAGTACCGCGATCCCGATTGCCACGCCGGGTGCAATCGACACCCAGGGCGCCACCCGGAGCAGGTCCCGCCCTTCGGCCACCATCGCGCCCCAGCTGGGGGTCGGCGGCTGGGCCCCCAGTCCCACGAAGGACAGGGCCGCCTCGGCCATGATGGCCGCCGCCATCCCCAGCGTGGCGGCGACGATCACCTGAGAGCGGACATTGGGCAGCAGGTGGCGGAACAGAATGGTACGGTCCCTGGCGCCGAGCGCGCGGGCCGCCGTGACGTATTCCGCGCTCTTCAGGGAGAGCACCTGCCCCCGGACCAGACGGGCCATGCCGGCCCAGCCGACCACACCGATCAGCATGAAGACGACGACCAGGGACGGCCGGACCGCGGCCGCCACCGCGATCAGCAGCAGCAGAGTGGGAAAGGCGAGGGTGACGTCCGCCAGACGCATCACGGTCGCATCGACCCAGCGGCCGTAGAACCCGGCCAGCAGCCCCAGGGTCACCCCCAGGGTCACCGCCACTCCCTGCGAGATGAGCCCGACCGCCAACGAGATCCGCGCCCCGTAGATCACCCGGCTCAGCACGTCCCGTCCCTGGCTGTCGGTACCCAGGAGGTAGCGGGTGCCAGGTGGCGTGAGATATGCGTCCTTGAGATTACCAATCAGAGGATCGTGCGGCGCCAGCAGGGGGGCCAGAACGGCGGCCAGCGTGACAAGGGTCACCAGAACCGCCCCGATCAGGTAGAGCCGGTCCCGGCGCAGGACGACCATGAAGGGATGTCCCGCCGGTGCGGGAGCGGGCCCGGAGGCGGGGTCGGTCAGCGGTGGTGTGTCAGTCGATGATGTCAAATCGAATCGGTGCCTCGGAAGAACCCGGCGGGTGCCGGGTACGTTAGCGGAAGCCGGAAAGGGGAGCAAGCGGTGCTGAAGAGCGGCGAATTCACGCTGGTGCTGAGCGGCGGCGGAATGCGGGGCCTGTCCCACATCGGCGTCTTCCGGGCGCTGGAGGAACGCGGCCTGCGGCCCTCACTCGTCGTGGGCACCAGTATGGGCGCGCTGCTGGGCGGCGCCTGGGCCGCCGGCATGCCGCTGGGAGAGATGCATGAACGGGCCAGGCGTCTGCGGCGGCGGGACGTGTTTCAGATTGCCCACGCCGACATGGCCCTGCGCCGGATGCGGGCCCCGGCGATCTACCGCGCCGAGCCGCTGGAGCGGCTTGCCCTGGACGTCGTCGGGCAGCGGACCTTTGCCGATCTTCCGCTGCGCCTGCTGGTCAACACAGTGGACCTTCATTCCGGCGTGCAGGTTCTCTGGGGCGCACCGGGCCTGGATGACGGCCGGGTCGCGGACGCCATCTTCGCCTCCTGTGCGCTTCCCGGCATCTTCCCGCCCCGGGAGATCGGCGGGCGGACCTTCGTGGACGGGGCCGTGGTGGACAATCTTCCGGTGCGCGCCGCGGCGGCCGCCAGGCGGCAGCCCATCCTGGCCATCGACGTCGGCGCTTCAGGCATGATCCGCGCCGAGCACGAGACCAGCGGATTCGCCGCGACCTACATGCGCGCGTTCGAGATCCTGATGCAGACCCTGAGCGCGCGGAATCTCGCGGCCTGGACCGAACCCGCGCTGGTGCTGGTCCGGCCCCGGGTCGAGCACGTGCCGATGTTCACGTTCGACCGGACTCCCGAACTGCTGGAGGAAGGATTCCGCGCGGTCTCGGGGGCGATCCGCGACCTTGAAGCCGGCGGCGGGCTCAACGGCGCCGGCATCTACCCCAAACGGCAGATGCAGATCATGCTGGACGGCAGCCGCTGCGTCGGCTGCGGAACCTGCGCCAGCATGGCGCCGGGGGTGTTCCGGATGAACGGCGGCGGGAAGGCGGAAGTGGTCGCGCCGCGGCAGGTCTGGTCGCCGATCGACGGCGGCTACGTGCTCAACTGTCCGACGTTCGCGATTTCCGCCCGCGCGGCGGCGCGGACTTCCGGGCACTGATCTCCTCGGCGATCTCGATCATGTCCCGGGTTACCCGGCCCCAGTTGAAATAGGTCTCGACGGCCCGCCGGCCGCCGGCCCCGAGCCGCCGGGCCAGGGCCGGGTCCGCCAGCAGCTGGCGGACCGCCGTAGCCGCGGCTGCGGCATTGCCCGGCTCCACCAGCAGGCCGGTCTCCCCTTCGCGGATCGTATCCGGAATCCCGCCGCTCCGCCCGCCGATGACCGGCACGGCACAGGCCGACGCCTCCACCAGCGAGATCCCGAAGCCCTCGACCATCGACTCGGCCTGGCGCGACAGGCCAAGGTAGACCTCGGCCAGGTTGTAGAGCGCGGGAAGATCCTGATCGGGAACCCGCGTCAGGAACCGCACCCGATCCTCCACCCCGAGTTTCCCGGCCAGTTGCACCAGCTGCCCGTGGCCGCCGCCCGCGCCCACCACCGCATAGCGGAGATCGGGAAACTCCTCCGCCAGCAGCGCGATGGCCTCCAGCGCGGTGTCGATGCCCTTGTGTACCGCGAGCCGGGCCACGGTCAGCACCCAGCGCCCCTCGCCCAGGCCATACCGGCTCCTGACCGCACTGGTATCGACCCCGGGGCGGAAGTGCTCCGGATCCGTCCCCAGGGGGACGACCCGGACGCTCGCCGGATCACGGTCCGCGCCGAGCTCCCGGAAGACGGTGAGACTCAGGTCGCGGGTGTAACGGCTGTTGGCCACGACAACCGATGCCGGCAGGATCAATGACCGCGCGACCCGGCGCTTGAGCCGGGACTGATGGGCCTGGTGCTGCAGGATCAGCAGGTCGGTCCCGTGCACGATGATCCCGTAGGGGACTCCGGTACGCTCACGCGCCCAGTTGGCCGGGTAGGCCGCCGGCTTCACGTTACCGCACCAGACAAAGCCCGGATGGAGGGACCGGCAGAGCCGGGAGACCCGCCGGGACCACAGCAGCAGGCCCTGAATCGTCCGCAGCCGCCGTGCGGTCACAGCCACCCGGTCGATCCGGCTGGGAAACGTGGCATCCACCTCCTCGCTCCCCTCATGCTGCCCGGTAGAGACGACCAGCGACTGCGGCGGATAGTGCCGCGCCATCTCCGCCATCCAGCGGGACAGGCCGCCGCCGATGGGTGGAAAGTCGTAGGCAAGGAGGAGGTGTGGGAACATGGGAGAGGAGACGAAGTGAGAAGTGAGAAGTGAGAAGTGAGAAGCGAGAAGGGAGTTGGGAAAAGAGATGGGAGAAGGGACCAGGGAGTCGTGAGAACAGAAGCGCGAGGAGTTCAGGGCGTGGGCTCGCTTCCCGGTTCACTTCTCACTTCTCACTTCTCAGGACCTCCTCATACACCCCGATCGTCCGTTCCACCGTTCGATCGAGGGAGAAACGTTCCCGGGCGGTGTGGCGGGCGGCATCGCCCATCCTCCGGGCCAGATCTTCGCTGGTCAGGACCTCGGTCAGCGCCTGAGCCCAGGCCGCCGGGTCGGTGGCGGAGACGAGCCGGCCGTCCACC
>JBFXBG010000109.1:0-13596 GCA_050183505.1 Gemmatimonadales bacterium | reverse complement strand
GCCGGGCAGGATCGTGTCCGTGGACCTCATCCGGGGTGCGGTGATGGTCCTCATGGCGATCGACCACGTGAGGGTCTTTTCCGGCCTTCCGGCGGGCGGCCCGTCCCCGGGCATCTTCTTTACCCGCTGGGTGACCCACTTCTGCGCCCCGGCGTTCGTGTTTCTGGCGGGGACCAGCGCGTTCTTCTACGGCCGGCGCCACAACGACCTGCCGCGTTTCCTCCTCACCCGCGGTCTGTGGCTGGTACTGCTCGAACTGACGGCCCTGCGGCTGGCGTGGACGTTCAATCTCGATTTCAGGCACTATGAGATGGCCGGGATCATCTGGGCCATCGGCTGGTGCATGGTTCTGATGGCGGGCCTGGTCCGGCTGCCGCCGGCCGCCGTCGGTGTGATCGGGCTCGTGATCATCGGGACGCACAATCTGATGGATCCCCTGCTTCCGGCGCTGATACCGTCGCTGGGTAACGATCTCGCCGGCGCGCTCTGGAAGATCGGCTACGTGGGATTCTACGCCGGCGCGATCCGCTTCGGCCCGGACGGGCCAAATCTGATCGTGCTGTACTCGATCGTTCCCTGGATCGGCGTCATGGCGGCCGGGTACGCCTTCGGCGCCATCCTCCGGCTGGAACCGGCCCGACGCAACCGCCTCTGCCGGGCCATCGGCCTGGGCTCGATTGCGCTGTTTCTGGTGCTCAGGGGATTCAACCTGTACGGGGATCCACGGCCCTGGGCCGCCGGGGCCCCGATCGGCGGGGGAGGACCGCCGCTGCCGGCGCTGCTGGCCTTCCTCAACGCCAACAAATATCCGGCCTCGTTCAGCTTCCTGCTGATGACCCTGGGCCCGACGATCGCCCTCATGCCGCTGCTGGAGCGCGCCCGCGGTGCCCTGGCCCGGTGGGTGACCGTCTTCGGGCGGGTGCCGTTCTTCTACTACATGCTGCACATCCCGCTGATCCACGTGCTGGCCCTGGGGGTCTCCTGGATCCGGCTCGGCAGCGTGAGCCCATGGCTGTTCACCAACCACCCCATGGGCAACCCGCCCCCGCCCGCGGGCTATACCTGGAACCTGCTGGTGCTCTACGCCGTCTTCGCGCTCGCGATCCTGATCCTCTACTTCCCCTGCCGCTGGTTCGCCGGTGTGAAGGCGCGGAGGACCGACCCCTGGCTGCGGTACCTGTAACGAATCGGGCCGGGTCTCAGACGAGGTGGGATCGCCTCATGGCTTCGCCGGCTCCACATGGATCTCGATGTTCCGCCACTTCCCCTGCCTGAACCGGAAGAAGCTCAGCGCACATCGGGTCATGTGCCCCAGCAGGATGGCGGTCCAGATGTCGGCCGGGCGGAGACCCCGGGTTGCCTGCAGCAGGGTGCAGATCCCCAGCGGGACGATGATCTGGGAGATGATCGAGATATAGAGCGGTGAGCGGGTGTCGCCGGTCCCCTGGAGCCCGCCGGTGTACGTGAGCGCCACGGTCACGAACAGGCCCGACAGGCTGAGGAAGGCGAGCAGCTGCACGCCGAGGCCCACCACCGCCGGGTCGGTCATGCCGAAGAACCCGAGCAGAATGCGCGGGATGGTGAGGAACAGGAGCCCGATCGTGGCGGCAAGCCCCAGGCCGAGCCCGGCCGCGACCCGGACACCGTGGATCGACCGGTCGGGCCGGTTCGCCCCCAGGTTCTGGCCCGCCACCGTCGCCGCGGCGCTCATGAGTCCTACCGAGGTCCACGTAATGAAGGAGAACAGTTCGGTGTAGCCCACGGCATAGGCCGCCTGGGCCTCGGCGCTCTCCGGCAGCGACCCGATGAAACGGAGCAGGACGACGCCTGCGACGTTCATCGCGATGCCCTGCATCCCGGTGGGAATGCCGAAGCGGAACAGCTCCCGGATGACGGCCCAGTCCGGCCGCAGGTCCATGCCCCGATGCCACCGCACCGCCAGCCGACCGGAAAAGAGCAGGTAGCCGGCCAGGCCGCTCACGACCAGGCCCGCCAGCGCCGTACCCACCGCGGCGCCGGCGGTACCCAGGCGGGGCAGGGGGCCCAGGCCGGAAATGAACGCGACGTTGAAGGCGATATTGAGTACGGTGAGCAGGACGCCGAGCCGCAGCGGGGTCCGCGCGTCGCCGGCGGCACGCAGGGCCCCGCTGATCATGAAGAACAGCAGCATCCCCAGGCTGCCGACGAACATGATCCGGAGATACGGCAGGGCCTGCGCCTGGACTTCGGGGGCCGCCTTGACGATATCCAGAAGCGAGGGTGCCAGGAACCAGCCCGCCGGCGCCAGCAGCAGCGCCCACATCGCCACCGCCGCCAGGAACGCCTGATAGACCGTACGATTGACCCGTTCGGGGTCGTTCGCGCCGGCGAAGCGGGCCACCAGCACCGCCATGCCGCTGAAAACCGACATGACGAACACGATGACGACGATGAAGATCTGGATCGCGACGCCGATGGCCGCATTCCCGGTGTAGCCGACCAGGTGGCCCACCATGGCGTGATCCACGACGCCCTGGAGCCCGCCGATCAGGTTCTGCAACGCCGTGGGCCAGGCCAGCAGCCAGACGGCACGGGGAATGGGTCCTTCGACGATCGAGCGATCGAGGACCCGGGCTCGGGGTGCGGAAGTCGCCATGGAGGCGAGGATGATAAACGGGGAGTGACGCTTCGGGCGAGGGGGAGCGAGGGAGTGAGGAGTGAGAAGTCAGAAGTGAGAAGGTCCGGTGGGAATCGAACCTCTTGACCCTTCTTGCTTCTCACCTCTCACGTCTCACTCTTGCATTGGCCTCAACCCGTACATCGCCACCTTCCATCCTTCATTGGTCGGGACCATCACGACCGTCTCCCCGACCGGCCCACGGTCGTATTTCACGGTAAACAGCAGCCGGAGGTACTCACCTCCCGGTGCGCCCGGGATGACCGGATTCTCCTCGGCGGAGGTAAACGCACGTGGCCCCGGGGTGCCGAACCGGCTGCGTGCCTGGGCCAGGAAGCTCTCCCAGCCCTGCGGGGAGCGGGTCATCTGCTGCAGCAGCGGGGCGGACTGTTTCCAGCTCTCCTCGAACCGGCTGCTGTCCACCAGCGCGAGCCACGCCTCGGCGGCTTTCCGCGCGTCGGGGATGGGAGTCTGGGCGGTGAGCGTTCCGGCGGATCCCGCGAGGGCGATCCCGCAGAGGACGAGTACCGGGGCGATGGTGCGCATGGCAACCTCTACGGGGAGGATGGAGCAGGGGTTTCCGAGGGGGCAGGAGGCCGGAGAGCCGGAGGGCCGTGATCAGCGGCCCCCTCACCGCTCACCTCTACCAGTCGCGTCCTACGGCAGCTTCTCGTAGACCGCCTGGTTCACGAACAGGAATTGAATCCTGCCCTGTGCGTCCTCCCTGAAGGTCAACAGCACCCCGTCGTCGCGCTGGAACGTGAGCGGACCGACCCGATAGGCCGGTGCGCCCTGAAACACCAGCGCACCATCCTCATTCACCGTCAGATCGACCGGCCTGCGACGCCAGCCCTGCGTCGGGTTGCCGTGATTGTAAATGCTGTTGGCATAGTGCCCGGCGAACCGTGCCAGGTCGATACCCCCGGTAATCCTCGGCCGAAGGGCGGGCGGCTGCGGGCTGCCGGGGAAGAGCGCGCCCATCAGACGGGAGAGGACCGCGTTCGGGAGCACGCCGGATTCCTGATTGTAGGCCAGAAAGATCCCCAGGTGGTGCTCCGGTACCAGATAGAGAAACGCGCCGTACCCCGTCATGGAGCCCGCGTGGCTGAATGCCGGCACACCATAGCTCCAATTCTCCCAGAAGGTGAGCCCATACCCCGGCTGGTCGGGATCATTGGTGTACTGCCGGGTCAGCATGGCGTGGACCGAGGCCTCGCTCAGGACCTGGCGCTTCTTGAACCGGCCGCCGTTCAGCATCATGATCGCAAAGTTGGCCATGTCGGTGACCGTCGCGTTGACGGAAGAGGCCGGGGCAGTGTTCATGTACTCCCAGTCCTGAGGGAACCACTCGCCCCGGAACTCATACCCCACCGCGACATCCGGCTGAAGCGCGGCAGGGACGAAGACTCCGCTCCGGTGCATTTCCAGCGGCTCGAACAGATTCCGCTGCAGGTACTCGTCATAGGACAATCCGCTGAGCCGCTCCACCAGGTAGCCTGCCAGGGTGATGGCGTAAGTGTCGTAGGTACTCACCTCCCGCGGCGGGCGGATTCGGATCAGGTTGTGGGAGAGGAACTCGCCGAGCGGCTGGATCTGGTCACGGCTCCCGGCATGTCGGCCGAGCCCGATCTGATCGAAGCCGGCCGTGTGCGTGAGCAGATCCCGAACCCGCACCGGCTCGGCAAAGGTGCCCGGCACCGAGAAGGTCGTCAGGTAGCGGTTGACATCCGCGTCAAGGTCGAGCAGTCCGCGGTCCACCAGCTGCATGACCGCCACACCGGTCAGCACCTTGGTGATCGAGCCGATCCGGAAGACGGTGGTCTCCGGCTCCACCGGCAGTTCGTGGTAGACCTCACGGCGGCCGAATCCTCCCTGGTAGACGACCTTTCCGTCATAGACCACGGCCATGGCCGCGCCGGCGATATAGGCATCGGCCATCTTGTCGATGAAGACCGGCCGCACGATGCTGTCGATGCCCGCCTGGGTCAGCAGGCCGCGGTTCATGTCACCCGGGCCGGGCGGGTGTTGTGCCTGGGGGAGGATCCCCATCGCCTGCAGGGGGACGGGTGCCAGTGTCATAGCGGCCGTAAGGACCACAAACGCCGCCGCGATCGCCAGGGACAGCCCGCGGGCAGGTGCCCGGTGAACCGTCGCCGGATCGAGGATCAGTCGGAGGCGGGTCTCCATCAGACAGTCTCCCAGAATCGAGTGGGTGCCGGCCACCGCCGCCGTGGGGCTGGCGCGTAATTGACGGAACGTCTCCAGCAGATAACCGGCATAGAGGGACGGGCGAACACCACCCTCCAGGACGTGGCTGTCGGCGGCCACTTCCTGGAGGCGGCGCATGGAACGAGCGGCCTGCCAGACGAGGGGATTGAACCAGAAGAGACAGCTCACCAGCTCGGCCATCAGGGTGACGGCCGCATCCCGGCGCCGCAAATGCGCCAGCTCATGCAGCAGGACCATCTCGTTGTCCGTCACCCGCATACGCTCGAATCCCTCCGGCAGAAACAGGGCAGGGCGCACGGTCCCGCCGACGGCGGGGGCCGTCACCGCCGGATGACGCAGAAGATGCACCGGGCCTCGCAGCCCGATGCGCCGCGCAATGGCGTCGACCGCCGATATCAGGCCGGGATCGGTGACTGGATGGGCGCCGCGGATGAGGCGGGCCGTCGCCAGGTGGCACCGCGCCACTTGCCACAGCCAAAACGCCACCCCGCCGAGCCAGAACAGCAGGATCGCGGTACCCCAGTGGAATCGCGTCTTCGGGGCGGGAGGGGTGGTGGCGGCTGGCGGGCCGGCGTTCTCGAATTTTCCCGCGCCTGCCAGGGTGAAGTACTCCCGGGCCCGGCTACCTTCCGCTTCCGCCTGGGTGACGGCGCATTGGCGGATCAGGCATCCGGTGGGGCCAGGCCGGCCGAGCACGGTCCCGACCAGGATCCCGAAACAGGCCAGCAGGGCGTACCCCAGCAACTGGTGCCGGACATGGCAGGACATCCTCGGACCCAGGACGGGCAGGGCCCAGGCCAGCCCCAGGAGGACGGTGCCGCCGACAGAGGCGATGAGCAGGGAATCGAGCAGCAGCGTAACATCCATGCCGTCGCTACCGCCCTTCCCGGCGCGCGTCCTCGATCAGGCGCTCGAATCTGTCGAAATCGATCTCGTATCCCCCGTCCCGCGAGAGTTCCAGCAGCGACTGCAGGGCCGGCTCGGGCGAGCCGTCGAAGAACGTGTCGATCAGATTGGCGAGGGCGGACCTGGAGGCCTTCTTCTTGGACACAGTAGGGGAATAGACGTACCGCATCCCCTTCTCCCGGTGGCGCACCAGGCCCTTCTTCTCGAGTGCGCGCAGGATCGAGCGGACGGCGGAGTAACTGGGCACGTCGGGGATCTCCCGCTGAATGTCTGCGGCCGACACCTCACCCAGCCGGTAGATAACGTCGAGCACCTGGCGGGTGCGTTCACTGAGCCGTTTGGCCACAGCGCCTCCTGGGGGGAGTTGCCTGAGTCTGCACTTCGTTGACCACGGTGCACAAATAAGTGCACTGTAGCTGCACGATAGGGTTTCCGCCGGCCGGTGTCAAGCCGGGGCGACGGCGGCCAGGCGGCCCGGGGCGTCGTGCTGGCGCCTCGGTGCGGAAGGGTTTCTAATTCCAACTTGTCCGATTTCCAGGGAGCGCGGTATCATGAACCCGTTTCACCCGGCCGGATTGGCCCTCACTGTCACGCTGCTCCTGTCCGGGTGCGGCTCTGGAGACGGCCGGTCCGCCGACCGTACCCTCCATACCGTGATCGATTCCACCGGCGACACAATCGTCGCCCGGACCGAGGGCGACGTCGCCCCCGGCCGCCGGCACACGCTCCAGGCAGAGGTGACCATCGCCCCGGCGGCCGACGACACGTCGCTCTTCACCGAAGTCTACGATTTCGAGGTGGACCGCGCCGGCCGTTTCTGGGTCTTCGACCGCCCCTCGAGCACCGTCTTTCTCTTCTCCCCGGAGGGGCAGCTTCTCCGTCGCATCGGACGTCGCGGGGCCGGACCGGGTGAGTTCCGCGGCAGCAACGGGATGGTGGCGCTGCCCGACTCCGGGGTCGCGATCCTCGACGCATCGAACGCGCGGGTGTCGTTCCTCGACGCCGCGGGAGATTTCCGCACCAGCTGGCGGGTGCCCTCCGGGTTCAGCACCGGCAACGGACTGGTGGCGGACCGAAGCAGGCGGCTGTACCTGCGCCGGCCGGTGACGGGCCCGCGCGAGGGGGAGATCCTGGGCCGCATGGGACTGGTCCTGATGAACGAACAGGGAGAGTTGGCCGACTCGCTCATCCCGCCCGACCTGGACGTGCCGCGGGAGTTGTACGTCGCCGTCCAGGTGACCAAGGGCGGGCAGAGCCAGTCGGCCACCGGCGCCCGCTACGCACCGGGCTACTACTGGGCCTGGCACCCCGACGGCTATTTCGTCGTGGCCAACGGGGGGACCGGTGAGATCATCCTGGCCCGACCTGCAGGGCAACCGCTGGTGATTCGCCGGTCCTTTTCCCCGGTGCCGGTGAACGACACCGAGCGCGACGAGGAGGCGGCGATGATCACCTGGCAGATGCGGCGGACCGATCCGGCGTGGACCTGGAACGGGCCCGACCTCCCGCGATCCAAGGCACCGCTCCTGTGGCTCACGGTCACCCGGGACGGGCGGATCTGGACCCGCGTCGCCGTCCCCTCCGAACGGATCCCGGATGCCGAGGTGGCGACACCGGTGAACGATGAACAGCCCGTTTCCCACTACCGGAATCCGGAGATCTTCGAAGTCTACGAGCCGGACGGCCGGTTCCTGGGGCGGATCGACTGCCACTGCCGGATTTCGCTGGTCGACGCCGAGGGGGACACGGTCTGGGGCATCGTACGGGACGAGAATGACCTGCCGGCCATCGTGCGGTTCCGGGTGGAGCCGGGGCTCGAAGAGAAGGGGAGAAGTGAGAAGTAGGAAGTGAGAGGGGCAATTCCTCCTGCCTCTTACCTCTCCCGTACGCCCCCGCTGGGACATGTCGAAATCTCCCGGGCGGCTCCGACCTGACCGTGAAGAGCGTCCCGATCCGGGGTGCTCGAAACCAGCTCAAGGAGTGGACGCTTGAAATACATCCTTATGATGCACACGCAGGGCGGGGGGCCATACCGGATCGCAGGCTGGCCCAGGGCAGATTTCGAGGCCCATATTCGGTTCATGAAGGCTCTCAACACGGAGCTTGCCGCCACGGGTGAGTTGGTGGGGGCGGAGGGGCTTGCCGGGCCGGACCAGGCCCGGCTGGTCCGCGCCGGCAAGGGTGGCGTGCCGGTGACCGACGGCGTGTTCCCTGAAGCCAAGGAGTTCCTGGCCGGTTTCTGGATGGTCGACGTCGACAGCGCGGAGCGTGCCTGTGAGATCGCCGCGCGGGCGTCGGCCGCGCCCGGCCCGGGCGGCACACCCCTCAATATGGCGATCGAGGTTCGCCGGGTGATGAGCGGGCAGCCCGACGAGTTGCCGTGACTCTGGGGCCGTTGAGTCCCCACGCCGAGCATCTGCTGCGCGACCTGGCGCCGCAGGTGCTCGGCGCCGTGCTCCGGCGGTTCGGCGATTTTGCCGCGTCGGAGGACGCGGTGCAGGAGGCCCTGGTGGCCGCGTCGGTCCAGTGGCCGCGTGATGGGGTACCCGTCAGCCCGCGGGGGTGGCTGATTCAGGTCGCTTCCCGGCGAATGACCGACCAGCTGCGCAGCGAGTTGGCCCGCCGGCGACGGGAAGCGATCGTGGCCAGCGAGCCCGACCGGCAGTTTGCGCAGCCGGTCGAACCGGATGAAGGCGTGGACCGGGACGACACGCTGATCCTGCTCTTCATGTGCTGCCACGCGGCCTTGACACCGGCCTCCGCGATTGCGCTGACGCTGCGGGCCGTGGGGGGCCTGACGACAGCCGAAATCGCGGCCGCGTTTCTGGTGCCGGAAGCGACCATGGCCCAGCGGATCAGCCGGGCGAAAAAGACCGTCAAGACCTCGGGCGTTCCGTTCCGTCTCCCCACCGAGGAGGAACGGGCCCGGCGGCTGGGGTCTGTTCTGCACGTCCTGTATCTGATGTTCAACGAGGGATACACCACGAGCGGCGGGCCCGAGCTGCACCGGACCGAACTGTCCGCCGAGGCGATCCGCCTCACCCGAATGGTGCGGTCGCAGCTGCCGGACGACGGCGAAGTGGCCGGACTGCTGGCGCTCCTGCTGCTCACCGATGCCCGCCGGGAGGCGCGGACGGGCCCGGGCGGGGAACTCATTCCGCTCAGCAAACAGGATCGCACCCTGTGGGACCGGGAACAGATCGCTGAGGGCGTCCGCCTCATCAGCGCTGCGCTGTCCCGAGGGTCGGTGGGCGCCTACCAGCTGCAGGCCGCCATCGCGGCGCTTCACGATGAGGCGCCAAGGGTGGAGGATACCGACTGGCCCCAGATCCAGGCCCTGTACGGCCTGCTCCTGCGCATGTCGGATAACCCGATGGTGGCCTTGAATCATGCGATTGCTACGGCCATGGTGGAAGGCCCCGAACGGGGACTGGCGCTGCTGCGGCGCCTCGAGTCGGACGCGAGACTCCAGGGCAATCACCGGCTGGACGCCGTCCGGGCGCACCTGCTGGAGATGGCCGGGGAGCTGGCTGCGGCCCTCAGGCACTATCGGACCGCGGCCAAGCTGACCACCAACACGCCGGAACGAAACTACCTGTTGACCCAGGCGGCGCGATTGAACGATGGAACAGGGATCAGGGATCGGGAATCAGGGATCAGGGATTAGGGATTGGGAATGCGGATATGACTCGCTCTTCTCGATCGACCGCGGCGAAAGTCCGCGAGGTGCTGGCGTGGCTCGAGCGCCGGGGCAGCAGGCGCAACCGCGAGGGGATGGCCCGCTACGGCATCGTGTCGGCCAAGGCGTTCGGCGTCTCGGTGGTGCCCCTGCGCCAACTGGCCCGGCGCATCGGCAAGGATCACGAACTGGCGCAGGCCCTCTGGGAGACCGGCTGGCTCGAGGCACGGATCCTGACGGCGTTCATCGACGACCCGGCGCTGGTCACATCCGGGCAGATGGACCGCTGGGCCCGGGACTTCGACAACTGGGCCGTCTGCGACGGGCTCTGTCTTCATCTTTTCGACAGGACGCCGCATGCGTGGCGAAAGGTCACGCAGTGGAGCCGGTCGCGGAGCGAGTTCGTCAAACGCGCCGCCTTCGCCCTGCTGGCGAGCCTGGCCTCACATGACAAGCACGCGTTGGATTCGCGGTTCCTCGGCACCCTGCCGCTCATCGAGCGGGCCGCCACCGACGAGCGCAACTACGTGAAGAAGGGCGTGAACTGGGCGCTGCGGGGGGTGGGCAAGCGGAATCCGGTCCTGAATCGCGCCGCGGTGGCGCTGGCCCGGAAGCTCAGCATCGCCCCCGAGCCGGCGGCCCGGTGGGTCGGGCGGGACGCGTTGAAGGAGCTGACCAGCGCCGCGGTGAAACGGCGCGTGGCGGCTGCCCGTGGCCTCTGAACCCCGGGATGCTCGGCCGGAGCTGGCTGGACACGGAGATCGCGACGTCCCGGACGGTGGATGCGTGTGGTGCGGGTGGCCCGCCTGCCTCAGGATGGCTAGGTTTCAGGATTGAAAGGAGGTGTGTGATGCTGAAGGTCTTCGTTGCGGCGGACCCCGCCGAAGCTCACCTCTGCCTTGCGGTTCTTGAGAGTGAAGGCATTGAGGCGATTATCCAGGGTGAGTATCTGTCTTCGATTCAAGGCGGCGTACCGTGTGGGCCTGCAACAAACCCAACCGTGTGGATACTCGATGCCGAAGACGCCGAGCGAGCCGCTGGAATCGTAGCCCGCTTTGCCGCCACGACTCGTTAGCCCCAGAGAGCAGCGTATCTGTGAGAGTAGAACTTGCCCTTGGCTGGGCCGTCGCGGCCAGGCATCGGTTGCGCAGGCTGGTGATCGGCTATTCGCCAGCCTGAAGGAGTTCTACTGCCGCTCGGATGGTCGAGTCGAGCCTGGCTCGGTACATGCCTTCCACAACCCAGCCTACCATATGCCCGGAAGAATCCGACAGCCCCACCACGAAAGTCGGCACCGCTTGAACTCCCAGCAATCGGGCAGCCCGAGCTTCTTCGAGGCGGGGGCCCGCCTCCGACTGAACACAGGACGACAAACCCCCTGCTGGCAATCCGAGAAACCCCTGATCTGGGTGCAATAAGCCATTCCGATTGGCGCTGAAGAACGCGAATCCCTCTCTAACCGCTGCTTCCAGACCATGCTCGCCCGCCGCACATGCTGCCCAGGCGCTCAGCCGGACAAGGGGAGCAGCCGAATCTATGCTGACAAACCGGAAACGGGCCTTCCCGGCCTCCAGATAGTGCTCCTTGAGCTCCGGATAGATACTATCTTGGAATTCTCGGCAGTAGCGGCATGCGAACGATCCAAACTCCACAATGACAAGGATCGAAGGGATCCCCGCGGTGATAATTCCTCGGTGGGGGGAGGTCCGAGAGCGGGGCTCGGCCTGGGCACTTGGCGAATTCGCCATGCTGGTTCGCGATTCCCAGATCGGAGCAACCGGCGGATACGAACAGGACGGGTCGGACGTAGCGTAAAATGGGGTAAGTCTACCGCAACGTCGAGCGGTTGCCCCTGATGTACAGTTGTTGTTGCGTTCTGAAGTTCCATGGGGCGTTTTTGTGGTTACCGCAGCATCACCGCCCCGCCGTATCCTCGACCCCATGCTTGCCCGCATCCGCTCCGCCGCCGTCCTCGGCATCGAGGCCTATCCCGTGGATGTCGAAGTCGACATCACCAATGGCCTGCCATCGTTCTCGACGGTCGGGCTCCCCCAGGGCGCGGTCAAGGAAGGCCGGGAGCGGGTAAGCGCCGCGTTGCACAACGCGGATTTCAGCTACCCGCTGAAACGCATCACGGTAAATCTCGCTCCGGCCGACGTGCGCAAGGACGGCTCGGCGTTCGATCTGCCCATCGCCCTCGGCATCCTGGTGGCGAGCGGCCAGGTCGAGGGCGAGGTGCTGGATCAGTACTTCGTGCTGGGAGAGATCGGCCTGGAGGGTGATCTCCGGCCGGTGCGGGGTGCACTCCCCATGGCCGTGGCCGCCCGCAACGCCGGCTGCCGGGGGATCATCCTCCCGGCCGAGAACGTCCCCGAAGCCGCCGTGGTGGACGGACTCGAGGTGCTCGGCGCGAGTACGATGCTGCAGATATGCCGGTTCCTGAGCGGTGAGGAAACCATCGAACCGGCCCGGATCGACCTCAAGGCCCTCATGGCGGAGCGGGCCCAGGACGTGGTGGACTTCAGCGACGTGCGGAGCCAGGCCGCGGCCAAGCGGGCGCTGGAGGTGGCCGCCGCGGGCGGGCACAACATCCTGCTCATCGGCCCGCCCGGGGCGGGGAAGACCATGCTGGCCCGCCGCCTGCCGACGATCCTCCCCTCGATGAGTTTCGACGAGGCCCTGGAGACGACCAAGATCCACAGTGTGGCCGGTCTGCTGGCGCCGGGACGCGCCCTCTGCGCCGTGCGGCCCTTCCGCGCCCCGCACCACACCATCAGCGATGCCGGCCTCATCGGCGGCGGGTCCAATCCCCGCCCGGGAGAAGTGAGTCTGGCGCATGGCGGCGTGCTGTTTCTCGACGAGCTTCCCGAGTTCCGCAAGAACGTGCTGGAGGTCATGCGCCAGCCGATGGAAGACGGGGTCGTCACTCTGAGCCGGGCGATGGTGAGCCTGACCTATCCCGCGCGCTTCATGCTGGCCGCCGCCATGAATCCGTGCCCGTGCGGCTACTACGGAGACCCGACCCACCAGTGCCGCTGCGGACCGATCATCGTCGAACGCTACCTCTCCCGGGTCTCGGGTCCGCTGCTGGACCGGATCGACATCCATCTGGCGGTGCCGGCGGTGGCGTACAAGGACCTGGCCGGCGGTCCCGGCGGCGAGACCAGCGCCGAGATCCGCGCCCGGGTGGAACAGGCGCGCGCCCGGCAGCGGGAGCGCTTCGCCGGCCATCCCGGTATCCACGCCAACGCGCACATGGGGTCGCGGGAACTGCGGAAGTACTGCCGCATCTCCGAGTCGGTCGAGGCGTTGCTGCGTACCGCGATCACCCGGCTGGGCCTCTCGGCCCGGGCCTATCACCGGGTGCTCAAGATCTCCCGGACCGTGGCGGACCTGGCCGGCGCCGTGGAGATCCTGCCCGCCCACGTGAGCGAGGCGATTCAGTACCGGAGCCTGGACCGGAAGCTGGCGGCGGCATGAGAGAAGGCGGAAGGACGGAAGGGCGGAAGGAGGGGAGGCTCGCGGAACTACCGGACACTCGGCGGCCGGCACCCAGCACCCGGCACCCGGCACTCTCAGCCTGCCGGTGCTATCTTTCGCTGCCTTGAGACCGTTCCGCAGGGCGGATGTGCAAGTCTGAAACCTCGCGTCGTCCTATTCCGCGACGTCTCCCTGCCTTCTCCGAAACCGGGGCCTTCCGGCCCCCACGGCCTTCACCAGGTGCTCCGGACCCTTCTTCGATCTCCGGTCCCTGCCGGAATCGCGCTTGTCCTGGCTGCCGCCCTCGGGTCTTGTACCCCGTTCGGCGGCTGGCTGTATGACGACCCCACTTTCGTGCTGAAGGCGGTCGACCTGCGTCATTCCGAGAATGCGGGCGATTCCATGCGGCTGGTGTTTACCGTCTGCAATCGGAATGACTTCACCGTGATCGGAACTTCGTTCGCGGTGGCCACGGAGATCGACGGCACGCCCCTCGACACGGTCGCCATGGACGAACTGATCACGCTGAATCTGCGGGACTCGGTCCGGCTGATCGTACCCGGGGGCCAGATGGAAGCGCCCGACACCAGCCGCAAGCTCAAGCGCAGGGTCTCCGGGGTCAGCCTGGTGAAGACGCCCATCGGCG
>JBFXBG010000108.1:0-13839 GCA_050183505.1 Gemmatimonadales bacterium | reverse complement strand
CCGATGCGGGCGGTGCCAGCAGTGCCTGGCTCCTCGCAGGCAGCAGGAGCATCACCTGGGTGCCGGGCGCGGACACCACCGAGGAAGTGGGTCCCCAGGTCGGGAGCGGCACCCTCCGGGGCGCCTACACGCCCGAGGGTCTGATTCTGGACCTGACCCCGCATTACGCCGACAACAACGTCGGGGTCTTCGGCCGGTGGAGCGCGAGCGGGATGGACGGTCGGTGGGACTGGGACACGTTCACCGGACCGCGGGCGGGCGGGAGGGCGGAGATCAGGAAGTGAGACGTGAGAAGGGAGAAGGGACTGGGAATCGAATCCCGAGGGGATATTGAGAGCCAGCCCCTTTCTCCCTTCTCCCTTCTCCCTTCTCACTTCTTACTTCTCATTTCTCACTCGCGTCAGCAGTTCCCGGTCATTACGCTCGATCCGCCCGGGCTCATGTAGTAGCTGCAGTTGCCGTCGCTGCCCATGGAGCCGAACGGCGTGCGGCGGGTGTAACCGTCGTAGCCGGGGCCCATCCTGCCCGCCTGCTGGGCCGCCTGATAGACGCTGAAGATGGCCGGCCCGCCTTCGTAGCCGCCGATCCCCTGCCAGTTCATCCAGTAGCGGCCCGGCACGACCGTCCCGAAGATCGCGCGCAGGTAGGCGACCTCCTGCGAGTGGATTTCCCGGCCGTTGATGAACACGCCGCTCCCCCGTCCCGACACATCCGGCCGCATGGTGCCGATTTCGAGGCCGGGCAGAAGCTGCCCCTGGGTCGGCCCGCCGACCATGCCCCAGAGTCCGGAATATTTGTCGTACCAGTAGCGGCCCGCCGGAATCGGCACCGCCGCGGGCACGCCATGCAGCCGTTTGAGTTCGGACAGCTCGGCGGTGGTGAGGGTCTTGTCGTTGATGAAGACGCCGGTGCCGTCCTGTGTTGCCTGGGCATCCAGCTGGGTCGTCGCCAGGCCCCCGCACAGGAGCGTCAGGAGAAGAGTCAGGCGGGCGGACATACGGCCTCCGTGGCTGAATGGATCGGGGACCCCTCCAATATCCGGCCAGGTCCGGGCGGTGCAAGAGGAACGCACCGGGTCGGTCGGGATTCTCACCTGACGTCCGGGCCCGGGGCGGCGGACGCGTTGATTTGGCCCGGGGGAGTTCGTAGATTGGGGGGAGCTAACTCCAAGCGAAGCAACCTTTTCGACGTGACGGACATCACACTCCGGTAGCACCTTCTCTTTTCCCGGACCAGGAGATCAACGGACTATGCGTGGACGAACTCTGGCGGCGGTCGCGGCACTCGTGTTGGGCGCAGGCGTCGGCGGTCTGGCGGCGCAGACGTCGTTCGGCGGGCAGATCAACTGGGGCGACGACTCCGACCTGGGCATCGGAGGCCGGATCGAGTTCGGGCTGGCGAACATGGTGAACGTGCCGGAGCTGAAGGCCATCGGCAGCTTCGACTATTTCTTTCCCGATGCCCCGTCCGGTGTGGACGTGACCTACTGGGAGATCAACGGCAACGTGGCCTATCAGTTCACCAAGGTCAAAGGCAGGATTCTGCCCTACGCCGGCGGCGGACTCAATATCGCCCACGGCTCCGCGTCGTTCGGTGGGTTCAGCGGCGGTGATACCAAGGTCGGATTGAACCTGATGGGCGGGATCGACTTCAAGACCAGCGGCCGGCTCACACCGTTCGTCGAGGCCAAGTTCGAGGCCGGGGGCGGGGAGCAGTTCGTGCTGAGCGGCGGGATACTGTTCTAGGGCTGGGTGGGGAGAGGTGGGGCAGGTGAGGAGAGGACCCGGCCCTCACCTCTCCCCACTTGCCCTCACCTCTCCCCACTTGCCCTCACTTCTCCCCACTTGCCCTCACTTCCCCACGTCGTGCGCCACCTCGTCGCGATCAAACAACTCGCAATACTCCGCGAAGTACGTTTCCATCCGCGCCGCATAGAACCGGGCGTAGGCCATCACCGCCTGGTGCCAGCCGGGGTTCCGTCCGAATGCAATCAGGTCATCGGTAATCGCCGAATTCTGCCGCCCTGAGCTCCGGAGTTGGGCCCAGGCCGTGAGCTGGCCCATGGTGGTGAGAAGCCGCTCCAGCCGGCCCCGCTTGCCCCGCCACAGATCCAGCATCACCCGGTCCGCCGAAGGCTGCATCTCGCGCAGGACGTAGGGTTGCCGGTTCACCAGGATGCCGTGGAGCAGGGCCGGCGTCACGCCCTGCATCCGGCTCTGAACGGACACGATCCGCTCGGCCTGATGCCGCCAGGCGGGCTGCACCGCGGCGACGAAGTCCTGTCCCGCCGGGGGCCGCGCGGCCTTGAGGTCGAGCAGGAAATTGCCGTCGGGCGATCCATAGCCCTGGACCAGCAAGGCGAAACGGGGCAGTCCCAGGCTCGATGTCCCCGCGGTTCGACGGGCCATGTCCAGCAGGCGGAAGAAGTCCGGGTCCGGCTGCCGGGCCGCGAACTTCCGCATGTAGGCCGCGATCCGCTGCCGGGCCACCTCCGCTACCGGCAACGTCCGCTTGTGATCGATGATGAGCCGCCGGGTCCGGCCGGCGACTTCGGTCCGTTCGTTCAACAGCTTCCGGCGGGACCGCTTCCGGACCCCCCGGATCAGGTCCTTGACGATTCCCCGGGACGTCGAGCGCTCGAGCCAGCCCGGCTTCCCCTCCTGGAGCGCGGCTCCGTAGGCGCGGAGGTACACGTTGCCCAGAGACACGGCGTCCCGGCCGGTGAGGCCGGCGCCGCGGGCGCCGAGCAGCACGCTGGTAACGAACCGGGCGAGTTCGACCGGTGCCGGGGCCAGGATGGCCTCGTCGAAATCGGTGATGTCGAAATAGACCAGGCGGTTGTCGCCCTTGTAG
This sequence comes from Gemmatimonadales bacterium, assembly GCA_050183505.1. GTDB lineage: Bacteria > Gemmatimonadota > Gemmatimonadetes > Gemmatimonadales > GWC2-71-9 > JBFXBG01. The sequence goes on along the minus strand of JBFXBG010000108.1, from coordinate 10,986 downwards.
GCGCCGAAGTTCTCCAGGTGCAGGTCACCCGCACTCCAGACGGCGGGGCCTTCATGCAGGGCACCGGTGCAGGGGAGGTCTTCGTAAAAGAGGTGGGCCGTAGCCCGGTAGAAGCCGAGCGGGCTCGCGCGCATCCGGGCGTACTTGAGGGCCAGGCGGTCGGGTTCCCGCCGCCGGTTGAATCCGCTGATCCGGGCGAGGAGCGATATGCCCGGATCCGGGGCTCGGTCGGGCTCCCGGGGCGGGGCTGCGCGCGGCAGTTCCGCCATCTCCCCCGAGGCCGGGGCCGATTCTGTGGGGGCCTGTGCGCCGTGGTCTTCCAGATCCGCCATCCGCTCTTCTCCCACCGGGCTGATTTCGGGTTTCGGGCCGGGGCCGGGAGTCCCCGCCGGCCTCTACGTAACCGGTTGTCCCGCTTGGAGGTTCCACCCGGCGGTACCGGCCGGCACCAGGCCCGGGTGAGGGGGCAATTATACGCCCCCTGGGGGTCGATCGTAACCGACCCGGGTTTTCGGTCACTCCGGGCCACCGCGCGACCGGCTTTACCGACCCGGGGCATCGGAGTATCCTCCATCCCTTCCCCGCGGCCCCAACTTCTTCCGCAGGAGCCTCCCAGCATGTCAAAGGCCTGGATGCGTCCCGTCGTCATTGCCGGTTTGCTCGTGACCCTCGCCGGGCTGGCCACGGCCCAGAGCATTCCGGTGCTGGATCAGGAACCGCGGATCGCCCGGGTGGAGATGACCCCGGCCCAGATCAACCTGCGGCTGGATGACAGTCTCCAGGTGACGGCGGTGGCCTATGATGCGAACGGCATGAAGCTGGATCTCAATCCCATCTTCTTCAGCCGGGACCGGCGGTCCCTGCGGGTGCAGCAGACCGGGTGGATCACGGCGCTCAAGTCGGGGGACTTCGAACTGTTCGCGGTCTTCCCCTATCGGTTGGCCTCCGACAGTTCGGGCCGGGTACAAATGGGCGGCCGGACTTCCATCGAGGCCCATGTGGCCTGGCCTCCGGTGCAGACGGTCGAGGTCGCGGGGGCCCCGGCCCGCCAGTATGAGGCCACGACCATCCGGTATGCCGCCCGGGTGGTGGACACCCGGGGCAATGAACGGGACAACGTGACTCTGGCCTGGAAGTCGAGCCATGACCGGGTCGCCTCGGTGAACGGCTATGGCGATGTCACCGCCGTGGCTCCCGGGACCGCGACCATCACGGCGACCGGCGGCGGGGTCTCGGGATCGCATCAGGTCCGGGTCGTTGCCAACCCGGCACGGAGCGTGACGCTTGCCTCCGACCGCGAGGCCGGGCGGACGGGAGACGTCATCCATTTTGCCGCGCAGGTGCTGGACGCGCGGGGCCGTCCGGTGACCGACATCCCGGTGACCTACAGCCTGGTAGCCAGCGTCGAAGACACGGTGATCGCGCCGGCGGCCCCGGCCGAAGTGGCGGCGGATGGACGGTTCGTCGCGCAGCGGGCGGGGCTCTACACCGTGATCGCCACGGCGGGCAACCTCTCGGCCCGGCACACGGTGTCGATCGGCCACCGCTACAACAGCCTCCGGATCGCCACGGAAGTGGGGCACGGCCGGGTGAGCGACGCTCACACCTCGGACCTGTGGATCTGGTCGGGGAAGGACGGGCGGGACTACGCCGTGACCGGAACCTGGGGTGCCGACGGCAAGGCCTACTTCTGGGACGTCACCGATCCCACCTCGCCGATGAAGATCGACAGCGTCCAGGTGGACGCCCGCACGGTGAACGACGTCAAGGTGGATGAGGCCAACGGGATCTGCGTCATCTCCCGGGAGGGCGCCTCCAACCGGCGGAACGGCCTCGTGGTCCTGGACTGCAGCGACCCGCATCATGTCCAGGTGCTCTCGCGGTTCGACGACGAACTCACCGGCGGCGTCCACAACGTCTTCCTGTGGAACCGCTACGTCTTTGCCATCAACCAGGGACGGCGCCTCGACGTGATCTCGCTGGAGAATCCGCGCGAGCCGAAGCGGGTGGGCTTCTTCGAGCTGGACACCGAAGGCCACGGCATCCACGACATCTGGGTGGTGGACGGCATTGCCTACACCTCCAACTGGCGGGACGGGGTGCTGCTCATCGATGTGGGCAACGGCATGGCGGGCGGCACGCCGGCCAATCCGGTGCTCATGGGCCAGTACAAGTATCCCATCGGGGCGACCCACTCGGCCTTCCCCATGCGCTCGAAGAGCACCGGCAAGTTCTATGTCTTCGTGGGGGACGAGCAGTTCCCCTACGGCCTGAGCCCGGACGACGCCTCCCAGGCCGAGGCGGGCGGGTATATCCACGTGGTGGATTTCAGCGACATGAAGAACCCGAAGGAAGTGGCCCGCTACCAGGTCCCCGAGGCCGGGCCGCACAACTTCTGGGTCCAGAACGACACACTGTACATCGCGTACTACAACGCCGGCCTCCGAGTGGTGGACGTCTCGGGCGAGCTCATGGGGGATCTTTACGAGCAGGGGCGGGAACTGGCCCGGTTCAAGGCGTATGATCCCGACGGCAAGGTGGCCAACACCCCGATGGCGTGGGGCCCGCAGCCGCACAAGGGCTACATCTTCTTCAGCGATTTCAATTCGGGCCTCTGGTCGGTGCAGTTGCCGCAGCCGAGACGGGAGCTGACCCCATGACCGGCGGGCGGAGGGACGGGCGGGCGGCCGGACGGTCCGGCCGGCCGGCGGTCCACCGGGTGGTTCCGGCGGCAGTTCTTCTTCTCGTGGCCACGACCCTCCACGCCCAGACCGCCCCGACCTACCGGGTGATCGCCGGGGCGGAGTCGGATGATCAGGCGGCGCTGATCGAGTTTACGCCCTGCACCGGGGGGCTGACGCCCCCCGCCTGCGGGGCACGGGTGACCCGGACCTGGGAAGTGGGGCTCTACCCGGCGGATATCGAAGGACCGCACGGCATCGTGGCGTCCCACGACGGGCAGTCGTTCTATGTGAGCCTGGCCCACGGGCGGCCGTTCGGCCTGCTCCAGCGCTACGACATGGCCACCGGCCGCATGACCGGCGAGGTCGAGCTGGGGATGTTCCCCGCGACGGTCGACATCGCGCCGGGCAGCGACATCATCTACGTCATCAATTTCAATTTCGATGATCCGGAGATGCAGCCGTCGAGTCTGTCGGTGGTCGACGGTGAAACCATGACCGAACTGGCCCGGATTCCCACCTGCCGGATGCCGCACGGCTCCCGGGTGAATCCGCAGGGCACCCGGCACTACTCGGGCTGCATGATGAACGATCTGCTGGTCGAGGTGGACGCACTGGAGTTGCGGGTTTCCCGGCTGTTCAACGTGGCCCCGGGCCACGAAGGCGCGGTGGACCCGTCGCTCCTGGCCACCCCGGCGGCGGCCACCGGCGCCTCGATGCCGGCTCACGACGCCCATGGCGATCACACCGGCCTCGCCATGTCCAATCTGTGTTCGCCCACCTGGGCGCAGCCGTCGGCCGACGGCGCGAAGGTCTACGTGGCGTGCAACAAGTCGAACGAGATCGTCGAGGTGGACGTCAAATCCTGGACCATGACCCGTCGCTGGTCGACCCCGCGGGCGCCCTACAACCTGGCCGTCACTCCTGACGGCCGGCTGCTGATCGCGACCCAGAAGGGCCCCGGCACCACCTCGATCTGGCGGCTCTCGGACGCGAAGCTGCTCGCCGACGTCAAGGACACTCGCGGGGTTGCCAGTGGAGTGGCGGTGTCTGCCGATTCGCGCTACGCTTTCACTACCCTGGAGGGCGTTGGCGGCCAGCCGGGAACGGTCGACGTCATCGACCTCGACGCCCTGGCCCGGGTCGCCACGGTCGACATGGGCAAGCAGGCCGGCGGCATCGCGGTCGTGCCGTGAGCGTCCGGCGGGACCGACGCGGGAAACCAGGCCCCCGGCACCAGCCCGGGGGCCTGTGCGTTTTGGCGGGCGCGGTTTAAGCTTCTGCCCGGTCTGCTTCAGGCTCTGGAATGCGCCTTCCAACCCATTGTTGGAACTGGAGTTGAGGTTCGGTTGAAGGTTCGGGACTAGTTTGACCCGGGCTTCTCGGCCCCCCTGGGAACCCGCACTCCGGCCATTCAACCCAAACGTCCTCATCATGCCACTGACTACCAAAGTTGTCGCCAGCCCTCCGGAATCCTGGTCCACTCCACTTCTCGCCCTGGTCGTCACCCGGTCAGATCTCCCCCCCTCGCTGGCCGCGCTGGATCAGAAAGCCGGCGGGGCCCTGGGACGCCTGCTGACGGCGGGAGACTTCACCGGCAAGAAGGACGAGGTGGCGGTCCTCTATCCTCCGGGCCCCGCCCAGCGGGTTGTGGTCGTCGGTATCGGCAAGCCGGATGAGGTGAACCGGCGGACGCTGCGGCGGGCCGCGGCGGTGGCGGCCAAGCGCGCCCGGGCCCTGGGTGTGGCGTCGGCGTCGTTGTTCCTTCCGCCCGAGGTGGCGGGCAGCCTGACCCCACGTGAGGTCGGGCAGGTGCTGGCCGAGGGACTGGCCCAGGGTGCGTGGCACTACCAGGAGATGAAGCAGCCGCCGGAGGACAAGAAGCCGCCGCTGGAGCAGATCGAGATCCTGGCGCCGGACGACACGGCGGTGGTGGAATCGGGACACGCCGTCGGCGCCGCGCTGGCCGCAGGCCACGCCTTCACCCGCGGCCTGCAGGTCCTGCCGAGCAACCTCTGCACGCCGACCTTCCTGGCCGATCAGGCCGCCGAGCTCGCCCAGCGGTACGGTTTCGGCCTCACCGTGCTCGATCGCGCGGCGATCGAGAAGGAGGGCATGCGGGCCCTGCTGGCCGTGGCGCAGGGCAGCGTGCAGGAGCCGCGGTTCATCGCGCTGGAATACAAGGGCTCGGACGCCGCGCCGGTGGTGCTGGTGGGCAAGGGCGTCACGTTCGATACCGGCGGCATTTCCATCAAACCGGCCCAGAACATGGAGGACATGAAATACGACATGTCCGGCGCGGCCGCGGTCCTGGGGACCTTCGAGGCGCTGGGCCGGCTCAAGCCCGACGTGCACGTGGTGGGGCTGGTCCCCTCGGCGGAGAACATGCCGTCGGGCACGGCATTCCGGCCGGGTGACGTCATCAAGGCGATGAGCGGCAAGACCATCGAAGTCGTCAACACCGACGCCGAAGGGCGCCTGCTGCTGTGTGATGCGCTGGCCTACGCCAGGCGATACCGGCCGGCCTGTGCGCTGGACATCGCCACCCTCACCGGCGCCATCGTCATCGCCCTGGGCCACACCGCCATCGGCATCATGGGGACGGACGACCAGCTGGTCGAGGAGGTGCGCGTGGCGGGGGACCGTTCCGGCGAGCGGTGCTGGCCGTTGCCGCTGTGGGACGAGTACCGGGACCTGATCAAATCGGACATCGCCGACGTGAAGAATTCCGGCGGCCGGCCGGCCGGCAGCATCTCGGCCGGCTGGTTCCTGCGGGAATTCGTGGAAGGGTTCCCCTGGGTCCACCTGGACATCGCGGGGACGGCGTATTCGGACCGTGAAGCCCCCGATATGGTGAAGGGCCCGACCGCCAGCGGTGTGCGGCTGTTCTGCGAGTTCGTACTCGGGCGGGCCGGGTGAAGCTGGGCCGGCAGGCGGCCAGGCGGGTGGGCGGGCTGCGGGCGGTCCGACGGTCCGGCGGCCGGATCGAGGGTCCGTCCGTCCTTCCGTTCGTCCGTTTTGCTTTCCTGCTCCTCTGCTCCCTCCTGCCCGCCGGTTTCTCCTCACCCGTTCTCGCCCAGATCCCCGATTCCCTCACGCCGGACTCGGTTCAGGCGGACACGGTGGACGAGACGGCCCGGTTCCTCGAGGCGGAGCGGGCGGCTCGAGTGCCGCTCAACGTGCTGCCGCTGGTCGGGGTCGGCGGGCCGCGGGCACCGCTGAGCCGGATCGTCATTACCCGGGATACGATCGACTGGGGTATTGCCGAATCGGTGGGAGATCTGCTGCAGCGGGTGCCGGGCGTGTATCTGTGGCGCGGGGGCTGGTTCGGCCGACCGGAATACCCCGACTATCAGGGTCGGGGGGCCACTTCGGTCGAGTACTACCTCGACGGACTCCCCTACCTGCCGATGGGCCCCGACAGCCTGGGGACGGACCCGGCGCTCTTCCCGCTCAGTTTCCTGGAGCGCATCGAGATCGACCGGTGGCCCGGGTATCTCCGGGTCCATCTGTTCACCTGGCGGCGGGACCGGCTGGCCGCGCGGTCGCGGATCGGCATTGCCTCCGGCGACAAGAGCATCGCGCGCTACATCGGCTCGCTGGAGCGCCGGTTCCAGAACGGGCTGGGCTTCGTGGTCGCGGGGGAGTATTTCGATGCGCCGACCGGCAGCGGGTTTGCCAGCACCCACACCAATACCCATTACCGCCTCCAGCTCGGCTGGGTGCCGTCACCGAAGTTCGGGGTGCAGGCGCAGTCCATCCGCATGTCCCCCGTACGCCGGCCCTATGAGCGCGCCGCGGGCGACACGATCGGCGCCGGCCAGCGCGGCGACCGGGCGGATGAGCAGGTGCGGGTCTTCTACCGTCCCTCCGGCACCGAGCTGGGCCTGCGCACGGATCTGATCTACGGCCACAGCCGGTGGCGGGGCAGCGGCGTGGATCAGTCGTTCAATCAGGTGGGTGCACTGGCGTCGTTCCGGACGCCGACGGCCGACCTGGGCGGCTCGGTGTTCTACCGCTCCCGCTGGACCGGCCTCGACGCCCGGGCCAACGCCGGCTGGGCGGGAATCCGCGGATTCACGCTGAACGGGGAGATCGTCTACCAGCGGCATGATGAGAACCGGGAAAGCCGGTGGACGGGTGCGCAGGCCGGGCTGGCCCTGCCGCTGGGGTTCACCCTGGCCGGGGCGGCCCGGCTGGGGAAGGTCGTCGCCGCGCCGGCGGTCCTCACCGACTCCGCTCAGGATCTGACCGATCTCTCGGCCCACCTCGGCTTTCACTCCCGGCCGGTCACACTCGAGATCGGCATTGCCCGTACCGACGCCTTCCGTCCCTTCGTTCCGCAGCCCTTTCTGCTGATCGATTCGCTGCGTCCGCCGGGCCGGACCGACTGGCTCACCGTTTCCGGCCGGATCGCCCCGCTGCAGTGGCTCACCATCGAGGGCTGGTACAGCGATCCGATGGGGGCGTCGGTAGACGGCATCCCGCCCACCCACTCCTACGTGACCGGTACCATCCGCTCACAGTTCCTCCGGAAATTCCCGAGCGGCATCTTCGACCTGAAGCTGCAGCTCGGGATGGAGGCGTGGAGCTCCGGGACAATCGGCGTGGACGGCACCGGAACGCCGATTGAACTGGGCGGGGCCACCTTCTTCCGGAGCCAGGTCCAGATCCGGCTGGGCCGGCTCATCATCTTCTGGGACCGGATCAATCTCAACGGCGAGAAGCGGTCGTTCGTGCCGGAGTACTTCGTGCCGCGCTTCGGGAGCACCTTCGGTGCGCGGTGGGAGTTCGTGAATTGAGGGATTGAGGGATTGGGGGATTGAGGGATTGAGGGATTGAGGGATTGACCTGGACCAGCCGTTCATGCCCGGGCCGCCAACCCCTCAATCCCTCAAGGAACCTGCCTGCCAGGCCGATAATATCAGTCAGAGCCCTTTCCCCCGGGCTTCTGGAGCCTGATATCAATGGGTAACTGGTCACGCGGCCGCGATCCCGGCGACGAGTGGGAGCCGCGGGAGGATTCCAGCGGTCAACCGCTCACGGCGGTGGCCACGAACGGCCCGGTCCTGCTGCGCGTGGCCCCGGCCCCCGATCCGGCGACCCCCGAAGGGCTGGTCTGCATGGTGACCCGGGCGGGGCCCTGTGTCGTCACCCGAAGCTATGTTGAACCGGATGTCCCGAAGATCCTGGTCGCCCGGGGGTTCTTCAGCCGGCCGGTGCGGCTTGCGCTGGTTGTGCAGGAGGAGGACGGGAACATCCAGGGTCGGGTCTTCGCTCTGATCCCGTTCGCCGGACAGGATGACCAGACCTGGGCCGACAGTCTGGACCGGTTTGAAGAGGGCGCCGACCTGCTCGAGCCCCACACCGACACCTCGTACATGCGGATTCCCCTGGGCTCCGCGTTCCGCCCGGCGGAAGAGCGCCACTTCCCGTGGGACCTCGAACTGGAGGCCCGGGACCTGCTGGTCCACACCCTGGGGCAGGGCCGGGCCGTCCCGGAGGCGGTGGAGAAGCTGATAGCCGGCCGCGGTGACCGGTGAACAGGGAACGGTGAACCGGCTGGTGGCATGACGCTCCGGATCTGATCGCGACCATTCTGCCCGCCTGCCCGCCATGCCCCCCCCCCCCCCCCGCCCGCCCGCCTTCCCATAACCCCCTCTCCTGACTAACTTTTGCGGCTTCCTATCGCCCTTGTGGAGGCGCGAGTTTGCCCGTCAGCATGACCGGTTTTGGCGCCGCGGAGGGTGCGGTTGGCGGTGGCCGGATCCGGGTCGAGATCCGGACCGTCAACCACCGCTATTTCAACCTCTCGCTCAAGCTCCCGGGTGACCTGGCGGGTTTTGAGGCGGATCTGCGGGAGGCGCTGCGGCGGGACTTCGATCGCGGCCACGTCACGGTGTCGGTCCGCTGGCTCGAGACCGCCGAGCGGCGGGCGGCGCCGGTGATCGACCTGGACCGGGCCAGGGTCATGGCCGGCCGGCTGCAGGAGTTGAAGGATGCGCTCGCCCTGCCGGGGGAGATCGATCTCCAGATGGTCGTCCGTCAGCCGGAAGTGATCACCACGCCGGCCCCGGAAGACATCCAGATCGGCTGGCCGGAACTCGAGGCCATCGTCCGGGAGGCGGGGGAGCAGTGCCGGGCCATGCGGCGGCGCGAGGGGGACGTCCTGGCCCAGGAGCTGGGATACCGGCTGGACCTGTTGGATCAGGGCCGGCGCGGGGTCGCGGATCTGGCGCCGGGCCGGCTGGTCCGGGAGCGGGACCGGCTGAGGGCCTCGGTGGCGCAGCTCCTGGATGGCCGGCCGATCGACGACCAGCGTCTGGCCCAGGAACTCGCGTTTATCGCCGACAAGCTCGACATCACCGAGGAGCTGGTGCGTCTGGAGAGCCACGTGGTGGCATGCCGCCAGGCCCTGGCCGGCGACGCGCCGGTGGGAAAGCATCTGGGCTTTCTGGCCCAGGAGATGGGGCGCGAGGTCAATACCATCGGTTCCAAGGCCAACGATGCGGAGATCGCCGGACTGGTGATCGGCATGAAGGGAGAGCTGGAACGGTTCCGGGAACAGATCGAGAACCTGGAATGAGCCCGTTCATCGTGGTCCTGTCCTCGCCCTCCGGGGGCGGCAAGTCGACCATCGCGAGGCAGCTGCTCACCGGCCGGGACGACCTGGGCTACTCGGTCTCCGCCACCACCCGGGGCCTGCGTGAAGGCGAGGCCGAGGGCCGGGACTATTTCTTTCTCTCCCGGGCCGAGTTCGTCCGCCGGCGGGACGCGGGAGAATTCGTGGAGTGGGCCGAGTACGGCGGCGAGCTGTACGGGACGCTGAAGGCCGAACTCGAGCGGGTACTCTCGCAAGGCCGGCACGCGGTGCTGGACATCGAAACCGACGGCGCCCGCCAGGTGCGTGAGCACTATCCGGAAGCCGTCAGGATCTTCATCCTGCCGCCCTCGGCCGCGGTGCTGCTGGAACGGCTCAAGGGCCGGAATACCGAGCCGGTGGAGAAGATCCGGACCCGGCTGGCGCACGCGGCAGACGAGCTCGCGCTGGCGGATGAATACGACTACGTCGTGGTGAACGACGACCTGGTCACCGCGGTGGAGCACGTGGCCGCGATTCTCGATGCCGAAGTCCACCGCGTCCGCCGGCAGAAAGACCTGTCGTCCGCGGTGCGCCGGCTCCGGATGGATGTGCTGGCGGCACTGGATGAACTGAAGACCCGGGCCTGATACCGCGGATCCGATATCCGGCCTCCGGCGCTGGTGACGTAAACCCTGATCCCTACGAAGGAACCCGATGCGCATCTACACCCCGCAGGAAGCCGCCCGGGAAGGCGGGAACAAATACCTCGCCGTGCTGGTGGCGGCCAAGTTCGCCCGGTATCTGAACGAGCTGCCGCGCGAACGGCTGATCGGCCAGGACGAGAAGCTCACGACCGTGGCGCTGGATGCCCTCGTGTCCGGCGACCTCGAGTACCGACTCCTGCGCCGCCGTCGCTCCGAAGCGTGAGCTGGGCCGGCCGGCACGTCGTACTGGGCGTGTCGGGCGGGATTGCGAGCTACAAGAGCTGTTATCTCGCCCGCCGCCTCACCGAGGCCGGGGCCCGCGTGGACACCGTTCTCACGCACTCGGCCACGGCCTTCGTCCGGCCCCTGACCTTCGAAGCCCTGACCGGCCGTCCGGCCCTGGCCTCTCTCTGGGAGCCCGGGACGGCCCTCGCCCACCTCAGACTCGCCCAGCAACCCGATCTGATCATCGTGGCGCCCGCCACGGCCCAGCTCCTGGCCCGGGCCGCGCTGGGGCTGGCCGATGATCTCCTGACCACGCTGCTCCTCGCCCGGACCGTGCCGGTGCTCCTGGCTCCGGCCATGAACGATGCGATGTACGCGCATCCGGCCACCATGGCGAACCTCGCCACCCTGCGGGATCGGGGCTATCATGTCGTCGGCCCCGACACCGGCCCGCTGGCGGAGGGCCCCTCGAACCGGCCGGGCCGGATGAGCGAGCCCGAGGTGATCCTGGCGCATGCCGAGCGTATTCTCCGCGGCAACGGCCGGCTCCGCGGGCGCCGGGTGGTGGTCACCGCGGGACCGACCCGGGAACCGATCGATCCCGTCCGGGTGCTGACCAATCGCTCCAGCGGCCGGATGGGTTACCGTCTGGCCGAAGCGGCCTGGGCCCGCGGGGCCGACGTGGTCCTCATTTCCGGGCCCTCCGGGCAGCCGGCGCCGGAGGGGGTCGAGTTGCGCCGGGTCGAAACCACCGCGGAAATGGGTGATGCGGTCTTTTCCGAGCTGGCCCGGG